>JBQTID010000153.1:0-23601 GCA_052389275.1 Gemmatimonadota bacterium | reverse complement strand
TGATCAGTGATGAACAAATGCAACGCGTCCAGCTTCAACCACATCGTTTTCATGGCGAGTGGAATTACACGATTCGGCCGAGCGGCAGTTCTGGCAAATGAGTCAGTTATTATCTGACAACCCCTAATCGCACTAATCGCACTAATCGCACTAATCGCACTTATCGCACTTATCGCACTGATCGCCCTACGTTCTCACATCCTCATCGTCTGGCGCCGTCACCTGCGCATTAATCGGCTCGACTCCCAGCAACTCCACTTCCGATATCGGCAGCCACATCTGGAAGACCGGGAAGCGCTGCTGGAACCAAGTGATCGACCGCAGGACAAGCCCCAGGAAGAACAATCCGGTGCCGATTTCCTGCCAGCCGAATGGCGCGTCCGCAGTGCCGAAATAATGCGCGGGATAGACCAGCATGTAGCGCTCGAGCCAGAGGCCGACCGCGATTATGCCGGCGACCGCGACCAGAATCTGCGGCTTACGCTTGGGCGCAACGCCCATCAGCGTGAAGAATGGCAATACGAACAGGCACGCGAACACTACGGCCATGATCGGCTGGAACGGCATGCCGAAACGGTGATTGATCCAGTCCTGCTCGATCGGCAGCATACCGTACCAGATCACGAGCCATTGCGAGTAGAACAGGTACGCCCAGAATACGCACAGGCCGAACATCAACTTGCCGATGTCGTGCAATGTGACGTGCTGAATGATGTCGCCCGCGCCACCGCGCAGCACCCACACGACGCACACGATGACCGTCCACGCGATGCCGCCAAGGAACGCGCTCATAAAGAAATACGGACCGATCATCGTACTGAACCAGTGCGGCTCCAGCGACATAACGAAGTCCCACGCCAGCACGCCGAACGAGATCGCAAATGCGACGGCTACCAGCGGGCCCAGCCGCGCGAGTTTTCGGTACGACGTCAGCTCTTCGACTTCCTGTGTGCCCCAGTTCTGCGTGATGCGATCGTACCAGCCGCGTGCGGCGTCGGGCGCGCGATCACGAGTCAGCCCAAGATCCGGACGCAGTGACCAGTAGACGAAGATCAGATCCACGGCGACCAACCCGGCGAGCAACAGGAGTGTTCGCGCCGTCATGAACGGCACGTTCAGGTACGCCTCCTTGCCGGCCTGCATGGTTTCCGGATGTGCGACCCATGGCCAGATGTGTTGCGCGCCGATCAGCAAACTCGGCAGCACGAGCAGCCACGCGATCGGCAGATACGTCACGAATGACATCGCGAGACGTCGCACCGGTCGCGACCAGACGCCGCGCGTGATGCTGACAACGACCGAAAGAATGACCGCGCCCTGAGAGATGCTCAGGAAGTAGAGCCAGTTGAAATGATACGCACGCCAGGCGCGCGCCGTGTCGGTCGCGAACGACGCCGCGATGGCGGCCGCGCCAATCAGCAGGAATGCCGGTATGAGCAGGCGCAACACGCCGGTCGATTCCAGCCGGCGATACGGCAGCTCGGGATGCATGTCGGTATGACTCATAGCTAATTCGTGGTCGCGGTCGCGGTCGTGGTCGCGGCTGCTGCGGGCGCGGTTACGGCGCCGACGCTGCCCTGTAGCTGGCGCACGTACATGACCGTCGCCCAGCGCTCGAGATGATTCATGCGCGGTCCGTATGCGGGCATCAGGCCGCGCCCGGCGCGAATGATCGCGTACATATAACCGTCCGTGCGCGCACGCGTGGCTGGCAGCATCAGGTCCGGTGCAAACGGGAATTTGCCCTGCCCGATGATCGTGCCGTTGCCTTTGCCCTGTGCTCCGTGGCAGACCGCGCAATACCGATCGAACATGACTTGCCCGGCGCGCAGCGCGAGCGTGTCGCTCGCCGCCAGCGGATTGCGTATGCGCGCAGCGAATTCGTTCAGCCCTGTTTCGGTTGCTTCCAGTGGCCCGAGCGACTCGCCGGCCGGCGTGCCGAACGGCACGGAGCCGTAGGGCGCCGGGCGTGGCGCTTCATAAGGATCGAAGGCCGGCGAATTACGCAGGAAGCTGAACACTGGGATCGACGCCGCGCCATCTTCCATCTGCGTGCATGCACCCGCGGTCATGGCGATCATGACGATCAATGCGGTCATTGCGAAACGCACAGATCGCCTGGATTGCCTGGACCGCATGGATCGCCTAGATATCAACGCGCACCTCCTCGGCTTTTTCGCGAACCGATACGGCACCAGCGCGCGTCAGGATCTCGCGCGCCTGTTGTGTCTTGCCGTTCGCCACCACCAGCACACCGAAGTTGCCCGCCGAAAAAGATGTATCGTAGATCACCTGCGTGCGCGCGCGCGGCAGCCGCGCATTAATGAACAGCCCTGCGATGGTCGAGAGCGCGGCGAACAGAATCATCAGCTCGAACGCGATGATGACCATTGGCGGTATCGAAATGATCGGTTTGCCACCGGTCACCAGCGGCCAGTCCAGCGATGTCCAGGTCGGCAGCGCGAAGCCGGTTGCAGCGCCGGTAAGACCGCCCACCAGTGTAAAAACGCGCACCGGACTCTGCGGCGGGTGCAGCGCGTGCTCGAGATCGTGGCTAGGCATGGGCGAAAACGTCACGATCCGCTTCAGTCCCGCGGCCCTCAAATTGTTAATCGCCTCGACCGCGCCATCGATGTCGGTGAATACGCCGAGCACACCATCTTCTCTGGCTCCGTTCATTGTCAGTCTCCCGCCGGCTCGACTCTAACCGGCCGCTTCCGGCGCGGTAGCGGCAGCACTTCTTTCAGCTCCTGCACGGATACGCCGGGCAACACGCGCAGGAACAGCAGGAACCACATGAAGAACCAGGCGAAGCTGCCCGCCAGAATCGACATCTCGACCCACGACGGCTGGTAATTGCGCCACTGCCACGGCTCGAACTCGTGCGAGAGACTGACCACGATGATCACGAAGCGCTCGAACCACATGCCGATATTGATGAAGATCGTGATCACGAACAGCGCGGCGATATTCTGGCGCACTTTCTTGAGCCACAGCAGCTGCGGAATGATGCCGTTGCAGCCCATCATGATCCAGGTTGCCCACCAGTAATCACCAAAAGCGCGGTACCAGAAGGCCGCACGCTCAGGCGTCTCGAAGCTGTACCACGCTATGAAATATTCGGTCAGGTACGCGTAAAATACGATGTTGCCGGTCAACAGGATGAGCTTCCCCATCGAGTCGAAATGCTTGATCGTAAAGTAGTTCTCGAGACCGAAGATCTTGCGGATCGGCACCAGCAGCGTGATGACCATCGCGAGGCCGCTGAAAATCGCGCCGGCAACGAAGTACGGCGCGAAGATCGTCGTGTGCCAGCCGGGCACGATGCCCATCGCGAAGTCCCACGACACGACCGAGTGCACCGACAGCACGAGCGGAGTGGCCAGCGCCGCGAGATACAGATAGGCACGCGTGAAATGGCGCCATTCGTCATCGGTGCCGCGCCAACCGAACGAGAGCATGCTGTACAACTTCTTGCGCCACGGCTCGCGCGTGGCATCGCGCGCCGCCGCGATGTCGGGAATCATGCCGACCAGGAAAAATGTCGCGGACACGGTGAGGTACGTGCTGATCGCGAACACATCCCACACGAGTGGCGAGCGGAAGTTCGGCCAAAGCTCGCGCTGGTTCGGGTACGGCATCAGGTAGTAAAAGATCCACGGCCGGCCGAGGTGGATGATCGGAAACAGGCCCGCGGTCATGACCGCGAAGACCGTCATCGCTTCGGACGCGCGATAGATCGACTGGCGCCAGCGCGCGCGGAACAGATAGAGAATCGCCGAGATGAGCGTGCCCGAGTGCGCGATACCGACCCAGAAGACGAAGGTCGTAATGTAGACACCCCAGCCTACCGGATTGATGAGTCCCGATTTACCGATGCCGAGGACGATCTGCACCATCCACGCGTAGATCGCCCAGGCCAACACGGCGAGCACGCCGGCAAACAGGATCTTGTATGCACGGCCCGGCGGGGTGAGCAGCTTCATGACGTCGCGATTGACGTCCTGGAAACTCTCGATCCCGGGATGAGTTTCGGACCTAAGCTCTCGCTCCTTGGTTGCCATCGCTAATCCAGCTCTACGCGCTTCAGGTACGTGATTGCCGATTGCGTGTTCAGCTCTTCGAACACCCGGTAGCCGCGGCCGGACGCGGCCACCCGCGCGACGCGTGAATTGGGATCCTTGACGTTGCCGAATACGATGGCATCACCAGGACAAGTCTGCGCGCACGCCGGTGTGATCTCGCCATCCGTGACGGCGCGATCCTCGACGCGCGCATGATTCTGCGCCTCACGGATGCGCTGCACACAGAACGTGCATTTCTCCATGACGCCCTTCTCGCGCACCGTGACTTCCGGATTCAACTGCCAATTGAGCGGCTCCGGCCATTCCCAGCTGTACCAGTTGAATACGCGCACTTTGTACGGGCAGTTGTTCGCGCAGTAACGCGTGCCGACGCAGCGATTGTAAACCTGAGCGTTCAGACCATCGGGTGTATGGTAGGCCGCGTAAACCGGACAGACCGGCTCGCACGGCGCATTGCCGCAGTGCTGGCAGGTCATCGGCACGAAGCGCGTGCCTCTGAAATAACCGGAGCCCTGGCTTTCGCCCGCATCCGCGGTGAGACCTTCGCCCTCGAACTGATGCTCGAAATAGCGCTCGATGCGGATCCAGTGAAGGATGCGCCCCATCACGACCTGTTGCGGACCGACCACGCCGATGTTGTTCTCGGCATAGCACGCGGTCACGCACGCGCTACAGCCGATGCACTTCTCCAGATCGATGGCCATGCCCCAGCGCGGCGCAGTCTCCGTGTATTCGCCGTAGTGCATGCCGGTCTGCGGATAGCCCTTCGGCGATGCATCCATCTCGATCGGCGTCATGCCGCCGGCGCCCTGTAACTGATGAATTTTCGCGTCCATGGGATGCGGCATTTCACCATGTCCGCCATGATCGCCTGGACCGCCGGCCGTTGTGTGCTCGGCCGGCTCGTGCGCCGCGGCCGCGACCAGAAAACCGCGCTTGACGTCCGCGTCGCGCGCACTGCTCAACGTCATTGTCTGCGCGATCTTGCGATTGCTTTGATCGTCATGGATGCCGTGCTGCGATGGTCGCTCCCATTTGCCGGTCGGCTCGAGGTGCGCCTTCGCCTGGAACCAGACCAGCCCGCCCGATGTTGCGTCCGCCTCCGCCTGCAACAGCTGAATCGGGTTCGTGCCGCGATTTTGCGCGTAACGTCCAAGCTGCGTGTGCCCCTGACCAAGCTGGATCGCGATGACATCGTCGCGCGTGCCGGGATGAATGAAGATCGGCAGCGGTTCCGTCTTACCGGCCGCGGTGCGCACACTGGCCATGTGCCCGGTGTCGAGATCGAGCCGCCTGGCGGTCGCCGGGCTGATCTCGATCCACGATGCCCAGGTGAACTTGCTGATCGGGTCCGGCAGCTCCTGTAGCCACGGGCGATTGGCGAGACTGCCGTCGTAATACTTGTAGGACGGATAGACGACGAGGTGATATTCTCCATCGCCCGTAAAGCTGGGGACCGCCCAATCAACTGCGGGATTACCCGCGGGCTGGGGAGCGGGAGTGGGTGGGCTGACTGCGGGTCCACCACGTACCACCACACCAGCTTTCAAGGCTTCACGCCATGCATCATCCCCGATGTTGTTCCCACCCTCTCCCACTCCCGAGCCCAAGCCCGCCGTTCCCGAGAGAACCTCACGCGTCCAAAGTCCACGCAAATAGTCATAGAATGTAGGCGCCGCGTTCGGCAGCGACACGCGCGCGCGCTGCGCGACTGATAGCAGCACATCGCCGGTCTGCTTGGTGTTGAAGACGGGCGCCATTACCGGCTGAATCAGTGATGTGATGCCGGTGCGCGGGGTGTAATCGCCCCAGCTCTCGAGGAAATGATGATCGGGCAGCAGCACGTGCGCGAGCGCGGCCGTCTCATCCAGATGCGAGCTGAAGGACGCCACGAAATTCGCTTTTGCAAGAGCGTCCTGCACCGCGGCGGATTCCGGCATCGCATAGACGGGGTTCGGACCGTAAACGAGCAGCGCGGTGACCTCGCCGCTGCGCATGCGCGCGACGACGTCCTGCGCGTTACGGTACGTGCCGGTGCGCGTGTGCTCTTCGCGCTGGCCGATCTTTACGGTCGTGCCGATGTTGCCGGCGACCTGATTGAGGATCGCGACCGCGGCGGCGACCGCGGTGCCCGCGCGATGGGACGAGGAAACACCCGGGCCGACCGCAAGCGAACGGCCGCTGCGCGCGAAGTCGCGCGCGGCACTGCGCAAACGATCCGGGCTCACACCGCATGTCTGTGCGGCCTGCGTGACTTCCGTTTCAGGCGACCGCAGCATTTCCGAGCCCGCGCTGGCGCCGCCGGCTGCGCTCTCGGAAATCAAGCGCGCAATCGCGAGCGCCGCGATGTGTTCCGTGCCGGGACGAATGTTGAGCCACTCGTCCGCGTTCATGTCCGTCAACGACTGATGCGGCGTCACCGAGATCAGTTTGCCGCGCTGTCCCTGCCTGTACGCATGCGAGCTGACCCAGCTGCTCGCGTAGTCGATCGGCGAGACCCACGTCTCCATGAAGTCGGCGCCGAATGTGATGACGACATCGGCGTTGGCGAAATCATGCACGGGCACGACGTCGTCACCAAAGATTGCGCTGTAGCCTGCGCGCACCTGCTCCCACGCGAACATCTCGTAGCGGACCCGCTGCACACCCATTGCCTCGCACCAGTCATCGATCAGCCGATCGAGCGTGCCGGTAAACGTGTGCGTGAGCATTACGGTGCGGCCGCGGTTTGCCTGGAGCGCGTTGGCGAGGCGCTGCTCGGCGTCATCCCACGAGAGCTGCTGCCAGTCGGCGCCGTTCCTGACGAGTGGCTGCGGAATCCGATCCGGATTGTAAAGGCCGTGCAGCGAAGCCTGGCCGCGCGCGCACAGACGTCCGTGCGAAATCGGCGAGAGCGGATTGCCCTCCGCCTTGATCGCGCGGCCCTCGCGCGTGCGAATGCTCATGCCGCAACCCGCCGGACATTCACGACATGTGGTGTGATACCATGTCGAAATGCCGGGCACGATGTCCTCGTCCGGAACAACGTACGGGATGAGCTTGTCATCACCGTTGGGCCTGCAGCCGGAAAGCACTGCGCTGCTCGCGCCGGTCGCGCCGAGCACTTTCAGGAACTGTCGCCTCTCCATGCCCTTACTCATCGCTAACCCGTATATAATTGGTGCGGGGACAGTCCTTCACTTCTCTCCTGTTTCTCATCAAGGACAACTCTTCGTGAGAAGTGAAGGGCTGCCCGCTCCTTTAATAGTGGCAGACAGAGCAGTCGATGCGCGCTTGCTCCTGCTTGTGGCAGTCAATGCACCAGCCCATTTGCATGGGCGCTACCAGCTCGACCTTCGCCATGTTCTCGACCGCACCATGACACTGCTGACATTGCAGGCCGGCCTTGATGTGACGCATGTGCGGGAAATGCACGTGATCGGGCAGATCGTAAATGCGCACCCAGGGTATTGCCTGCTTGTTCTGCCAGTACGCAATCAGCTGCTTCACGCCGGGACTGTCGGCGCGCACCATCGGCACACCGCCCGGAATGTGACAACCTGCACAAACCTGGACGGCTGGAATGCCTGCGTCGACCGAGCGGTCGGCTGACGAGTGGCAGTACATGCAGGGAATCCTGTTTGCGCCACCGGCGTGGAGATCGTGCGGAAATGCAATCGGCTGGTCCGGCGAAAAATTGCCGAGCCTGTCGCGTGCAAAAGCGAGGACTGCTATGCTGGCCAGCGCAAGCACGCCGGCAACCCCGATCATCAGCGATTTCGGTCTAGCCACCGCGCACCTGACAACTGTTCAGATCGATCAGTTGAACTTCCTATTTCACCGGCAATGTCTGTCTTCAAAAATCGCGCGGCGGGAGTGTATCCGCAGTGCGCAGAGCGCGCAAGGGCAACGGGCTCAACGCTTCTTGACGTGTATTTGGGGTGCGGCTAGTTTGGGCCGATTCCTCGGATGCAAGGCATTTTCGTCCAGAGATCGCTGCGATCCGTCGCTGCATGGGATGCGCTTGGCGATCTCGATTGTCTTCTGGGAACATTAGGTGCGTCGTCGTTGTGTATAAGGAGCGGGGGCAGCCCTTCACTTTTTGCACTCAAGGATGGGGCACCAGCCGGGCAGCTTTGAAAGTGAAGGACTGCCCCGCACATTGAAGGGGAATTCATCCAATAACTGACGAGTAATCAGGCAGGTGACCCATGGCCGATCAGCCTAAGCAACAGAATCCCGCGGATTACCAGATGTTCAGCAACCTGATCGCGAGCAATCCCAAAAAGGAGCGCACGGCGGGTTCGGCACTGGTATCGACGATCTTTCACGCGGTCCTGATCGTTCTGGCTGTGTATCTGACGCAGAGGGTCAGAACGGCCGCCGCGGACGAGGAGCAGGCGAACATCCTGATTCCGGTGCCGGAACCGGAACCGGAACCGCCGCCGCCGCCACCGCCGCCGCCACCGGAGAACACACCGCCGCCACCCGAGGTGACGGAGGTACCGAAAGGCTTTCAGACGCTGACGGTCCCGACCGTGATCCCACCGGATATCCCGCCGCCGTCGGCGGGTCCTGAAATCCGGGAATCGGATTTCTCGGGCGAGGGTGTGGAAGGTGGTCGCGCGACAGGCAACCCGAACGTGAAGGTTACCGCCGAGAATATCGAGGCGGCACCGGTCTTCACACCGTATACTGTCAGGCCCGACCTGAAGAACCGTGACGCTGTCTCGCGCGCTCTCGTGCGCAACTACCCGCCACTGCTGCGCGATGCGGGCATAGGCGGCACCGTGCTGACCTGGCTGCTGATCAACGAGACCGGCAACGTAATTCGTACGCAGGTGAAGGAAGGCAGCGGCCACGACGCGCTCGACCAGGCAGCGCTCAAAGTTGCAGACATCATGGCGTTTACGCCGGCGCTGAACCGCGATCAGAAGGTCAAGGTCTGGATCGCGTTGCCAATCGTATTCAAGACACAGTAGATCCAGGGGTTGGGCGCGGCGTCCTCGGGCGCCGCCCCCAGCTTTTTCCATTTAGAATCCAAGCGCAAAGGGGTAACCAAAATGCACGGCGTATCGCTTCTCGAGCTGTGGGGCACCATGGGGTGGTTTGCCAAGGGCATCGTGTTCACGTTGCTCGGCATGTCCATCTGGGTGGCGACCATCGTCATTCGCAAACTCATCCAGCTCAGCCGCGCCCGTAAGGCGACGCTCAAGTTCGCGGGCCCGTTCTCGCAGGCGCTCGCCAGCGAGGACTTCGGCGAGGCCGAGCGTCTCGTCGAGGCTAACCCGAACAGCCATCTGGCGACTGCGTTCCGCCGCGTGTTTCCGAGCATCACCTTCCACTCGCAGGATCATGCGCTTTCCGCGGTCGAAGTCGCGTCGGTTCAGCGTATGATCGACCTGAACAACCTCGAGCAGCTGGCACGCTTCCGGCGAGGGCTCGGCGTGCTGGCGACGGTCGGCGCAACGGCACCGTTCGTGGGTTTGCTCGGTACGACGATGGGCGTCGTCAACGCGTTCACCGGCATGGCAACCGCCGGCAGCGGCGGTCTGGCCGCGATCTCGGCGGGTATCGCCGAAGCGCTGATTACGACGGCGTTCGGTCTGCTCGTCGCGATTCCGGCGGTGTGGCTCTACAACTATTTCATCAACCGCATCGACTACCTGTCGATGGAAGTGACGTACACGACCAAGGAATTCATGGACTTCCTGATCCGCTACGAGGCACGCCTCGAGGGCGGCAAGGGTCACGGCGATACCGCGATGCTGGAAGGCGGCAGCCGTATCGGCAGCACGACCACGGCGTCAGATCGCGCCCGGGTATAAAAAGGAGCGGGACACATGGCTAGCGCAGAAGTCGGCGGCGAAACTGGTGGCGGAGGCGTAGAGGCCTCAGAGTCCAGTGTGATGGGTGACATCAACGTCACCCCGCTCGTGGACGTGATGTTGGTACTGCTGATCATCTTCATGATCGTGACACCGGCGATCATGGCGGGCTTCCAGGCCCAGCTGCCGGAAGGTGCACACCTGCGTGCGCGTCCCGAAGAAGAGGATCGCACCACGTTCGGCGTCGACCAGCAGGGCAACTGGTTCCTCAACAAGAAGCCGATCAACAAGGCGGATGCGCAAAAGCTGCTCGAGGCCGAATTCCTGCGGCATCCCGACGACAAGGTTCTGTTCGTGAAGGCCGACAAGAACCTCAAGTACGGCCAGCTGCTCGAGGTCATGGAAATCGCGAAGAAGGCCGGCGTGGCCGTGTTCGCCGCGGTAACGGATTCAAGGCCGGGCACCGAAGAGCTGCTCGAGACGGTCTCTGAAGGCAATTAATTAGGAGCGGAGCAGGTCATGGGCATTTCAATGGGGAAGACCGGTCGGAGCGATATCTCCGAAATCAACATGACGCCGATGATCGACGTGCTGCTTGTGCTGCTTGTCATTTTCATCATCGCGCAGCCGCTCCTCCAGAAGACAATGGACGTGCAGCTGCCGAAGGAAGAGACGACCCAGCCGCAGCAGCCACCGACCGCGCAGATCATCCTCCAGATCGAGACCGGTGGCGTTTACAAGATCAATACGCTGCCGGTAGCGAAGGCGCAGTTGGCCAGTCGTCTGAAGGAGATCTACAGGAATCGTCCGCAGAAGGTCATTTTCGTCAAAGCCGATCCCGATGTCATCTATCAGGACGTGATAGCCGCAATGGATGCTGCTCGCGGTGCAGGCGTGAAGGTGATCGGCGCCGTACTGCCGGAACAGGAAGCGGCGCTCGGACTCTAGGAATCGAGTAGCCGCAGCACGCCATGGTCTTCGAGTACGCGCATGCCGAGACGTTGAGTTGAAAGGCCAGGCCTAAGCTGGTAATTGAACGCGAGTTCGGAAGCTGCTTCGTCGGCTTCGAATCTGCGACAATCGACGTACCCGCTCTCCTGGAGCATCCCGCCCGCCTCGATCAAATGCGAGGCAATCAGAAACAGGCTCCCATCTCTGCGCGCCAGGCGAGAGAAGAACGCGCATGATGCGTCGAGCGCGTCTTTCACATTGGTCCCTTTGAACGGCTCATCCATAATCGCGACCACACGCCGTCCCTTCGCCAAGGCCTCCGCGATTACCCGTGCGCGCAGCGCTTCCGCTTGAAAGAAGCTGATGCCGGAGCGGACGTCGTCAGCGAGTGAGATCGCCGTATAAAAAGCTTCACACGGCGCGAACCGAAGCTCTTTTGCAGGCACTCCCATCCCGATATGCGCGAGAAAAATCACCGTTCCGCACGTCCGCAGGTAGGTTGTCTTGCCCGCCATATTGGGACCCGTCAAAAACAGAAAGCGGACATCCTGATCCAGGCATATGGGATTTTTTACCTGGGATTGCAGGAACGGATGGAATAGACCCGTGCCTTCGATCCGTGCGGGCCCTTCGAGTATTTCAGGAAGCACGAAACTGCGTCTGGACGTCGCGGTTGCCATGGATACGAGCGCATCGATCTCGAAAAGCAGCGTGCTTAGGCGAGCAAACGCTGCGCGTTCAAAATCGCGGATGGTGCGATCGATTTCCAGAACTTTCCAGAAAGGCCAACCGTCGTGGCCCTCGCTCGGCAGTCTGCTGACGGCGGGCCGCTCCAGGATCGCGCGAACTTCTGCGAGCATGGTGCCCAGCTCGCCGCCGGGGTCATCCGACGCAGTGTAATTGGCGATTTTCCTGAACCAGCCAACGATCTGCATTGCATGCCTGACGCCCATGCTGATCTGAGTGAATTCTCTCGGGCTGTCCACCCGAAGCATGATCATGTCGAAGATCAGCGCGAGCCGGTGCCCGGCCACGGTGGCGGTGAGCCGACGATGGAAGTAGTGATCGAACCCGGAGGCTGCGAATTGACTGGGCAGGTCTTCGAAAGTGCCGGCATTCAGCAGGATGAAGCGAACCGATTCCTGCACGGCGCGGATGCTGTCGACGTCGCCTTTTGGGTAAATAAATCGTCGGCGCAGCGCAGCCGCTCCGCCGCGCGTCTTCGCACAGTCGAGCATTCGGAAGAGGCTCGGCCTGCCTTCCCGGCCTTCGAATATCTCGAGGTCTCGCAGCGTCTGTTGATCGATGAGAAGATCCACAAAGTTGCCTTCCGAGCGAGCACGGCGCCATTAAGGGCATCCAGAGCTATCCTGCGTGTATATACGCGGACACCATCACAAAAGCTCCAAGAATTCACCAAGATTTTGTGGCTGGTGTCCTCGTCGGCGAGCTGGCCGGGGCGCACGCCGGATGGGTGACATCTACTACTGTTTGCGTGAATTCTGTTGGGGCCGATCTGAGTTGGATAGGAGCATTGGATCGAATGAGAACATGGCAACGTGAGGTTTACCGTCATTCCCTTCATACGAGCCTAAAACGTAGTTGTCGCCGGTTTCGTACACCGTCATCTGCACCGGCACGGTAACGTCCGCGAGCGGGTTGCCATCAGAGGTCAGCACCTTCAGCAAAGTTGTCGAATCCCCAGGAAATGAACCTACCACCCAAACATTCCCGGTTGGATCGGTAAGTATCTGACTGTAACTCGGAAGCTCATTGGGGATCGGGAAAGTTGCCAGGAAACGCCGATTCATCTCCCTTGTGCTCTGGTCGGCGAACACTGAAACCTGTGAGTCGATGCTCCTGGAAAAATGCGCCTCAGTTGCTCGCCTTGGACTAAATTTGACCGGTAGAGATCCGGCGCGACGTCCCGTAAGTGTATACACGCTAATCCTCGCGCCCCCGTCTCCGAAGTAAATGCGATCGTCGGCGACCGCAACGCGCGAAACCTTACCTAGCGGTCCGAACTCAGCCACCTGAATCTCACCGAGAGATTTCGTCACCTGACCATTCGTGTTCCCCAGGCTTAAAATCCCCCTCATTGGTCGGGGCGGTTGCTTGGGGTTCGGTCGCTGCATTTCCTCAAGATTGCTCGACGCGAAGGCGAATACACCGGCGGCGGAGCATGCCAATGTCGCCGGCCTTTCCAGCCAGGTGTACGCACGAACAAACGTGCCTGCACTATCAAGCACTGACATGCGGGATAATGCTGGGTCTAATACAAAGATCGAATCTCCTGCGCATGCATCTAGCCATGAAGGTACCTGAAATTCTCCTGGTCCTTGACCCTTTCGACCAACTTGTCGGATTGGACGGCCGAGCTCATCAAAGAGGAGGACGGCACTGGCGTGCGCATCCGCAACAACAATGTTACCGCTGCTCAGTCGAGTCGCAGCCCTAGGATACATCAGCTCGTCACTGCTGCCGATGTCGAATACGGGTGAAGTCAGACTCACGTGTGCAACGGCACTCGTCGTAGCCGCTTGATCAGTACTCGTGCATGTCGCTTGACTCAGTAGCGACAACCCAAGCAGAAGAAAACTAACGCTGCGCTTCAAGACACCGTCCCAGGTTCAGGTTGTCTAAACAACAAGCTCGCAGGGGACCTTCATCCTACCGACGAATCCGCCTCGCAATCAACTATGATGTCCAGCAATTTGTTCCACCATAGCATCCAAGACAAATCCAACAGAAACAACCCTCGCCACCTCTGGCCTCACAGGCGCCACTGTTGATGCAATACGAATTGCAGCCTGCCGTTGCGGCTTTGGCCTCCTTGGCGGAATACCCAAGGTTCGCCGCACATATGAGTGCGGATACAACAGCTGTCTGAATGAGTCTCGTTCGGGTCATGGCCCCTCCAATGACAGTTAGCTTCGTCCTTCCGTTCTAATCTCCCCTGCGAGCTTAGCACGGCGAATCACCATCGGCCTAAGTTCTCGCCTTCACATGGCGCTTGATGATCTCTTCGAGTCCTCTTGTTCCCGTGAACTGCTCATGGTTAATGAGGAGAGTGGGCGTGCCTACCACGCCCAGTCGTGTTCCTGCGTCAATATCGTCTTGCACTTTCTGCGCGGTTTCCGGGCGTGAGAGGCATTCTTCAAAATCATCGATCTTCGGAACTCCGGCGCGACGCCCCAGGTCGGTCCACGATCTTACAGCAAAAGAATCAGCTTCAACGAATAGAAGGTTATGAAGCTCATCGAACTTATTCTGCGAGCCTGCACAAACAGCAGCATGCGCAGCAGCTCGTGCGTATGGATGACCCGGGATCGGAAAATGGCGCACTACGACAGCGACCGCAGGATGGTATTTCTCGACTATCTGCTCCAGCTTTGGCATTGCGGTTTTGCACGAGGGGCACTGGTAATCAGAGAACATTACGATCGTGACCTTCGCGTCGGCTGCGCCAATCCTGTGTCCTGTTCCTCCGTATCCTTGCCAATCATCGACGACGTACTGCGGCTGCGGCGCTGGCGGATTACGACGCACATATGTGCTACGAACGTTGAACCCTGTCAGGATCAGCGCACATCCAGCGAGAACCAACACTCCCACGCTCAGCATTCGATCTGTCGACGCCATCGGACTGACTCCACATTTGTTGGTACGAGCGACGAAACGGCAGCTATGGTGGCTGGGATGCGTCTTCTTTTACAAGTCAGCTTCGGAGGGTCAGCCGTGGTGCGTCCGTCCTGGACAGGACAAGACTATTTCGCTTGAAATCGTTCACGGACGATAACTGAGTAGGCCACGAATACGCGAACAATGGCCTCAGACCGGTTTCGTGCGTTGAGTTTTCTGTACAGCCGATCACGATAGGTATGAACGCTGTGAACAGAAATATCGAGAATTTCCGCAATTGCTGATTCGGACTCAATTTCGATGAACAGCCTCATGATCTGACGCTCCCGTCCCGATAGGGCGAGTGCATCCAAAACGGTTTTCCATTCGCCAGCGCTAAGGAACTTTGGCGGCGCATCATACTCCAGCGAGTGGCTTGGCTGCGCCTCTTCTGTCATCTCATGACCTCAGTTGGACGATTCAACCAGCTGGCAGAAAAGTGCTGGCGCAGACGCCGCCGGGCTTTATGGAACTGACTTTTTGCTGTCCCGCCTGAAATGCCCATGTTGAACGCACAATCCGCAAGCGTATGACCACACAGCCACAGAACTACTAGTTCACGCATCCTACCGGGCAACTCGGCGACTGCATTCTCGACATCCACACGTAGACAGATCTCGGCCGCAACGGCTTCGGCGTTTAGCGCAGCAAACTTTACGCGAGACGACCGCCTCTTTTCCGCTCGGATGAGCTGTAGAGCAGTTCTCACCGCTATACGATGAAGCCATGATGCAAACTGCTCGGGATTTCGTAGCCCATTAATTCGTGAGAATACGACAAGCCAGACGTCCTGACTCGCATCCATGGCGTCGTCCCGATCGCGCAGGATGCGAAGACAGGTGCGATCAACCATCTGGGCGAACATCGCATAGAGGGTCGTAAACGCAATCGGAGATCCGGCCTGTGCCGCTCGCACAAGTTTGGGGCTGACTGAGGCGCCTACCGCCTTACTCGTATTCAGCATCGGCTCGTCGTGTGCCCCCTCCGCTAGCACCTTCAGTAATCATCTGAGCGACTTCACATTTTCAATTGGAGCTGATCGCAGGTTTAGTTGCTCTGAGCGGATAAAGAAGTAGACACCAGCCGCCGAGCTCGCGTAGCCGGCGGAATGCCGTATCCAGGTTTCCTGGGACGCGTCTTCGGCGTCTTCCGTATTTTGCGATAACTTGCGAGTCGTTCTGTACACGATCTCGGCGTACCGGGGCGTGCAGAGCCTCAAAGGCGTGATCTTCGCCGCGCTGCGCGGGCCGACCTTATCACAGCATGCGGGTAGGGTGCGCAGATGCGTGCATTGGCGGACATGCATGAAACTCACGAAACCGCAGCTTCGGTGGCAAGACAGTATTGTTCAGAAACGGTTCAGAAACGGTTGGCAAACTGGCATTGCCCCGGAAAAGTGGACACGCAACCAACCACATTTACACAGTTAAACGGACACTCCCGCAAGCTGGGAATCCAGGGCGAGTCGAAAGACTCGCCCTTTTTTTACGCTTGACCAAATCGCCCGCGACGGCGATTCTCCGGCGCTGTTTTTTATTCTCTGGAGATAATCCCCGAATGTTTCTGCTCTACACGGCTCTGGGGGCTGGCGCGCTAGCTCTGCTCTTCGCCTTCGTGTCTACACTGCGGGTGCTGCGAGAGGATCCGGGCACTGAAACCATGCGCTCGATTGCGGTGCTCATTCAGTCCGGCGCGCAGGCGTTTCTGCGGCGCGAGTACACGTTCCTCGCGGTCTTCGTCGCAATAGTCGCAGTCATTATCGCGCTTTTCGTGGATTACGACGTGACCGGCAAATTCGCCGCGCTCGCCGAGCGAATGCAGAGCAGCATCGCCGATCAGGGCCGCTTTACGGACTTGCCGCGCACCGCCATCTCGTACGTGCTCGGCGCGATCGCCTCCGCTACGGCGGGCTTCGTCGGCATGTACATCGCCGTACGCGCGAACGTGCGGACGGCCGCGAAAGCGCGGTCCGGTCTTAATGCGGCGCTACGTGTGGCCTTTTCGTCCGGCGCAGTCATGGGCATGACTGTCGTTGGCATCAGCCTGGTGTCGCTGGCGCTGTTGTACCTCGTGTTCCAGCACTATCAGCCGCTCACCGGGTTTGCTTTCGGAGCCTCGTCCATAGCTCTGTTCGCGCGCGTGGGTGGCGGTATTTTCACGAAGGCGGCAGACGTGGGAGCGGATTTGGTCGGCAAGGTGGAAGCCGGCATTCCGGAAGACGATCCGCGCAATCCCGCAACAATCGCGGACAATGTAGGCGACAACGTGGGTGACGGTGCCGGCATGGGCGCCGACCTTTTCGAGTCCTATACGGGTTCGATCGTCGCGACGATGGCGCTCGCGGCGGTAGGAGTGGCAGGCCTCGCAACCACGGCAGAATCTCCGACGCCCTTCGCTTTCGGCGCGCTCGATGCCGGTTATGCCGCCGTACCCTACGTTCTGCCGCTCGGCGTGATGGGCATTGGCGCGCTTTGCGCCTTGATCGGAACCTTCTTCGTTCGTACGAGCGAGAACGCCACGATGGGTCGCCTGCTATGGGCGCTGCGCGCCGGCATTTTCGGCGCTGGCGCACTAATCCTGCTGGCTTCGCTCCTGCTGATCAGTATGCTCGATCTCTCGATGAATCTGTTCTGGGCGATCCTGATCGGCCTGGTCGCGGGCCAGGTCATTGGTACGGCGACCGAGTACTACACGGCATACGAGTTCTCGCCGACCCAGAAGCTCGCGGCACAAGCGGTGTCCGGCACTGGGCCAGCCATCATCGGCGGCATGGCGCTGGGCATGCTGTCCACCGCCGTGCCGATCATCACCCTTGTCATCGCGATCTGGGCCACGTTCAAGCTCGCCGGCCTCTACGGCATCGCGCTCGCCGCAGTCGGAATGCTCTCCACGCTCGGCATCACGCTGGCCACGGATGCTTACGGACCGGTGGCGGATAACGCCGGCGGCATCGCGGAGCAGGCGCATTTGCCGCCTGAGGTGCGTGAGCGCACCGATGCGCTGGACTCGCTCGGAAACACGACTGCCGCCACAGGAAAGGGATTTGCGATCGGCTCCGCCGTGCTGACGGCACTAGCGCTCATGGCTTCGTATTCTCAGATCACCGGCGTGACTTCGTTCGATCTGCTGGATGTCGACGTGCTGCTCGGGCTGTTGATCGGTGCGCTCATGCCTTTCCTCTTCAGCGCGCTGACCATGGGAGCCGTAGGCCGCGCGGCGATGAAAATGGTTGAGGAGGTGCGCCGGCAGTTCCGCGAGATTCCGGGAATCATGGCCGGCACCACGCCGCCGGACGCGGCCGGCGCTGTGCGGATCGCGACCGACGGCGCGATTCGCGAGATGATCCTGCCGGGCGCACTGGCCGTGATCGTTCCCGTTGTCGTCGGCGTTCTTCTGGGAGCGGAGGCGCTGGGTGGGCTGCTGATCGGCTCGATTGGCGCAGGCGCCCTGCTGGCGCTCATGATGGCGAACGCCGGCGGGGCGTGGGATAACGCCAAGAAGTACATCGAGAAGGGCCACCACGGCGGCAAGAATTCCGACGCGCACAAGGCAGCAGTCGTTGGCGACACGGTAGGCGATCCGTTCAAGGACACGTCCGGACCGAGCCTCAATATCCTGCTCAAGCTGATGGCGATCGTCGCCGTCGTCTTTGGTCCGCTCTTTCTGTAATCATCAGCCCAGTGGAACTGTCCTAGTTTTCACCATTTGGTGCAACCGGGGCGATTACCGAAATGTGATCGCCCCTTTTTTCGTCCAGCAGTCGCAGCACGCCGTGATCCTCCAGCACGCGCATGCCAAGGCGCTGACTCGACAGACCCGGTCGAAGCTGATAGTCGAAATGGAGGCCGGTGCCATTTTCAACTGCCTCGAAGCGTTGGCAGTTTACCTGGGCGGTTGCGTCGAGAATCGGTCCAGCTTCGATGAGATGCGATGCAATGAGGAATAGACTGCCATCGCGGTGTGCCAAGCGAGAAAAGAACGCGCACGAGGCATCCAGTGCATCTTTCACATTGGTTCCCTTAAATGGTTCATCCATGATTGCAATGACGCGAAAGTCGCGCGCGAGCGCATCGGCAATCGCGCGAGCCCGCATCGCCTCCGCCTGAAAGAAGCTGATGCCGGCCCGAACATCATCCGAGAGGGAAATCGCAGTAAAGAATGCGTCGCACGGCGTGAAGCTCAGCCCTGCCGCCGGTACGCCCATTCCCACATGACCAAGGAATACAGCGATGCCGCATGTGCGAAGATATGTCGTTTTGCCTGCCATATTCGGGCCCGTCAGGAACAGCACGCGCTGTTGCTGATCGAGGCGGACAGGATTGCCGACTGGTGAATCAAGGAACGGATGAAACAGGCCGGTACCGATCACACGCGCAGGGCCTTCCAGAATTTCGGGCAGGATAAAACCTCGCCTAACCGTCTCCTTTGCCAGCGAAGTGAGCGCATCGATCTCGAACAGGAGTGCAAGCATTCGCGCGAACGCCGAGCGTTCAATGCCACGAATTCCCTGATCGACCCGCAGCACCTTCCAGAACGAATGTCCATCCAGCTCTGCTACGGGAACGATTCCAATGTCCGGCCGTGCAAGGAGCTCGCGAATCTCCGACAACATTGCACCCAGCTCACCAGGCGCGTCACCGTCCGCATGCCGCGCGAGTTTTCTGAACCAGCCAACGATTTGCGTACAGTGCGTAATGCCGGTCGCAATGCGGGTGTAGTCTCGCGGGCTGTCGACGCGCAGCATGATCATGTCGAACAGAAGTCCCAGGCGCTGGCCGGTGACCGGCGCGGTCAGCGATCGATAGAAGTAGTTCTCGAAGCCGGACACCGAATACTGGCTCGGGATGCCGTCGAAAAGCTCGGGATTGTCGATGATGTAGCGCACGCTATCCTGCACAGCACGAATACTCGTGGCGTCCGATTTCGGCTGAAGAAAGCGCCGGCGCAACGAGGCCTCGCCGCCATGTGTCTTGCAGCGGTCTAGCAGCTGAAAGAGGCTTGGTCGGCCTTCACGACCCTTGAAGATCTCGAGATCCCTGAACGTCTGTTCATCGATGATCATCAGTATTACGGGCTAATCGCGTCTCTGTCGCAGATGGCACGTCCTGGCGCCGCTTTCGATTCTCTTTTTCTGCCTTTGGTGAGAGGATGGGGCTCGAAATCACGAGCCCCCACCCAATAAACACAGCTTTCTCCTGGAGCCTTGGGGTGTGTCGCTTCTCCGGCCCAACCGCTTTTTCCGGCCTCAGGAATTTTAACAACAACTTCGGCGTCGATAACGCAACTGGGGTACTTCCGCAGAACCTCCAACTCAGTAGTGTACGTACCTGTGGCTGAATAATGCAATTCCTGCGCACTCGAAATCGCTCGGAGAGCAGATCGCATCTTGAAAAATGCAGAGTCGATCGCGGTTATTGGCGCCGCCTGCGCTTGCAGATCGTCAAGACTGCCAATTATCGCGCCGAGTAGCGCAACGATGACTATCATCGGTTTCATTAGACCCTCCTTTTTAGCGATGCTGCGCCACCTATGGGGCCGCACAAACCTGCTCGAGCCTGCCCGCGTACGAGCCGCTGATCAATGTGTCCTGCGGCGTGCTTCCTACGAACGAGATGATCTCCCTTCCGCGTATCATGAAACTGGCGGGCACGAAAAAGACCCGCAGGTCTTTCTGATCCCCATCGCTGCGGATGCGGTAGAGCGGTCCCGGCAGATCATAACGTTCGAGAAACGGCTGTGCTTCTGGATCGGTGGCCTTGGTGGCAATCCACGCGACCGGCACTTTCACCGCGCCCACGGTGAAGCTGTCGAGCCCGCTCCACTTGGGCGCGTGACCCACGCATGCCTGGCAGCTGGAAGCGAAGAAGTGCATTACGCCGCAACTCGCGCCGAACAGCTCCGCGACGCGCACCGACGACCCTGCTTCCGTGATGAAGGAGACGTTGGGGAATTCATTGCCGATCTCGAATGGCGGGGGCAGATCGGCTGGCGTCATTTCTGAAGCGCCGCGTAATCGGCGGGCCTGCCACACAGTGACAGCAAGCAACGCGACGATGAAGAGATTGAGAAAGGTGGAAAGTGATCGACCGGTTTTCATCACGACCTGCTCAGTTAGGGTTAACAGCCGTCGTTACACGGCCCGCAGTATCCTCCACACGACGACAACGGGAAATCCCAGCATACTTCGATGCATTGTCCCCACCGGTTGCAGTCATGTCCACACACCTGATAGGCCTGTTGGCCGTAGGCGCTGACTGCAAGGGCGAGATTTGCGACAACGAGGCTACCCAAAAGCAACAGCTTGCGTCTCATAATGCCTCCCTTGAAGTTCCCGCCGGTCGATCACTTCCACCTCCACTACGAGGCGCAGTCGAGCTGAGCCGGCAGTGCAAAGCGCTCGAGCTGGACTACGTTGTCTGCATCTCGATAAGTCGTGAATACGTGTGCCTCGCTCACCTCCCTGATGCGATGGCCTATGTCACCTGCGTAGACCGCGAGCGGTCTTAGTGTCCGCACGTCGAGAACGAGCAGCGTCCGCGCCGTGCCATCGGGCGTATCATCCTCGTTGAAGCCGGTAATGAAGAGACATTGGCCGCGTCCGAACAGTGCAGTGATGAGCGGCGCTCGATCGGCAAACGCGATGACGCGACCGAGCTCGTTGGTCTGCTTGCGACGTCGCCACCACGAAAGGCTTTGGATGAGATTCTTATGCTGCGGCGGCGAGAACCGCATGACGTTTTCTGCGATGTACCACTCCGCGTATTTTCGCTTGAGCGATTTGAGGCTCGGCCGATCGTTGCTCTCATGCAGCCGGATGCGCATACCCGGCCCACTGTCGAAACGGAGATCGACATGGTTCGAGTCCGCCGGCGCCTGTGCCCACCACCCGGTGCCTGTCGTCCACAGCGGACGCGCGCCGTAGACCGGCTGCTGGAAGGCGTAGTTCCCGCCGAGCAGCGGCAGGCTGGGAGGCGCAACAGTCTTCCAGACCGTGTCGCGCACGTGTAGCGCCGGCGAGTAGCGCACAATCTGCATGGGCGGCGCTTTCAAGCGTGCATCGCCGCGCGTCACTCCACGTTCGTCCAGCTGAATCTGGTGAACGAATTCGGAGTCGCTCCAAACGCGCAACCGGCGAGTGACGTCCTCCCAAGGCGCACTGAGTGGGTGTTCCAGCCGGAACGTGGAGGAACGGCGAACGTTTGGCCGCCAGTCGCCTTCGATGGGTGCGGTCGCCGTCGCGACCACACTTCCGAGCGTATCAAAGTGCGTAAAGACCGTGGTTGCGCCGTCCCAGACAATCAAGCCGTCGGCTAGAGCCTCGATTGCGAGTGGGTCGGTGATCTCACCCGGGCCTTTGCCTTTTCGTCCGAATTGCCTGAGCTTTGTGCCGTTCGCCGCGAAAATGACAATCGTTTGATTCAGTCTGTCCAGGACCGCAAAACGTCCATTGTGCCAGGCAGCGACATCCGCAATGTGGCCAAAATCATTGTTAGCCCGCGTGCTCCAGTCGGAATGAAGCGTGTCGACCGGGACGGCATTGCGCGCGATGGAGTCCAGAGATGGGCGCAGGTTCACTTCCGTGCCTGCACCGGTCTTGCGAACATCAGCAACCAGAGCGGTATGACCGCTGACACGAGCGTCGCAGCCGGCAAGCGCCACGATCACGCACAGCACCGCGCACGTTCCGAAAAGCGGTTCAGTCACGCGCAAGATTGCGGAGCTCCTCGTAACTGGTTGCACCGCGAATGGCACCCTTGAGACTGAAGAACGCAGGTGTGCCGGCGACGCCGAGCTCGTTGGCCAAAGCCTCATCCGCCGCGATTTGCTGCCGCGTTTGTTCAGACACCATGCATGCAAGCAGCGCGGTCGTATCTCGCACGCCGACGCGTATGCCTATCGCACCCCAGTTCTGGTGCTCAGTCCATGCTGTGTCAGTCATGAGAAAGTCGTGGATCTCGGCGAAGCGACCTTGAGCGTTCGCGCAGATGGCAGCGTGAGCGGCGGGCCGTGCGGTGGCCGGGCGGCCAATTCCGGCCATTTTTGCTCGATCATCTTGCGTTCTTCCGCGATTTTTTCCGCTCGCGTAATGCGGCGCGTATGCCTTTGCCGTCGCTTGTGAGTGCGGCCACCGACACCGCGAGCACCGCGATCGACGCGATGCCGATCGCAATGTCTACGAGTTTCGAGAGCTTCGCATCGAGGTTGCCGGATCCGATCGCCATGACGCTCGTGTTCAAGTTGGAGGTCCGAGACGCGCGAGCTGCTCGAGACAAGTTCTCGGTCTGCCGGCGGAGGACAAGAGCTCGATTGTCAAGAAACGGTTCAGAAACGGTTTTTGGGGTGGGATTACCCGACGCGAAATGGCCGGGCGCGCCGGGATCGCCGGCGAAATGTTAGAACGGCGTAATCGCAAGGGCGATGACGATTTAGCCCTTGACCGAAACCGGATTTGACGCCATTCTCCTCCGCTATTTTTTGTTCGTCCCACCAATTCCAGGGGTCGTAAATGTTTTTCATGCTTCAAGAAGGGGCACCACATCGAGGCGGTGAAGCGAGCCTTATTCTGCCGGACCTGTCCACTGCGACATTCTTCGGCATGGACGGCCGCTCGCTGCTGATGCTCGGCTTGATAGTCTGCGTCGGAGGACTGCTCTTCGGCCTGATGTCGTACAGCCAGCTCAAGAACATGCCGGTGCATCGTTCGATGCGCGACGTGTCGGAGCTGATCTACGCGACCTGTAAGACGTACCTCGCCACCCAGGGCAAGTTCCTGGCGATTCTCTGGGGCTTCATCGGCTTCATCATGTTCGTCTACTTCGGCATCCTGCGCGACATGGATGCCGTGCGCGTGATCACGATTCTGGCCTGCAGCATCGTTGGTATCCTGGGCAGCGTGGGCGTGGCATGGTTCGGCATCCGCGTGAACACGTTCGCGAACTCGCGTGCTGCATTCGCGAGCCTGCGCGGCAAGCCATACCCGACTTACGCGATTCCGCTCAAGGCCGGCATGAGCATTGGCACCATGCTGATCAGCGTCGAGCTGCTCATCATGCTGGCGATTCTGCTCTTCGTGCCGG
>JBQTID010000152.1:0-4077 GCA_052389275.1 Gemmatimonadota bacterium | reverse complement strand
TCGGCTCGGCGGCGGAACTCGCGGCTGTTATCGCGCGTGTGGAATCACGCCCGAATGAGGCGCTGGTGAGTGCGGGCCAGCAGGGACAGGAGCTTGTGGCGAGGGAGTTTCGCTGGGACCTGGTGGTCGAGAGCTATCTGAATCTTGTGCACGAAGTCGCCCGCCATAGTGGCGACGCATCCGCCTGAGCACGCATGAAAACGTGCGGGTGCTGTGGCGCGAGTGATCTCGAGTGCTTCACCGCACGCGAGCACTTCACCGGAACCGGCGAGCCGTTCGAGTATGGCGAGTGCGGTAGTTGCGGCGCGATCCAGCGGCTCACTCATCCTACCGATATTTCCGCATTTTACGGCCGCGCCTACGCGCCGCTCGCGCGTTCACGCTGGAAGCAGCTGGTCCGCACCACGGCTTATCGCATCGTGTATCGGGGCGGCCTGGCCGGCCGTGTGCTGGCCGTGCTTTATCCGGGGGCGCACGCGGGTGTGATGACCGCGCTGCGAGAACCGTCGATTCGGCGCAGCGCGTCGATTCTCGACGTCGGATCGGGAACCGGCCGCTTCCTGGTCGCGCTTCGCGCGCTTGGTTTCGACGGGCCGATGCTCGGAATCGATCCGTATGTGGAGAGCGACGCCGAGCCGGTTGCCGGAATCCGGATCCGGCGTTGCTCGCTGGAGCAGGTTGAGCACCGCTACGATCTAATCACATTTGTTCATTCTCTCGAGCACATGGAGAACAGCGACGCGCTATTCGCGACGGTGGTTCGCCTGCTGAACCCCGGCGGCTGCTGCATCATCGCCGTTCCGATCGCGGGTAGCGCAGTGTGGCGCGAAGCAGGTGTAAATTGGGTACAGCTGGATCCGCCCCGGCATGTTCTCTTGCACACGCCCACGAGCCTCGAACTCGTGGCCGGCCGGCATGGTTTCGCGGTCGAAAAGGTGATTCCAGATTCCACCGCATTCCAATTCTGGGGGACCGCGTTGGTGCAGCGGCGGATAGCGATAGTGCCGCTTTGGAAACCGTATCTGCGCAGCTTGTGGCGAATGCCGTTCGATGCACTGCGTGCCGCGCGGATGAATCGTGCGGGTCTGGGCGATCAGGCTACTTTTATCCTGAGACATAGCCCGGCCGAGCGTGTTGCTCCCGGACCGGGGTGCGATG
The DNA here is from genome assembly GCA_052389275.1 of Gemmatimonadota bacterium. Taxonomy (GTDB): domain Bacteria; phylum Gemmatimonadota; class Gemmatimonadetes; order Longimicrobiales; family RSA9; genus CBJLQC01. The sequence continues at coordinate 2,919 of JBQTID010000152.1, read as the reverse complement.
AACTACTCTAGGCGTGGCGCGCCGATCACCGTGTGGGAGATAACGGTTATTCCATTGAGACACCGTCGTCTCGTTGCAGCAAGCGTTGTGCTGTTCACCGCAATCTTCACCGGCATGGATCAACTTCGGGAGCGGGGCTTCGCGGCAGTCTCAATGCTGCACGTTGTGCCCGGCCAACCGATCACAGCCGTAACCGGGCCGCAGCCGGCACATGCGGCCAATGCGGAGGCCCTACGCTACTTTGACGTGCTCTTGCACTCGCGCGTTCTGCTGCGGCAGGCGGTCTCCACGCCGTTTGCGCCGCCGCGCGGTTCAAAACGCGGCGCGCTACGCTTGACGGAACTGTGGTCGGATGATCCGGCTGGCTCCGAGGCAAGTGTCGACGCTGCTGTAGCCGCACTACAGGAGCACATGCACACGTCAGTGGACGTGGAGTCTGGCACGTTCCGGCTGGAAGTGACAGCGCCAACCGCCTGGCTGGCCGAATCGCTTAGCCGGCGGCTGCTGGTACTGCTGCAAGAAAACCATATTCGGATGCGATCGGCGCTGGTGGCAGCCCAGGCGGACCGCCAACGGAGATCGCAGGTGAACGCCGCGGCGCCTGTATTTATTGTGCTCGATGCACCGGAGGGCTCGGCGGTATCGACCGCGCGCCGGATTCCGGCGCCGCTTGTGGGAGCGCTGCTAGGGCTGTTTGTTGGGCTGCTTGCCGCGTTTCTCCGCGAGTTTGCCGAGTACCAGGCGGTAATTGCGCCGGAAGCCTACGCCGAATGGAAGCGGTTTTTCCGAATACGGGAGTCAAAATGAAGGTGCTCGTAACGGGTGGTGCCGGTTTTATCGGCTCGCATGTTGTCGACCGGCTGGTCGCGCGTGGCGATGACGTAATCGTGCTCGACAATCTGGACCCGCAAGTGCATGGGCCCGACGCGGTACCGCGTTTCATTGGCGCCAGTATTGCCGCACGCAAGCTCGAATTTCTGCAAGGCGACATTCGTGATCCGCGAACAATTCGGCGAGCATTGAACGACGTCGACCGAGTCATCCATCTCGCGGCGGCAGTTGGTGTAGGACAGTCCATGTACGCGCCGCATTATTACACGAGCGTCAATGTCGATGGCCAGGGCGTCCTGCTGGAAGCAATCGCGCAGCAGCGGCTGCCGATCCGCCGTATGGTGGTCGCAAGCTCCATGAGCATCTACGGCGAGGGCGCGTATCGATGCGTCGAGCATGGCGAGGTGGCGCCTGCGCCGCGACCAGCCTCGCAACTTGCCGCCGGCAGGTGGGAGGTGGAGTGCCCGCTGTGCGGCGTCGCGGCGTCGACAGTTCCGACCCGCGAAGAGAAACCTCTACAGCACACCAGCATTTATGCCATCACGAAGAAGACGCAGGAGGAGCTCGCACTCTGCTTCGGTCGCGCCTACGAAATTCCTACGCTGGCGCTCCGCTTCTTCAACGTTTACGGGTCGCGACAGTCGTTGTTGAATCCGTACACGGGCGTCGCTGCCATCTTCATGAGCCGGCTCATGAATGGGGAACCGCCGCTCTTATTCGAGGACGGTGCGCAAACGCGTGACTTCATACATGTGAGTGATCTTGCGGATGCAGTGATTGCCGCACTCGATTCACCGTCGGCAATCGAAGGCGCACTCAACATCTGCACAGGAACGGCAGTATCGATCCGTGAAATCGCGGAGCGCATCGCGGCGTGCCTCGGCGTATCGATTGAGCCGCGCGTGGTTGGCCGCTATCGCGTGGGTGACATTCGCCATTGCTTTGGCGATCGCACGCGCTCCCACGAGCGGCTTCAATTAGCTGCGCCCATCAGTCTTGATGAGGGCTTGGGCGAATTGATTGCGTGGTCGGCAGAACAGCAAGCGCAGGATCACGTACACGAGAGTTTAGCGGAGTTGGAGCGAACAGGGTTGCTCCGCTGATATAGCTGCTTTGCGTCTGAAACCGCTTATTCGATTGAGCTAACCAGACACCGGCGCAACATACCGGTCACGCTCTCAGGCCGCTTGTCTAAATGGTGTAAACGTACTACGATACCACTATGGCACGTGACAAGATTACCCTGACGCTCGACCGGGCTCAGCTCGAGCAGCTCAGGAAGCTGGTAGGCGCGCGCAGTCTGTCGATTGCCGTTGACAGTGCGATTGCGACGTATCTTGCCCGTCTGCGCCACCTTGCGGCCGTCGATCAGTGGCTGGTGGAGCTCGAAAGGGAGCATGGTCCGATTCCGCCCGAAACACTGGAATGGGCGGCGCAGCTGGTTTCAGAGTGGGACGGTGAGCGGCCCAAACGCAGCCGGCGCGCGAGCTGAATGTTGCTGCTCGATAGCGAAGCCCTTTCAGCCGTCGCACATGGACCTGCCAGCCGGCGTGACCGGGTCCGAGCGCTGATCACCGAGATGCGTGCCCGCGAACTTCCCGTCGCGACGGTCGCGTCCGTGCTCGCGGAGGTCGTTCGCGGCAGGCCGGCCGATGCCGGTGTGTTTGCCGGATTGCGAAGGGAACGCGTCGAAGTCTACCCGGTGGATACGCGCGTCGGTGTGCGAACCGGGCAGCTCCTTGGAAAGCTACGGGGCGGCTCCGAAATGGCGATCAATGCGTTCACCGTCGCCGTAGGTGATCTTGCCGGGGGCGCCGTCGTTGCGACCACCGACGCTCGGGACCTCAAACGACTGGCTGCGCACGCGGCCCGTGTCACGGTGGCTGATATCACGTTACGCCGTGATCGTCGCTTTTAGCGCGTGCGCCGGAGTAGCTCGCGCTAGCAGGTTGCTGAAAAACGGGTGTGGTGGCTTGGGTGAAGGCAGGGCGCTACGCAGACCGTCGCGGTTTTACAGCGTACTCTGCATAAACCTCCTGGGCAATCGGACCGCTCGAACCACACGTTTATGCAGGATACGCTGTAAAA
>JBQTID010000151.1:0-5298 GCA_052389275.1 Gemmatimonadota bacterium | reverse complement strand
AAGCCCGGGAAGCGGTAGAGGTCCCATAGTCGGCGCTTGCGTTGTTTCTTTGGCATCCGCCAATCATGTGCCTAGCTCTCACGCTTGCAAGCTTCCTCTCCTCTCGCTCCGCCCCGGATTTCCACCTCAAATCGCCCACTCGGTCGGGAGATGGCCCCATTAAAAGACTCGAAGACAGGATGTAATCATCCGCGGCCCGGGCCCGCGCCCGCGTCCCGCATCCCGCAATCCGCGACCCGAGTCTGTACCCGCGATTCGCGCCCGCGCCCGCGTCCGCGTCCGCACAAAAAGAAACGCCCGCGAATCGGCGGCGATTCGCGGGCGTTTCAGTCAACTTCAGGAGCAGCTCTAGTAACGGCTCTGATAGTTGCGCGGCCCATTGAAGACACCGCGCTGACCGCCCTCACGACCGCCACCACCGCCACGACGCGGAGGTTCGGCCGGCGGGTTCAGACGAACGACACTTGCGGCCTTCGGACCCTTCGCCTCTTCGATCACTTCGAACTCGACTTCCTCGCCCTCGTAGAGAACCTTGAAGCCGTTGCCGTCGATCGCACTGTAATGCACGAAGACATCCGGACCACCTTCGCGCTGGAGAAAGCCGTAGCCTTTCTCCTGCGAGAACCACTTAACGGTACCGCTGGTACGAGCCATTACTGAACTCCCTGATGTGAATGGTAGAACGTGGAACGAGAAACATATAGACAGCGGCGCCAGTCCAGTCAATACTACCGGAACGCCGGAAGCATGAGAGCATGGGAGCATGGGAGCATGGGCATATTCGGTAGCAGAAAAAAGTCAGGCGAACCGTTCGAGTTTCGCGTCTCCGATGCGGTGGAAGTGCCGCTGCGGGGATATTTGCTGCGGCTGAAACTCTTGAACGGCGATCCAGCGCTTGCTGATATCGCGCCGGGCGGGAAGATCAAGCTGCGCGCGCCGGAAGGCACGGAACGCGTCGTCACGATCAAGGACTACTCGGCCACGCAGGGCGCGGCGTCGCAGAAGCGTCTGGACCGCACGCGCGAGCTGGACGTCATGATCGAGGGGCGCGAAGCCGTGATCGACGGCCAGGTCGTGGACATTGGCTGGATCGCTTCCGGACCGGCTTGATCTACATCACCGGCGCCACCGGCTTCATCGGCTCGCGGGTCGCCCGACGACTGCTCGAGCGGGGCGAGCGGGTGCGCTGTCTGGTTCGTTCGCGAGCGCGCGGCGTGCCGCTCGAAAAACTCGGTGCCGAGCTGATCGAAGGCGATGTCGCGGATGAAGCTGCGCACGCGCGCGGCCTCCAGGGTGCCAGCGGCGCCATTCACCTCGCCGCGATCTACGACATTGGCATTGTCGACGCAGCCGCCATGCAGCGCGCGAACGTAGATGGCACGCGCGCGTTTCTCAGCGCTGTCAAGAAAGCCGGCACTCCGCGGGCCGTTTACATCTCAACCACTGTAGCGCTCGGACCTGCCGATGGCAGCGAGCCGCGTGACGCGTACGAAGGACCTTACCACTCGGTATACCATCGCACGAAAGCAGAAGCGCACCGCCTGGCTCGCGCCGCGCAACGCAAAGGACTGCCACTCGTCATCGTGTGCCCGTCGTTCGTTTATGGGCCCGGTGACCAAGGTCCCGCCGGCCGCTTCATTAGTGATCTGACCGGCCACAAGGTGCCCGCGCTGCTCACCTCACCATCGTGGTTCTCGTATGTCTATGTCGACGACGTCGTGGCCGGCATGGTCGCGGCGCTGGACCGCGGCGCTCCGAGCGAGGTCTACGTGTTGTCGGGCGATCCGTCAGACATGAACGCGTTTGCTGCGCGGGTAACTCAGATTGCCGGTGTAAGACCGCCGCGCTTGCGCTTTCCGGTTTTCCTCGCAAAACCGACCGGCGCGTTGCTGGATGCGATCTCACGAATGACGGGTCTGCGCTTTCCGATCACACGCGAAGCGGTTCAGACGACAGCCGTGGACCGGTGGTTGCACACGCATGAGCGCGCGACCCGCGATCTGGATTATCGGCCGCGTACACTGGCCGAAGGACTCGAGTACTTGAGAAATTGAACACGCGCAGACGGCTACCAAAGCTTCGCACCGTTGCAATCGCTACCGCTGTAGCAATCGCAGTCGCTATCGCGTTATGGCAACGCTGCGGTTTGCGCGGCTGCCCCAATGTCGACCAGCTTGCCGCCTATCAGCCGGGTAACGAATCGGTCCTCTACGACGCAAATGGCAGAAGATTCGATGAGCTGAAGCCCATCGAACACCAGGTCGTGAAGCTCGCATCATTGCCGGATTATCTGCCGGCGGCGTTCGTCGCGGTTGAAGACAAGCGCTTCTACGAACACAATGGCGTAGACCATCGTCGCGTGCTGGGTGCGCTGGCCGCGGACATCAAGGCGATGGGATTCGTGCAAGGCTTCAGCACCATCACCATGCAGATCGGTGGCACGATCTGGCGGGACAAGGTGAAGCGCACGAAGAAGACGATCGGCCGCAAGTTCGTCGAAATTCGTCTCGCGCGTGAAATTGAAAAGAAATACACAAAGGAAGAAATCCTCGAGCTGTATCTCAACAACGTGTATTTCGGCGGTGGCGCGTACGGCGTGGAAGCGGCAGCGCGCAATTACTTTCGAAAACCCGCGACGGATTTGACCATGGCACAAGCGGCGATGCTGGCCGCGTTGCCAAAGTCTCCGACTATCTACGATCCTCGCCGTAGCGGCGACCGCGCGAAGCGGCGGCGTGATCTGGTCATCTCACTGATGGCCGAGCAGGGACGCATCACCGCAGAGCAGGCGGAGCGCGCGCAACGCGAGCGGCTTTCCGCACGGCGCGATCCCGCGCCGCGCCGCAACGAATCCGGCGTCGCGCCCTACTTCGCTGAAGCTGTACGGCGTGTGCTGGAAGATCGCTTTGGCGAAGAGTTGTATACCGCGCCGCTTCGCATATACACGACGCTCGATCGCACCGCGCAGCGCGCCGCGGAGGAAGAGCTGTCGCGCCAGCTTCGCTCTATAGAGAACGGCGCGTTCGGCAGGTATCGCGGCAAGCGTTACGCGAGCAAGGAGCCACCGGGTGATGAAACCAGGTACGTGCAGGGCGCGGCACTGGTGATGAATGCACAGACCGGCGCCGTCCTCGCGCATGTCGGCGGCCGCGACTTCAAGCAATCACGCTTCGATCGTGCGACGCGCGCGAAGCGGCAGGCCGGTAGTGCTTTCAAGCCGTTCGTCTTCGCGGCGGCACTGTCGGAAGGTTACGCACCGAGCCAGCACATCAAGGATGACAGCATGACGATGGAGCTGCCCGGCGGCGAGATTTGGCAGCCGCGTAACTTCACCGGCGATTTTGCGGGAGAGGTCACGCTACGGCAGGCGTTGGTTGCATCGCGCAACATCCCGACCATCAGACTCGCTGCGACAGTTGGCTTGAACGACGTCGCGCGCGTCGCGCGGCTGAGCGGCATTCGCAGCACGATCGATGAAACGCCGGCCATGCCGATTGGCACCGCGGCGGTGACGCCGCTCGAGCTGGCGCGCTCGTATACAACGTTTGCAACGCTCGGCACGACCGTGCAGCCGCGCTGGATCGATCGCGTAGAGGACGCCGATGGCAACCTGGTGTGGAAACCGGAGGTAACGAAGAGCGAGGTGCTGGATGGCGGCGTCGCATACCTGGTGACCGACATGTTGCGCGAGGCGGTCAGCCGCGGCACCGGCACGGCGGTGCGCAACACGGGTTATCGTGGGCCGGCAGCAGGCAAGACAGGCACGACGAACGATGGCGCTGATGTCTGGTTTGTGGGCTACACGCCGCGTCATGTCGCAGCGGTCTGGATCGGCTTCGATGATCCGGCGCCGATTGTCAGCAACGCGAGCGGCGGCAGGATCGCGGCACCAGTATGGGGGCGCATCATGCGCCGCATCTATGCAACCCGCGCAACGCCGCAAGCGTGGGAGCGTCCCGAGAGCATCGTCGAAAGACGCGTGGATCCCGCAACCGGATTGCTGTTGCCGGACGGTTGCCGGCCGCGCCGTGGCAACGCGGATGACGAGCTGTTTCTGAAGTACGCACAGCCGGCCTCGGCATGTCCGCGCGGCAAACCGGAACACGAGCCGAACATCTTCGATCGCGCGTTCGCGTGGGTGCGCGTGGCGTGGCATCAGACCGGTGAATGGATAGCATCGCACTTTGGCGAAGAAGAAGAGCGGCGCGAGCCCGAGCGCGAGCCGTATCTCGGCGTGCCGCGCTTGCCGGCAGCAGCAGAGATGCCGCTACCGCTGGTCGATACAACCATCGTCTTGCCGGAGGGATTCGACAGCCTGATGACGGACACGCTGCTCATCATGCCGGACACCATGCCAACGGACACGATCTATCCGGACACGTTGCCGCCGGACACAATCCAGGTGGATACGCTACAGATCGACACGCTCAACGGCGCGCGGTGATGATCTCCCAGCCGAGGTAATGCGAGGCCGTACCGATCGCGAATCCTCGAGCGGCCAGCAGCGCGTGCATGGCGGACACGGAATGCACGCGGAAACGAAATTCACTGCGTACGATCAGCCACCAGAGATTCACGACGCGCGCGAACAGCTTCAGCCACCACACGTCACGCGGATAAGTCAGCGCAATCAGTGAGTTGGCGCGCGCGGCCGCCGCGCCGAGCAGGCTTTGCCAATCGGCGTAGCAGCATACGACGCGATCCATGACGACGACGTCCGCCTGCTGAACGCCGGAACCGTCCGTGAACTCGCGGTGGATCAGCTCGAGCTGGTTGGCGACACCGAAGTCGGTCGCCAGCGAGCGTGCCGCCGCGAGCTGCTCGGCCACCGCATCGACACCAACCGCATGCGCAGCGCCTCGTCTCAGCATTTCCACAGTCACGCCGCCCGCGCCGACGCCGACCTCGAGGGTAGTCTTGTTCGCAAGCGGCTCGGCAGCCTCGATCGCCTTGATGAGCTTGCGGGCGCGCCGTGGCAGACCGCGCTTGCGATAACGGTTCGCGTCCTTGCGCGCTGCGTCTTCGGTGAAGACATCGGTCAAGCCATGATCGCAGCAATTCATGCGTTCAACAATGAATTCAGCCAGGTGTCGTCGAATCCGAGGTCGTCAGCGCAAGCGAGCAACAGCAGCCCAGCGATCGCCATGCAGCCGCAGAATGACAATCGTCTCATGCACTACCACTCGTCTTGCCAGAGATCGACCAGGGCGCCGATCTCCAGATTGGAGACGCGCGCGTCAGACCCCAGCAAGCCTCGCACAAACTCCTGGTCGGAAGCATCAACGCTGCCGTGCGAAA
>JBQTID010000150.1:0-21398 GCA_052389275.1 Gemmatimonadota bacterium | reverse complement strand
CGATGCAACGATCGTGCGCATCGGACGCCGCATCGTTCTCGGCAGGCCGCTAGAAAACCGGATTAGAACACCGGATTAGAAAACCGGATTAGAAAACCGGATTAGAACACCGGATTAGAACACCGGATTAGAAAACCGGATTAGAACGCCGGTCACAGTTCTAGGCCGCAGTTCTAGGCCGCAGTTCTAAACCGAAGTTCTAAACCGTAGTTCTAAACCGAAGTTCTAAACCGAAGTTCTAAACCGAAGTTCTCTAATCCGGTTTTCTAATATGCGATGCACGCAACTTGCAGCGGCGCCCGCGCATGCCCCGTTCTCATGTTCTGATCTTCTTGCTGAGCGCGTGCTTCACGTGCGGCGGCGGCGACGTGCCGTTGCCGGAGCTGACCCCCTCCACCATCGGCGACACGGCAGGTCTGGTTGCGCGCGGCGAATACATCGTGCGCAATCTCGCGGTGTGCGGGCATTGCCATGCGGCCGATCCCAAGAATCCGGATGGCGTGTTGAGCGGCGGCCTCGCATTCGAGAACTGGCGGCTCGGCACTATTCGCGCATCGAATCTCACCGCTGATTCCGCGACCGGTCTGGGCAGCTGGAGTGAACAGGAGATCGTGCGCGCAATTCGGGCGGGCGAAGATCGCGACGGCGACTTGCTCGCGCCCGTGATGCCGTACGAATGGTTTCACGGCATGGCCGATCGCGATGCGCTGGCGGTCGCGCGTTATCTGAAGACGGTGCGTCCGGTGCGCAACGACATCGACAACGACCCGAACCTGATCTACAAGCTCGCCAAAGCTTTCGTGCTACGCGTGCGTGCTGAGCCCAGTCCGCGCGCGGCGCCTATCCGCGAAGCCGCCGCGCCTTACGGCGAATACCTCGCCAACCACGTCGCGCTGTGTGCGGATTGTCATACGCCCAGGGAGGGCATCCAGAACACGACGGATCACGATCGCCTGTTTGCCGGCAATGACGAACCGCCGCCTTCCTTCCCTGCGCATCCGGCCAACCTCACGCCGGACAGCGCAACCGGCATCGGCCGCTGGTCCGAGCAGGATTTCATGCGCGCGCTGCGCACCGGCATTACACCCGTCGGCGACACGCTGCACACATTCATGCCGTGGCAGCAGTTCCGGCGTATGACTGACGACGATCTGCGCGCGATCTATCGGTACTTGCGCACGCTTCCCGCGATCCGCAACCGGATCACTCGTCGGCAGTAACCTCGAACCCAGGAGACCTTCATGCCCGAGAAGAAAACGTTGGAGCGGGCCGGCGAGTTCGTGCGCGATAGAGATCAAGCACGTGCGTGAAGGCAAGCACGGCGCTCGCTCGTTCAGGCAGGCCATCGCGATTGGGCTATCGAAGGCCCGGCGCGCGGGTATCAGGTTGCCGCCGCCCAAGAAAGGCGCTGCGAAGAAGGCGACCCGCACGAGCGCGAAGAAAGCGCTGGCTGCCGGCAAGCGCGGGGCGAAGAAGCGGCCGTCGGCAAAGCGGGCGCGCGCGACAGCGCTGAGTAGAACTAACGCACGATCAGCTGCGTCGTCATCCCCTTTGCCTTGTGATTGCCCGCGTCATCATCGCGCGGGCAATACACCTCGTACGTCCCCGGTCTGAGATTGACGGTTAGCGTCGCATTGGCGCCCGCCTGAATGTCGTCGATTTCTTCTTCCAGCCCTTCACCTTCGACCTCAAACGCGTGCGTGACCTGGCCGCTGTTGCGAATCATGAATTGCACAGGGCCGGCCGCGACCGTATCGACTGACAGCTGCACCCGCCACTCGTTCAACGTCGCTTCCACATGTGTCGTGTCGGCAGCCGGTGACGCTTCTTCGGTCGGCGCCAGCTCCAGCGAATCCGTTCGGGGCGGCGCATCCTCGCTGCGCGCGCATCCGATCAATACCAGCACCGTCAAAAATCCGATAGCTCTGCTACGCATGTTGTGCTCCTTTGCTGCCTAGTGAACCGTGTGCGCGCCGTCCGCACACACCGGCACGAACAAGGGCCCAATGCCGCCCAGGATGATCGCGAGTACAAAGACGCCGCTGCTGACAACGCCGAGAGCGAGCAGGAAACGCGGCGTCGCACTTGCCTGTTCTTCCTGCGCGAGCCAGCCCAGCGGGCGAAAGCGCGGTGAGTCGCGCAGCAGGCGAAATGCGGGCCAGAGCGCGCCGGCCGCGAATAACGCAGTCATGACCAGCAGCAGGGCGCGAATGCTACGCCACTCGCTGGTGCAGCCCACCGTCACCACCAGATAGCTGAGCAGGAAGTGCAGCGTCCACGCGATCGGTGCAGCCAGAAATACGAGTGCCAGTCGCAGTGTTCGCATCCGCTACCACCAGCCGCTGGGCGAAGCATACACCGTCAGCATTACCAGCAGCGCTGACGCCGCGGCGAAATACGCGATCACGCTGAGATTGTAGACCACCGCATGTCCTCGCACATCAGCCGGCTTGAGGTACGCCCAGAGCAACGCAATCAGCGTCATTGCGCCGACCAGTATTGCCGTCAGGATTTGAAATCCGAGCAGCGCCGCCACCGCCGAACCGTACGCGCTCGCTGCCGGCTGCACGCCGGTATCCACGTATGCGCGCAGCAGCAGCCAGATCGCGGCAATGTTGATAAGAAAGGCCGTTGTCAGGGCGAATCTGCCGGAGGTGCGCGGGTCGCGGCCGATGGCGGAGCGCACCCACGCGATCAGCGCGGCGATCGCGGCGAAGCCAATGCTCATCAGCGCGGGCGCCGACCAGCCGACCGGCGTGCGCGCCGTCGCGGGCATGACAGCCGGCTCGAGATAGAAGTACGTCGCGATCAGCGTGACGAGCGCAGTCGCCAGCACCAGCAGCAACACGAACGCGCCCCAATATCCGTTTGCATCGGGTCTGCCGATGGCGAGTGGCAGCGCGTTCGCTTCGCCGGCAACTTCTTCCAGCGCGCGCCGCTCGGTGGGCTGTGGCCAGAACCAGCCGCCCAACGCAACCAGACTGATCGCTGCGCCTGCCGCGAACAGCAGCAGATGATCTAGCAGCAAAGCCGCGAAGATGCCGACAAAACCCACCGACATCACGAATGGCCAGATCGTGGAACTCGGCACGTGCACGATTGCCCTGGGCTCGCCGTCCAGCACACTGACGATCAATGCGCCGCGCCAATCGAGCGGCCGCCAGTTCAATTGTCGAAGCCGGCCGGCCTGCTCCGCATCGATCGTGTTCAAATCATTCTGCTGCCAGAGCGGATGGCGGCCGCGCACGCTCGGCACCATCTGGAACTGCGCCTGCGCTGGCGGCGATGTCTGCGACCATTCCAGCGTGTCGCCCTGCCACGGATCGTGGCCGGCCGGCTCACCGCGCCGCAGGCTTCGAAAGAAGTTGACGATGAACAGCAGAATGCCGAGCGCGAAGCCGAGTGCGCCGATCGATGAGATCAGATTGTACGTATCCCAGCCCAATCCGCTCGGATACGTGTAGATGCGGCGCGGCATGCCGAGCAGCCCGCTGATGTGCATCGGAAAGAAAGTGATGTTGAAGAAGCTGAACATGAGCGCGAAGTTCCAGCGCCCGAGCCGCTCGCTCAACATTCGGCCGGTCATCTTGGGCAGCCAGTAATACAGCGCGGCAAACAGTGGAAAGACCACACCGCCGATCAACACGTAATGAAAATGCGCGACCACGAAGAAGGAATCGTGCGCCTGCTGATCGAATGGCACCGCGGCTAGCATCACGCCGGTCAGCCCGCCAATCGTGAAGATGAACAGAAAGCCGGCGACGAACAGCAGCGGCGTGCGCCACACCGGCCGCCCGGCCCAGAGCGTCGTGACCCATGAGAACACCTGCACGCCCGCGGGTATCGCAATGACCAGACTCGATGCGGTGAAAAAAGTCGTCGCGGCTCCGGCCACGCCGGCCGCGAACATGTGATGCACCCACAGGCCGAAGCTTATGAAGCCGGTTGCCACCAGCGCGACGACCATCAGCGGATAACCGATGATCGGCCGCCGCGAAAATGTCTGCACGATCTGCGAGACAATGCCCGCGGCGGGCAGAAACATGATGTAGACTTCCGGATGCGCGAACACCCAGAACAGATGCTGCCAGAGCAGCGGGTCGCCGCCCGTGCCCGGCTTGAAGAAGCTGGTCAGCCCCTTACGGTCGAGCTCCAGCAGCGCCGTGCCGACGATCAGCGGCGTGAACGCGAAGATGATCATGAATGCGGTGACCAGCATCGCCCAACAGAACAGCGGCATACGCACGAGCGACATGCCGGGCGCGCGCATGCGCAGAATTGCGACGATGATCTCCGCTGCCGCTCCCATTGCTGCGATCTCCGCCACGCTCAGGCCGATATCCCAGAAATCCATGTTGAGACCCGGCGAGAACTCGACGTTGTTGAGGGGCACGTACGAGAACCAGCCACCGTTGGGCGCGAGACCGAAAATGAAACTGGAGTAGAGAAACACGCCCCCGAACACGTATGTCCAGAACGACAGAGCCGTCAGGCGCGGAAACGGCATGTCGCGCGTGCCCAGCAACAGCGGCAGCATATAATTCGCCAACGCCTCGATGAACGGGATCACGAACAGGAACATCATGGTCGTGCCGTGCATCGTGAAGATCTGGTTGTACGTCTCCGCGTCGAGAAATGTGTTTTCCGGCGTACCCAGCTGGATGCGCATTAGAATGCCGAGCACGCCGCCCACCAGGAAGAAAATGAAGCCGGCAATCATGTAGCGCTGTGCAACCGGGATGTTGTTCACGGTGCTCAGGCGACCGATCAGATGGCGCGGATCGCTCCAGGTACGATTAAAGCGCTCGACTTCAGCCGGCGTCAGATCGGGCGGCGGCTCGAAGATCGACAGATCGATTGCGCGTTCGCTCACCTGAGTCCTTGCAGATAAGCGACGACGTGTTGCAGCTGGCTTGCGGACAACGCGAGCTTCGGCATGTGATTGCCTCGCTTCACTGTTTGCGGGTTGCTGACCCAGGCGGCAAGCGCATCCGCGTCGTTCGGCAATGTCCCCGCTGCGATGGTGCCGCGGCTGGCAAAGTGCGTCAGGTCGGGCCCGAGCACGCCGCGCGCCGCGCTGCCGCGCACCGTGTGACACGCCGCGCACAGTTGCATGAACACGCGCTCGCCGTTCGGCTCCTGCGTCGTCATTGCCGGCCGGCGCTCCGCAGCCAGCCAGCTCTCGAATTCATTTTCAGGGTGTGCGATCACGTGCAGCGCCATGCGAGCGTGCTGGAGCCCGCAGAACTCTGCGCATTGCCCACGATAGACGCCGGGTTTGTCCGCTTCGATCCACGTGACCGTGGTGCGCCCGGGAATCATGTCCGTCTTGCCGTGCAGCGCGGGCACCCAGAAGCTGTGAATTACATCCGATGATGTGAGCAATACCTCGACGCGGCGACCGACCGGTATGTGCAGCTCGTTGGCGCTGATCAGCGGCGCACCACCAGCCGGCGACAGGTAGCGCACCGACCACCACCACTGATGGGCGTTGACCTGAATCGTGAGATCTGCTGCGCGTGCTGTGGGAGATAGTGAGCCGTGAAGCACGACCGAATAAACAAACAGGCTGACGACCGTAAGCGCCGGCAGCGCAGCACCTGCCACGAGCACCCACTGGAGCGCGCGCCGCTCACTGATGCGCGCGGTACCGCGCCGAATGGCGCCTTGCACCAGCGGAATCCACAAGGCCAGGGCGAATGCCGCACTGACCGCGAGGAATACGCCGAACAGAATGAGTATGCGCTCGGCCGCCGGCCCGTATGGATCGAGCGCCGATTGCGGACCGCGACACGCGGTAGGCAGCATCGCCATGACGCAAAGCGCGTAGATACGCCCAGCCTTCCCTGTCATCGGCGGTCCCGCCACGCACATCAAGTGCCGGAAACGCTTCGGCACCAGACTGGCGTCATGCGTTTACGTGCAAGCCGAGCGCTTTCTCGTCATTGCGAGCCAGTCGACTGCGTGGCTCTTCGGTCATTTGCTGAAGTTGCGCTTCGCCGTTAGCGCGCATGCTGCCGGCGGCTTTCCGCAGCGTGGATCAGACCGGTGTCTCATTCTTTCATCGACGCACCGGTCACTGCTCGATCCGTGGCTGATCATGAGCGCTCTGCGTTACGGCCAGTTTCGCCAACTGATCCCAATCCGTTTCCTGGCAACCCAGACATTTCATGCGCCGCTCAGCTGGTTCAAACCGCTGATTCGCATTCTCTACCGCATTGAGGGCGTGGTCGAGCTACCGCCCAAGGACGAGAATGACAGTCTGCCGACGAAGGTACACGGTCTGCTCGAAGCACTGCGCGCCGGCAAGGTGGTGGTCATATTCCCCGAGGGTGAGCTTTGGAAGAAACGTGAGCCACCAATCGGTGAATTCGCGCCCGGCGTTGTTTACCTGCAACGCAAGGCGGGTGCGGACATCGTACCGATCGCGGTGTGGACGAGCGAGCGCGGCGCGCGACGTCGTAAGTACATCATCGAGATCGGACGACCGGTGCGCATTCCCGAACAACTGGATCTGGAGGCCGGAGCGGCGTGGCTGCGCGAACGCACGCTGGAGCTCTACGAGTGGGCGCGCAGGCGGGGCACGCGAGCCGCCGATCACGCAGACCGGCGACTCGATTGACGAGATCTCTATTGGCCGGTGCGCCGGCCCGATTCTCTCTCTTCGCGTGATTTGCGTGAGGTGCCCTGGCGCGAGCCTGCCTGTTGTTCGTGCTGTCGCTCGTTGTGCGTGTCGAGCTGCTCACGCGTGTCGAATTCCTGCCCGCACGCGGCGCAAATGAAATCATGCTTCTCGGCCATGTGGCCTCCTTGGTTGGGGTAGGACATTACATCTGATGCAAGAATTACGCTGACCGTACTGCGGAATAGTGCTTGCGCATGGATCAGTCTGGAGGCTCCATGAATGGAATTCGTCTGGGCAAGATCTTCGGCATCGAAGTTCGAGCCGATTACTCCTGGTTTCTGATCTTCTTTCTCGTCCTGTGGTCCCTCGCGGTGGGTGCCTTTCCGGCACAGTATCCGGGCCGCCCGACCGCCACATACTTCGCAATGGCAACCGCCGGAACCCTGCTGCTGTTTGCGTCACTGCTTGCACACGAGTTTTTACACTCCCTGGTTGCGCGTAAACGGGGCATCACCGTCGAGAGCATCACGCTCTTTATCTTCGGTGGCATGGCACGCACGCGCACCGAAGCGAAGAATCCCGGTGACGAGTTCAAAATCGCGGCGGTTGGCCCCGTCTCCAGCTTTCTGATCGCGCTACTGTTTTTCGCGGTCACAGCGCTAGGCACAAATCTCGGCTGGAGCCCCGCCGTGACGATCGTCGCGCGCTACCTTGCGGTGATCAACGTTGCGCTGGCCCTGTTCAATCTGCTGCCTGGATTTCCGCTCGATGGCGGCCGGCTGTTGCGCGCAACCATCTGGAAATACACGGGCGACCTCACCAAGGCGACTCGCTACGCGACCGGCGGCGGCAAGATACTCGGTTATGTGCTCATGGCGCTCGGCGGACTTCAGATGATCGTGCTCGGCAATCTGGGCGGGCTCTGGCTGCTGTTCATTGGTTGGTTCGTACGCACAGCAGCAGTGGCAAGTTTTGCGCAGCACCTCCTGCTCGAATCAATGGCAGGAGTTCGCGCGCGCGATGTAATGACAGCGGCGCCGGAAACGGTTGCTCCGGAACTGTCGATCCGCGAATTCGTGGATGAGCACGTGCTGCGCGGTCGCCACCGTGCCTATCCCGTGGTCGAGAACGGGCAGTTCGTGGGACTCATCACGTCGGACCAGGTGAAGACGGTGCCGAAGGAGCAATGGGATACCCAGCACGTGAGTGAAGCAATGGCGCCGCTCGATCAGGTAGACGTCGTCGCGCCGCAGGACAAAGTCACGGAGATTTTGCCGAAGCTCGGAACCTCGAAAGGCGGACGTGTCGTGGTCATCGAGGGTGGGCAGGTGCAAGGCCTCCTGACCCGGGCCGATCTGGCTCGCTGGCTGGAGCTGACGACGTTGGCCCGCCAGTAAATACGAGAGGTCTAGCGATTCGCGCTCCCGCTCGAAGCGATCATTTCACGCGGCGACGCGGCGCGCATGTAGACTTCGATTTCATGGCAGGCGTCAGTTTTCCAATCGAATCCGTCTTCCGGTGTAATTTCCTGCGCCTCCTCTCAAAACGCCCACTCGCCTCTGCCGGGCTCATCCATCACACCACATTCCGGACACTGCGTGGCCAGATAGCGCAGCCATTCTTCGACCTCTATTGCCGACGGCAGATCGGTAAACGTTGTGGTTTCCTTTGCGAAGTAAACCATGCCCCACCGATCCGCGATTATGAGCGCGCTCTTGCCGGCTTCGATTCCGAGCGCGTCCCAAGTCTCCGCACTCGCTCTCGCACTGGGCAGCCACCTTCCGGCACCGCACGTTCCGTAACGAGCAGCGGCCGACTGTACCAATTGCGCAGCTCGCTAATGTGCGCTTCGAGTAAAGCTATGTGTGCAGCTGCGCGTTCCAGTGCATCGTCGCGCACGAGCAGGAGTACCGGCGAGCCCAGTTCGGGTGCACGCAATTGGAGCGCGCCCGCTAGCCCAGCCAGCTCGGCGGGTGGCAGACGTTCTATCACGAATTCGATGCGTGCAACCCATATGCCTCGCGCGCCGCGAATCAGCGCCCTTCCGCAAGGCGCGCGCATTGCATCATGAGGTAGCACGCTCGCTGCGAAGAAAGAACGCGAAACGGAGGCTGCACCAATGCAGAGTGTGAATGCCAGGCAACTGAAGCAGAAACTCGATCAAAATGAGGACCTGCTGCTGCTCAACACGCTCGATCCGCCCATGTTCGAGCAGGAACACATCCCCGGCTCCTACAACGTTCCGAACTCGGACCCTAATCTCGTGGTTGATGTGGAGCGATTGGCCGAACGCAAGGACCGGCAGGTCATCGTCTACTGCGCCAACCCGCAGTGCCACGCGTCTCCCGAAGCCGGGCAGAAGCTCGAGCGCGAGGGATTCCAGAACGTTGCTCACTTTCCTGGCGGCATGGAGGAGTGGAAGCAAGCCGGATACGACGTCGCGCATGGCGCACCGGCGCCAACGATGTAGCTGGGGGGCCTGCTTTCAGATTACGCGGGCGGCTCAGATACACATGAAGGATGAAAGATTTGTAGCGGGAGCGGAGCTGCGCCTGAACTTTTGCCAAAGCGCGATTTCCGGGCTCAGAAATGGTGTTCTGCGCGTTGCCGGAAAATGTAATTTCTGCCTGGGTCGCCCACGTAATCTGAAGGCAGGCCCCCTAGAACGGCCCCTTAGAACGTATACACAGCGCTGAAGATCAGCTGGTTCCCGCTGCGTTGTTCCTCGCGCTGCGTCGGCAGTGCGACATCCACGACCCAATCCGTTTTACTATGCAGCCATTCCAGGCCAAAGGCGAGCTGGCCTGATTGAAAGCGCAGCATCGGAACATACTGCACACTTTCCGTTCGGTCGAGCGCGCGACCGCTCTCGTCTTCGTTATCCGGGTTGTCGGTGCCCGCCCAGCCCCAAACGCTCCAGCGCTTTGTAACGTTGAAGCCGAGCTGCGCCCACGCGCCCCAGCCCTTCACGTCTCGAAACTGAATGATGTTGGCGAAGTGATGCCCCATTGCTTTGCCGACGTACGCGTTGCCATGAAGTGTGAAGCGTCCCGATGCCACGCGCGCACCACCCTCGAGTGCCCAGCTCGAGAGATCGGCTACATCAGGATCGTCCTCGCCCGCACCGTCCATATCCTTGCGGTCGTAATGACCGACGGCATAAGCGCCCCATGTGCCCTTTTCGCCTGCCTTGCCGGTGAGGTCGAATCGCGCTTCCATCTGCGGCAGGCCGGACTCACCGGCACTCGGCCCGTCATCGGCGGACGGCACCGCGCCGGCTGGTGGCGGGTTCGGCTCATCCGACCATGAGCCCTTGTATACGCCCAGTTTGACCTGCGCAGTGGTTGCCGCATCCGCGCGCGTCAGCGTGTGATGCAGTTGCAGCCCGAGAAAGCGCCAGCCGATGAAGCCACCCGTGCCCCAGCCGAGTGGAAAGCCAATGTGAGAGGTCGAAACCGGAATATTGCCGAGCGTGAGTGCCCAGTCCTGACCGACCCGGAATGTCGTGCGGCCGTTCGTCAGGTCGGCGAATGCAAGCCGAAGGCGCGGCAATGGCTGCTCGTCTCCAAAATTACCGCCGCTGGCGAAGGGACCGAAGAAGTCCATTTCGAAGGTGGCGTTTGCTTTCCAGTTCCCGGTTACTTCGGGCCCGGCGAAGGCGAGTGTCAAACGCATGTTTCGCGCGTCGCCTCCATGCCACCACTTGTCCTCCTCGAATGCCTCCTGTACGAACTGCGCTTTCTGGCCGTTGCCGAGACCGAAAATGGCGTCCTGCATGAAGAAGCTGGCGCTGAGAATGCCACGGATCGTGATTGCTTCGCGTCCACCCGGTTTGACCTCCTGCGCGATTGCTTTGCGCCCAAGGAGCGCGAGGGCGGCAAAAAGTGCAACGGCTACCGCACGGCAGACGCGATTGCAGGTCGTGGTGGCGCTTACCTTGCGTCCATTGCCGAACACGTTATTCGAGCACCGCATAGCAGATCGTAGTCGTCGGACAAAAAGGCGGCGGGCTGGTGCCGCACTTTCTATTCCGCGATCAACTGGAGATGGGCGCATGAGTGTCTCGCGGCGTGACTTCCTCAAAGTTTCTACCGGCGCCGGTGCCGGCACCGCAATCGGCGGGCTGCTTGGACTGGGAGTGAACCTGGTCCCTGCTCAAGCGCGCGCGCAGGAGCTGCGCATCAAGGACAGCAAGACGGTTCCGAGCATCTGTCCGTTCTGTTCCGTGGGTTGCGCCACGCTGGTCCACGTGAAAGATGGCGAGATCATCAATATCGAAGGTGATCCGCGCAGCCCACACAACGAGGGCACACTCTGTCCCAAGGGTGCAGCCATCTATCAGCTGCACAAGAACCCGAATCGTCCTACCAAAGTCATGCATCGCGCGGCTGGCGCATCTGATTGGGAGATTTGGGATCTCGAGCGCGCAATGGACCGCGTGGCCGAGTTGTTCAGGAAGACGCGCGACGAGACGTTCATCGAAGCGCTGCCGTTACGGCCGACACAGCCAGGTCAGCCGCAAGCTCGTCCCAAGCTCGTCAACATGACACCAGCGATCTTCGCGCTGGGCGGCGCGACGCTGGACAACGAGTTCAACCACATCTGCCAGAAGCTGATGCGCGGGCTGGGTGTGGTTGCCATCGAGAACCAGGCTCGAATATGACACAGCTCCAGCGTCCCCGGTCTGGGGTCACGTTTGGGACGAGGCGCCGCGACGGTTTACCCGCGTAATCTCGAGCACTCCGACTGCTTCGTCATCATGGGCTCGAACATGGCGGAGTGTCATCCTGTCGCGTTCCGCTGGCCGATGAAGGCCAAGCTGAACGGCGCGAAGCTCATTCACGTGGATCCGCGCTTCACGCGCACCAGTGCAATGTGTGACATCCACGCGCCGATCCGCGCCGGCAGCGACATCGCATTCCTCGGCGGTCTGATCAATCACGTCATCAACAGCGAGCGCTGGAACACGGACACGTTCTTCCGTGACTACGTAGTCAATTACACGAACGCGCCGATCATCATCACGCCCGATTTCCAGGATACCGAGGATCTGGATGGCGTCTTCTCCGGGCTGATGCAGTTTCAGGAGAAGCCGGAATGGCCGTACGACGGCTTCCAGGGGCAGTACGACAACCAGAGCTGGCAGTACGCGACCGCGCCCGTCGGCTCGGGCTACGAAGGCAAGGCGCCCACGCTGAAGGCTGGTGAAGTCATGGGCCAGGAGCCGCCCAAGCCGGCCATGCCGTCGCCAATTGCAGGAATGATCTCGGCCGCGAAAGCATCCGGCCGCGGCGCGTTCGACGAGGTGGTACGCTCATTCAAGAAGCCGCCACCACCGCGCGACGCGACATTGCAACACCCCAACTGTGTGTTCCAGCTGGTGAAGAAGCATTACAGCCGCTACACGCCGGAAGTCGTCGCGCAGATCACGGGCTGCCCGCGCGAAAAATTCCTACAGATCGCCGACACCATCCTCGCGAATTCGGGACGCGATCGCACGACTGCATTCGCTTACGCTGTCGCGTGGACGCAGCATACGTATGGCGTGCAGATGATCAGCTGCTGCGCGCTGCTACAGCTGCTGCTCGGCAACATCGGCCGTCCCGGTGGCGGTATCATGGCGCTGCGCGGCCACGCCGCAATTCAGGGCTCGACCGATGTGCCGACGTTGTACCACAGCATTCATGGCTACATGAGCGCGCCTTCCGCATTGAAGACGCACGAGACGCTGCTGGATTACATCAGGACCGAAACCACGATGGGCTACTGGGCGAATCTGCCCAAGTTCGTGGTCTCCTATCTCAAGTCGATGTACGGCGCGGCGGCGACGCCGGAAAATGATTTCGGCTACGCGTGGCATCCCAAGATTCTCGGGGACCACTCCCACATGGCCGTGATCAACGCGATGGACACGGGCGTGGTGAAGGGGATGTTCTGCGTAGGACAAAATCCCGCGACTTCGCTGAACGGTCAGTTACAGCGCAAAGCGATGCGCAAGCTCGACTGGCTGGTCGTCAAGGACAACTGGCTGACCGAGACCGCGACTTACTGGTACAATGCACCGGAGGTAAAAGATGGCGACGTCGCCATAGGTGATATCAAGACCGAAGTCTTCTTCTTCCCGTCCACGCAGATAGCGGAGTACGACGGCAGCTTCACGAACACACAACGGATGCTCCAGTGGCACTACAAGGCGGCGGATCCTCCAGGCGATTGCCGTACCGACACGTGGTTCTACTACCACATTGGCAAGCGGCTGAAGCGGGCATACGCGAACAGCACGCTGGCGCGCGATCAAGGCTGGAAGAATCTGACCTGGGAGTATGACCGCGAAGGTGTGACTGGTGGCGCGGCTGAGCCGGACGAGCTGGCGATCCTGAAAGAGATCAACGGCTACCAGACGGACAATCCCGACCAGCACTTGCCGGGTTTCGCGGCGCTCAAGGATGATGGCTCGACCACGTGCGCGTCATGGATCTATTCCGGCTGCTACCCCGCACCGGATCAGAATCTCACCGCGCGGCGTGAGCCGGATCCGCCCGGCGTGCCGGGTGCTCAATTGAATTGGGCGTGGGCGTGGCCAGCCAATCGGCGCGTGATGTACAATCGCGCAGCCGCCGATCCCGCGGGTCAGCCGTGGAGCGAGCGAAAGCGCTGGGTCTGGTGGGATGGCGCGCAGGGCAAGTGGGTGGGTTACGACGTTCCCGATTTCGCGGGAACAAAAGCACCGACCGATCCCGGCAACCCCGACGCGCTCGGACTGGATGCACTGTCCGGCACCGCGCCATTCATCATGAAAGCCGACGGCCGCGGCTGGCTCTTCGTGCCGGCCGGTCTCGTCGATGGACCACTACCGACGCACTACGAGCCGGTGGAGTCGCCCGTACGGAACCTGCTCTACAAGCAGCAGAACAGCCCGGTCTACAAGCTGTGGAAGAATCGCGACAATCCGATCAGTCCGGTGGGCGATCCGAAATATCCGTACGTCATTACCACCTACCGCCTGACCGAACACTACCTCGCCGGCGCCATGAGCCGCTGGCTGCCGTGGCTCGCGGAGCTTCAGCCCGAGCTGTTCATCGAGATCGGCAAAGCATTGGCGGCGGAGAAAGGCATCGACAATCTCGACTGGGTGAGGATTTCGACGCCGCGCTCCGAGATCCGCGCCAAGGCGCTCGTAACCCATCGCATTGGCGTGCTCAATGTAGCCGGACGGAAGATTCATCACGTCGGTATGCCGTGGCATTGGGGTTACGAAGGGCTGAGCACCGGCGACGTCGTAAATGATCTGACGGCGATGGTCGGCGACCCGAACGTTTCGATTCACGAAGGCAAGGCCTTTGTCTGTAACGTGGAGAAAGCTTGATATGGCCGAGCCGATGGGATTCTACACCGACACCACCATCTGCATCGGCTGCAAGGCGTGCGAGGTCGCGTGCAAGAACTGGAATCAGTTGCCGTCGGATACCGGCAGAGGGCTGAGTGGCGACAGCTACGACAACACGCGCCGCCTGGACGGCACGCATTGGCGGCATGTCCGTTTCGTCGAGCAGTTCGAGAAGGAATACGACGGCCGCTGGCTGATGATGAGCGATGTTTGCAAGCATTGCGTTCAGGCCGGCTGCCTCGACGTGTGTCCGACGGGCGCCATCATTCGCACCGAATTCGACACCGTTGTCATCCAGTCGGACGTCTGTAACGGCTGCCGCGCGTGCATCGCGGCGTGTCCTTTCGGCGTGATCGAAATCAATGAGGCGGCCAACACGGCGCAAAAATGCACGCTCTGCTACGATCGTATTTCGGTCGGCCTCGAACCCGCCTGCTCGAAGGCGTGTCCTACGGATTCGATTCAATTCGGCACGATCGGTGAATTGCGCGAGCGCGCGAAAGGGCGCGTCGAGCAGTTGCACAGCCAGGGAGAAACGCGAGCCTACCTGTATGGCGCTGATGACGATGGGCCGCTCGGTGGACTGAATGCGTTCTACCTGCTGGTCGACGAGCCGGAAGTTTACGGGCTGCCGCGCAATCCACAGCTGCCGACGCGCAATCTTGCGGCGAGCTCGGTGTTTTCGGCGGCGGGCGCGGTTATCACGGGTCTGCTTGGACTCCTCACGTTGCGCAAACGGCGCATGGATGCGCAGGGGAAGGAAGACGACCATGTCTGACACGTGGTTTACGTCGTCGCCAGACTGGACATGGTTCATCATCCCCTACTTCTTCATTGGCGGCATCGCGGGCGGCGCGTACTTCCTCGCGGCACTGCTCGAGTGGTTCGGCGACGAGCGCGACAGAACCGTCATCCGCACGGCCTACTACGTCGCGGCGCTGGGTGCGATCGTGAGCGGTTTGCTGTTGATCATCGATCTCGACAGACCAACGCGTTTCTGGCACATGCTGTTTCAATCGGAAGAGTTCCCGCGGCTCATGTTCAAGTGGTGGTCGCCGATCTCGTTCGGCGCGTGGGGTCTGTTGCTGTTCGGGGCGTTCGCCACCAGCTCGGCGCTGGGTGCGCTCGCGGAGGAAGGCCGCTTACGCTGGCCGCCGCTGCACTCGCTGTATCGCAATCGCACCGTCGCACGAATCGTCGCTGCGTTCGGCGCGGCTTTTGGGCTCTTCCTTGCCGGATATACCGGTGTGCTGCTGTCTGTGACGAATCGACCGATTTGGGCGGACAGCGATTTCGTCGGCCTGCTGTTCCTGGTCTCCGGCGCATCGACTGCCGCGGCCACGCTGGTCCTGCTCGGCAACATGCGGGGCGCGCATCGCGCTTCGATTCAATGGCTCTTCAGTTTCGGCGCGGCCGCACTGGTCCTCGAATTCGCCGTGCTCACGATCTTCCTGATCTCGCTTGGTGATGTGGCACGCGTCTGGGTCAGCGCGTGGGGTCTGCTGCTTTTGGTGGGTGTCGTGGGCGCGGGCATACTGCTGCCGCTCGGATTACACTGGCGGCCGAAGCGGTTCGGCCGCTGGGGAGAGCACCCCCTTTTCGCTGCGTCGGTGCTCGTACTGGTCGGCGGATTTCTGCTGCGCGTTGTCATTCTGCTTGCCTCGCACGAGGTCGGCTCATGAGAGGCGGTTATCTGCCATGGCTCATGCCGATGCTCGTGCTCGTGCTGGGTTGTGCCGGGCCGGAGAGCGAACGTCACCGCGGCGGCGGACCGGGCGCTGATCCCGGCAATCGTCGTCGCATCATCAAAATGCATGAAGGTGCGGAGCCGTATTACGACACCCCGTGCGCAATGAGGCCGAAAGAATGCAGCGGACCGTTGCCGGTATTCGGCGCGACACTCGACAAGCCCGCCTGACGGCGCTCGCCGCGCGCGAGCCGGAGTGGCGTTCCTGGCTGGCTCTGCTGGAGCTCGTGGACGATGAGCTGCGCACTGGCCACTGGGACACCGCGGGACTCCAGCTTTCAACTGGCGGTGACGCGGATGAACCGTTACTGCACAGAGCCGTACTCCCGGTTTCGCGGCGTGCCGTCACAGCCTGGATTCGAACGCTGTTTCGTGCCGCCGCTGCGCGCGCGGGAGGCGGCGCGCCGTCGCTCATGCGCGCGGAGCGCGCCGACGCGCTGGAGCTGCTCGCGGCCGCGTTGGCGCACGATTGCGCGCGGCTGGGACGGCTCGTGGACCTTCCCGAGCACGAGACCGCGGCAATTACCGCTACCGCTCAACTCGCGGTGATGCCGCTGCTGCACGCGTGCTGCGCGGCAATTCAGGACCGCATACCGCAGAACTGGGGGCAGGGCTCCTGTCCGGTGTGCGGCGCGTGGCCGACACTTGCAGAGTTGCGCGGCCTGGAGCGCGCACGCGTGCTACGTTGCGCGCGTTGTGGCAGCGGCTGGCGCGCGGCCGTGCTGCTGTGCCCGTTCTGCGGCGAGCGCTATCACAATCGACTCGGATCACTCACACCGGAAGTTGAAAATCCCGTGCACCACGTCGAGGTGTGCAACAGTTGTAGTGGCTATGTAAAAACATCGACCGTGCTCCAGGGCGTGCCGGTTGCAGAGCTTGTGCTCGAGGATCTGAGCACGATCGAGCTCGACCTGGTCGCCCTTGAACGCGGCTATGCGCGCCCGCCCGAGCCCGGCTGTCCCGTGCACATGCAACTCGTCTCATGAACGTCGAACGTCCGCGCGAAGTTTGTCGCGCGCTGCTCGACGCGCTGGATGCTGCCGAAGGCCGCCGCAAACGGCGCAAGCGCGATACTACGCCCGATGTCATCGGTCTCGACATCAAGCGCACATTGCTCGAGGCGGCTGTGATCGAAGACCCGGCACCGGAAACGTTCGAGTATTGGCTGCTCGAGCGAGCGCTCAGCGCACAATCCGGCAGCGGCGCGGTGCAAGCGATGGCGCTGTCGATTTTCGAGGATTGGCAACTGGCACGGTCGGCGGCCTGCTTCCGCGAATGGCTGGCGGACGGCGCGCCATCCGATGATCGAGGAGGCTGAAATGAGGGGTTGGCGGTTGGCCGTCTTCGGCATCTGCGCGCTACTGGCCTATGCCTGCGGAGGCGAGGATGTGGACATCGAGACGCTGCCGCCGGAACGGCAAACCGTGAGTCTGACGGATGATGTCGTGCAACTTATGGCCACCCCCGACGAGCCGCTGGTTTACGACAAGCCGGTGGATCTCGCCAAGCCTGCGCCGCAACCGGATACCATGCGACCCGCACGCGACACAGCGCGTTGAATCTTTTGAAACCGCTACCTATCACTCCGCCCGATGACTTTCCGCGGCGCCCATACATCGACATACTCGCGCGCGTATCGGCGGGGTTTGGCGGGCAGCCGCGGCACGCGCACGCGCATCACGAGTTCGTGGCTGCATGGACGGGCGCATTGTACCGCTTCTGCGCATGCGACGCGCACACCACTGCCCTTATCGATGGGTTCGCGACCGAGCAACACAGCCACGAGCAGGAACAGCACCTGTTCGGTGTATTCAACAACGGCGTCGCAACCTTGGAGAGCGTCGCGTATGGCGTGTTCGCAATCGGCGCGCTGATCCGCCCCGACATTTTCCTGCTGGACACACCCACCGCCCGCCGCAACGCAACGATCGGGGCGACGCTGCGCCTCTATGCCGAGTGCTTCCACGATGACGAGCTGACGCGTGTCCTGTTCTGGCGGTACAACCACCGGGATTTCGGCTGGTGGAAAGACGCGCGCAACCAGCTGGCAAAACAAACGCTGGCGCTGGCGCCGCAAAGTGAATGGTCGCTCGGCGGCGTCGCAATTACCGCCGCGGAGCTTGCCGAGCAGCGCAGCCGGCTTTCCGCCGTGCTGCATGAGATACTGATAGCCGTGGATGATTTCTGGCTGGCCCAGGAATCATCTTTGTCGCAATGAGTTCACGCAGATTACGCAGATTTACACAGATTTCGCAGAGCGCGAAGATTGTTTAGATGGACCGGTAAGTAACGGACGCGAGGAATAAAACAATTCACAAAAATCACACTTGTTCTGTTGCTCGCGCTCTCCACCACCCATGTGCAGATTTGACCTCGCGCTCTGCGAAATCTGTGTAAATCTGTGTAATCTGCGTGGTAAATGCCGGATCAATCCGTACTCGAGAAGCGGGTCGCTCCAATCGCTCCTTTACAGACTCGAACACGCCGTCTGGCTCGATGCGCGATCCGTTGAACCATCCATGCTCGCGGAACCGCCCGCGACACTGACCGTGTAGCCGCCGCCCGGTGTGCCGGGTGTGCGAATCGTGATCGTGCCGTTCAGATCCGTGCGGTACCACGGAACCGAGCGCGCTCGCAACAGATCCTTGGTCTGGTTGTGCACGTGACCATACGTGTTGCTGCTGCCTACGCCGAACGTGACCCATTCGGGTGTGAGCTGATCCAGATAGGAGCTCCGGATGCCGTTGCAGCTGCCGTGATGATCGCCCTTCAGCACATTGACGTTCATCCCGGGATTCACGTTGTAGGTGGTATTCATCCATTCGATCTGCTCGTGCTCGCCGTCCCCCGCGAACCACATCGTGAAGGACGCCGAGTCCGGCCCCACCAGCTTCAACGGCGTCGAGCGGTTGTTGGCGGTCGAGCCGCTCGGATTCGGCCGCATGACGTGCAGCTTCGCGCCACCATTCATGGTGATCGTGCAGATGGTCGAGCCGTTGCCGCACGGATCGTCCGTATCGCGATAGACAAGCTGACCACGCGCGACGCGCGCACTGATCGAATCGCGCAGATCGACCAGTGACACGTTGGTGCTGGCATCCTGATTCTCGTAGATGTGACCGAGCGTGATGCCGCGTGCGCTCTTGAACAGCTCGCGCAATCCGTTGTAGTGGTCGAAGTGCGCGTGCGAGAAGATTGCGACGTCGATCGTCGTATTGCTCAGTCCGAGCGCGTCCAGATGCTGGCGGAAGACCGTGGTGTCGACACCGCCGTCGATGAAGATCTTGGTTGTGCCATTCGTGATGTAGATGGCATCGCCCTGTCCAATGTCGAGCACCCTCACGACCAGTTCGGCGGTCGCACTGCCCGTCACATCGTTCGCCGCGCCCGGTGTGCCCTTGTCGCCGGCGCCGAATGTCGAAGTCTGCGTGCTCCAGTTGCTGCCCTTCACATCGGTGTTGTCCGCCCATTTATCGACGACGCCGCGGCTATTCCCCGCCGGCATCGCCGTCGCCCACGTCACCGAATCCACCGTGCTGCCTGCCGGATCACGCAGCACAAGCCAATCGCTGCCGTTGGCGAGCGTCAGCCCCGTGCCATACACATAACCGAGGGTTACGCCGCCATTGACGCTGGTGTTGCCGTTGCGGCCGAGCACGACATAGCCACCTGCCGGAACACTCACGGACGAGCCGATTGTGTGTTGAGAATCATTGTTCGATCTGATGATCCAGCCTTGAAGATCGACTGCGACCGGACCGCGGTTGTAGACCTCGAACCATTCGCCATCGGCGTCGGTCGACGCGCTCGGGTCCGCCATCACTTCGTTGACAATGACATCGCCCGCAATGACCGTCAGCGCTGCCTCGCCGTAAACGCCGTTCGGCGCGGTTGCGCGAATGGTCGTGCTGCCGGCACTCACGCCGGTCGCGCGCCCGTTGCTATCAATAGTCGCGACTGCGGTGTTCGAGCTCGACCAGGTGAAGGTCGTGGTTACGACCTGGCCATCGGCGTCGCGCGCGGTCGCACCGAAATTCTGGGTGCCACCCACGGCGATGCGCGCAGTTGACGGACCCACCGTCACGGTCACGATCTCGCCGATGTAACCGTCGTTGCGCGCGCCGGGCGTGCCCTTGTCGCCCGCGCCGAATACCGACGTCTGCGTCTGCCAGTTCGCGCCCTTCGCATCCGTGTTGTCGGCCGACGGATCCTTCACACCGCGACTCTTGCCGTCCGGCATTGACGTGGCCCAGGTGACCGAGTCGACGGTCGTGCCCGCGCCGTCGCGCAGCGCCAGCCAGTCCGACGTGTTGGCGAGCGTCATGCCCGTGCCGTAAACGTAGTTGAGCGTCACGCCGCCATTCACGCCCGTGTCGCCGTTGCGGCCGAGTACGACATAGCCACCGGCCGGAACACTGAGCGATCCGGAAATCGTGTGCGGCGTGTCGTTATTCGATGCGATGCTCCAGCCCTGCAAATCGACCGCGCTCGTGCCGCGGTTGTGCACTTCGAACCACTCGCCATCTGTGTCCGCAGCAATACTCGGGTTCGCCATGATCTCGTTGATCACGATGATCGGCCCCCCGGTCACGAGGGCTTGCGGCAGTGGTGTGGGTTCTAGAGGTGTAGGAGAACGTTCGGTACAGCCGGCGTAGAGTGCGAGAGCGGTGATGACCAACAGCGGACGGGCATTCTGCATTACGTCCTCCGGGCGAAAGAATGGGAGCGACTGCGCAATGAATGGGCCGTGCAGACGCAAGGTATCTGTCTCACCTGGACTGAACAAGAAGATTGCGCCAACGGCCGGACGCCCACGTCCACGTAAACGTGAACGTGAACGTGAACGTAAACGTCCGTCAAAAAACTACCGCGTCACGAACGGAATGCTGATCTCACCGAACTCGGTTCGGGTCTTCGATCACGAGCTCGGGTGAAACGGCGTCGCCATCGCAGGTAAAACGTGGCGTAATCGATGCAAATGCATTCGCGGCCACGTCCATGCCCATTGACAAGCCTCGCGCGCCTGATCTACGTTTGTTTTCCGCCATCCTCTAACTCAATAGCCCACAAACGGTTATGAAGCCTACCAAAGTCATTCGAGGCGGCACTGTCGTTACACCCGCCGGCACTTTCGTCGGTGATGTCGCAATCAGCGGCGAGAAGATCAGCGCGATCGCGCCGGTTATCGACGCGCAGGGTGCCGAAGTTATCGATGCGAGCGGCCATTACGTGATCCCCGGCGTGCTCGATGTGCACTTGATTCTCGAGCTGCCATTCTGCGGCACCGTGTCGGCCGACACGTATCTCAACGGCACGCGCGCGGCCGCGCGTGGCGGCGTCACCACGGTCATCGACTTCGCGATTCCGCCGGCTGGCGGGTCGCTGAATGATGCGGCCGATGCCTGGTTGCACAAGGCCGAAGGCAAGTCGCTGATCGACTACACCTTCCACATTTGCATCACCAACTATCCCGAGCACAAAACGCAGATCAAGGGCATGGTCGAGCGAGGCTTTCCGACCTTCAAGGAGTTCATGATATACGCGTCGGAAGGTTGGCAGTCAGACGACGCGGCGCTCTTCGGCACGCTCGAACAAATGAACGAGCTCGGCTCGATGCTGCTCGTGCACGCCGAATCCGC
>JBQTID010000149.1:0-9466 GCA_052389275.1 Gemmatimonadota bacterium | reverse complement strand
TGGGGGTGCGAACATTCACATCGTAGAAGCCGCCGCGTCCCCAACTCACGTTGGCGCGTCCGATGCCGTGCGATCTGCCCGTACTGCCTTGATGCGTGAGGTCGAGCGTCGCTGCGACTCGCTCGGCATTCAGCGAGCCGGTCACCGTGGTTGTGCCGGCGATGGTTCCGTCCAGTGGAAAGTCGGGCGCGAACGGTTTGATCAGCGCGACTTGCAGCGGCTGGAAGCCAAGCCGGAGTGAGCGCGCGCTCAGACCGTTGATGATGCCAACCCAGCCGTTGGCCTTCACATGGGACCTCCCGGTGTCACGCGAGCTGTGAACCAGGTCGGCAATCAGGTCGAAGCCCGCACGTGGTGAGCCGGTCAACGTGGTCGTGCCGGACAGTGTGCCCTCATACGGCAAATCCGGCGCGAATGGCTTGATCATCGCGACCTGGAGCGGCAGGAAACGGAGACGCAGGTTGCGCGCGGCAAAGCCAGTGCGCGTTTCGATGCGTCCATTCGCGAGAATGTGCGAGCGACCCGCTGCCGGATCGGTATCTACCAGGTCGGCGACCAGCGAGAATCCGCGCCGATCCGATCCAGTCAGTGTCGCGGTGCCGGTCACCACGCCGCGGTACGGCACACGCGGCTCGTATTTGCGCAACAGCGAGAGGTATAGTGGAGCGAACCGGAGACGCAGACCGCGCGCGTGAAACTCGCCCCGGCTTTCGCCTACTTCGCCCGCGGCGATTATGCGGCTGGTCGGTCCGCGACGTTCGGTAAAATTTACATCGCCGTCGACCTGCATCGACTCGCTGACACCCTGCAGCTTCACGTGCCCGGCCAGTGTGCCATCCGTCAGCGGCAGATCCGGCGCGTAGCGCGTGAGCACGCGCGTGTCGAGGTTCGCGAAGCGCACGTCACTCGGGCCTACGCGGAAGCGATCGAGTCCTATCGTAAAGTCGGCAAGACCGCGCACGGTCGCGCCCTCGGAACGCAGATCCATGTCCGACGCGATCACGCGTGTCCGATCGTCACGATTCGTAAACGCCAAGCGGAGGCTGCCGCTTCCGGCCGGTGCGTCGGGCCTCAGAAAGCGCGCATCCGCCAGCGATACCTGCGGCAGCGCGAGTTGCACGCGCGCCCCGGTGCCGTTCAGTGCGTAGGCACCGAGTCCGTTAGCGCGGGTGCCCGCCATGACGAGCGTCGCATCGTTGATCAGCAGTGAATCCTTGGTGATGACGACGGTGGCGGCCAGATCGCGAACCTGCGCGGCCGGCGGCCTGAACGGCAGCGCCAGCATGTTCAGCGAATCGATTACGATGAATCGGTTCACGCTGTCCGGATCAGCGAGGCGCATGAGCGGAAAATGGCCGTTCACGCTGAGGAATTCCGAAATGCTTTGAAAGCCGGTGCCGGCGCGCACGACCCATAGCCGATGCGATGGTGACAATGCGCGCGCGATCGCTTGCTGGCGGGATCGGCCGCGCAGCGATGGATCAGGGCGCCACGTCGCGCGCACTACGATCGTCGCATTCGTGAGTGACATGTCCTCGATCAGCACCCACGAGCCAAAGCCGGGTCCACGCTCCGGATCGGGTGCGGTTGGGAAGATGCGTGAGAAGTTCCACTGCTCGCCGGGTGGCTGATCCAGCACCATAGTCCCATTTACTATCCGTACGTCACTGAGCGAGAGATGTCTGCGTAACAGTGAGCGCACCGAGTAGCGCAGCGCGAGCGTATCCGCGCGCAGGAATGGGCGACCCGCTGTATCCGTGATCTCCACGCCGATCAGCCGCGCACCCGTGAGCAGGTTGCCTTGTACCGTGGCGATCTTCACGGTGCCGTGCACACGACTCGCGAGCTGATCGAGTCCGAAGGCGAGCACGTGCCGCCGACCCCAGTCCGTTTGTGTGAGCAACACCACAAAGATCAGAAGGAGGACGAGTACGCCGGCGACCGCGCCGAGCGTAATGTTCCGCGTCCTGCGCCACCTCCGCATCAGTACGCCTCGCCAATGTAGAGGTGAAGCTGAAGCCGCGAGAAGAATTTGCCGAGAAAGCCGTGCGGATCTTCCAGCGGGTCGTAACGTTTCGGTGTTGCCAGCTCGACGAGTCGGAGGTTGCCGGCGAAATCGGCGACTTGCGTGACGACCCTCAGATCTTCGACACGCTTCGGACGAATGCCGAGATCGATACGCACCGGACCAATCGGCGAGAGATAGCGAAAACCCAAGCCGGGCGTGATCGCGGAACGGGTGCCGGCGTCCGAGCCGAGCGTTTTCGCACCCACCCGCGCGGCGTCGACAAACAGCGCGGCACCGAGGCTGCGCGACAGCGGCAAGCGGTACTCGACGGTTCCCTCGAGCAATGCATTGCCACCAACCGGTCGCGGCACGAAGTCCGACGATGGCGCGACATTCGGATCGCAGCTGCCTGCTTCGATCGTGGCCAGCGTGCAGGGAGCTCCGCGACTCGTGTCCGCATCGACCAGCTTTGCCGGATCGATCGTCAACACGCGCGGACCGAGCTGGCCTTCGGCATAGCCGCGCACGGAGCGTGAGCCACCGCCGTAGAAACGCACGCGTGGGTGCAGCAGAACGCCGGACTCATCATCGTCGAGCCCTGGCGTCGGCAACGTGCTCGCACTGCCCGAAACCCAGCCGGCGTGCGCGCGCAACACCAACGTGCGCCGTCCCATCTTCAAGTATGGCGTCACTTCCGCCTCGAATCGATTGTAGCGCCAGTCCGATGCAGTTGCCGCCGACGCGTGCTGCGCGTCGAAACGTGCCGTGTAGCCGGTGGTCGGCATGAGCGGATCGTCGGTCCGGTCGGCGCGCAGCGTGACGACGAAGGGCGAAAAGCTGTTGGGCTGCTGGAGTGCATTAATGATCGGACGCCGGCAGTAACCAAAGCCGACGCAGAAGTAGAGATCGCCCGCTTCAATGCGCGCACGCTCGTGGCGATACGTGAAACTCAGCGGAATATTCTGCGAGAACGTGCGGGTGAAAGTAGCGCTCACGCCGGTGCCGCGGTCGATGACTACGTTCGGCACGCTGCGGCGATTCGAAAAGACGGACAGCCCGATCGAGTTCCTCGTCGAAAAGAACCAGGGCTGCGTCACACTTGCCGACAATTGCCAGGTCGGCTCCAGAAAGACCGGATCTACTTCGCCAGTGACGCCGAGCGGCGCCGCGCTGCCGAACAGGTTGCTGCCGTACAGTGAAGGCGCAAGCAGATTGCCGATCGCCGAATGCAGCTCCACGCGACGCGCGGTGCCATGGAAATTGTAAAGAGTGAAATTCCCTTGTAGCTGTCCGAACTCGATCGTGTTGAAGCCGGCGCCGAGCTGGGTTGCGCGCATCGGCGCCTCGCGCACCGTGACGACAATCGTCTTTAGGCTATCGGCAGAGTCCGGTGCCGCAATCAACATCTGGCGGAAGAGATTCGAGCGGAACAGCCGGCGCTGCGCCTCGAGCAGCTCGGCGCGCTTGTAGAGATCGCCGCTGCGCATACCCACCAGACGCTGTACCGTGCGATCGCTCACCTTCTCGTTGCCTTCCGCCACTACGGCATCGACCGTCGTAATCGGACCCGCATCGATGGTGATGTTGAGCGCCACACGCAGGCTGTCAGTCATGCGGGCGGTGTCACGCATTTCCGCATTGCCATGCCCCTGATCCCAAAGCGTGCGCCGCACGCGAGCACGTAACGAATCGATACGCGTGAGATCGATGCGATCACCGGCAGTCGGCAGCCCCCACCGTCGCAAATCGTCCAGCGGCAGCGGATCGCGCGGCTGTCGCACCGCAACTGTATCGACCAGAGTGGCCGGTCCTTCCGTAACGTTGAACGTGACCTGAACACCGCGACCTTCAGCTACTATGCTGGTGTCGACCTGCGCGTGCCGGAATCCGCGCAGCCAATAGAACACGCGGATGCGCAGAACGTCGCGCTTCAGCTCCTCGCGATCGAGATAATGACGGGCCTCGAAGAGTTTGCTGTGGGTCAGCTCGCACAACGGCTCGAGCAGGAATAGCCGGCAGCGGGTTTCCTCGGTGAAAAGCGTCGCCTTCAGCTGCGATTTGTCGACGCCGGTTACACCTTCGACCTTGAGATCCTCGATGAGCGGAGATGGATCCGCTTCCGGCTCCTGCGCAACCGCCGGACGGATGGATAGCAGGAGATACAGACCCAGTGGCAACCAGGGCCAACGATTCGTTCTTGCGAGTGGACGCACGCCTGCGCCCGGTGCAAAAAGTTAGCCGGGCGGCGCTACGGGAAGGCGCTACGGAAAGGCGCTACAGAGCGGCGCTACAATAAGGCGCTACAATAAGGCGCTACAATAAGGCGCTACAGAAAGGCGCTGGGCTCAGCTTTGCGCTGCGCCGGCCCAGGGATCGCGCTTCATCCAGTTGTCATCGTTCGGTGAGAACAGGAAAACCAGACCGCCATTTGCAAGTTTCGGCAGCAAACGCCGCGCGCGCGCCTGCTCCATTGCAGGGCAACCTTCGCTGCGGCCCGCACGGGACGCGGTGACATAGGGTGCGCCGTGCGCAACCACGCCACGTGCACGCGCCGCGCTGTTGAACTGACCCGACACGCCGTCCATACGAAGGCCGATCGACGTGTAGTGACGACCACCCGACTTGCCGCTGAAATTGTACGTCTCCGCTGCGACGTACAGGCCGAGCGATGTCGTCGCACTTCCATGACGATTGGAGAAGCGCATCGGTACTGCATTCTTGCCATTCGATGAACCACGGCCATGCGCTACAATGAATGGTCCTTCGACC
This sequence comes from Gemmatimonadota bacterium, assembly GCA_052389275.1. Classification (GTDB taxonomy): domain Bacteria; phylum Gemmatimonadota; class Gemmatimonadetes; order Longimicrobiales; family RSA9; genus CBJLQC01. The sequence goes on along the minus strand of JBQTID010000149.1, from coordinate 4,689 downwards.
AGCTTCAACTGCTCCATGTCGAACACGTAGCCGCGTGGCGTGCGATTATCGAGGCCGTAATCCACGAAGTAGAAATATGGATTGCGCACTCTGCGCGGATTCTCGGCCTTGTAGTTGTAGTAGGCCTCGAATGCCATGCGGAGTGCGTCCGAATGGCTCAGATTGCGCACATCCGACGCGAGCGCAGACAGCGCGGTCTCGACCAACCCGTCGTTGGTCGACGGCGTAGCCACCACGGGCGCGAGCGTCACCGGCGCGGGTGCAGCCGAAATCGACTGCCGTGCAGGGGTCGTGGATGCGAGCAAGGAAACAACGAAAACGGCAAGGACTACTTTCAAGCGCATGAATTACCCAGCTTCAGGAAAATGCATGTTAGTTATTGAGAGATAACAATTTAACGGAAATTGGACTGCATTTCAACCGGCCACAGTTACCTACACGCAATTCGCCGGGATTGTGCCCGGCCAAGCTTACGAGGTGACCGCCACCGGAAGTCCCATACGCTTGATCAGCGCGGGCATGCGCGGGTCGTCGCGAATTGAATCGAATACCGGATCCACGCCCAGGTCCGGAACAAAATCGTCATGCTGATCGACCGCCTGATCGAGCAGCTTGAACGCGGCGTCGCGATTGCCCAAGGCGGCCTCGATCGCTGCGCGCAGGTATGGTGAGGAATTCTCTTGCGCTGCCAGCGAACGGCTCAGTGCGGCGGCATCCGCCCGTCGGCCGGCTTTGGCATACGCATATGCGAGACTGGCCATGCCGAACGGGTCGCCGGGCTCGCCCTGCAATGATTGCTGCGCAACGCGGATCCCGTCCTCCGCTCGACCCATGTCGGCGTACGTGAGCGACAGGTTCGCAAGCAGGATTTCCGGCGTCTTGGTCAGTCCGATGCCGGTCAAATACGCATCCGCCGCTTTGTCGAATGCACGCGTGTACGCGTACATGCCACCGAGCGAGTTTTGCGCGACGGCCGACAGCCGGTCGATTTCGGTGGCGCGCAGCGCTGCGACGATCGATTCGCGTGGCCGGCCGAGCCGCATCAGGAGCCAGGCGTGCGTGCTGTACGCCACCGCATAACCTGGATTCAGCTCGATGGCACGACGGTAGTGCGCTTCAGCACGCTTGAAATCCCAGGCATGAACGTCGGCGATGCGACCGAGTACCGCTTCAGCCTCGGCCGAGGTTGCGTCAAGCGCCAATGCCCGCTCCGCAGTTCTCTTGGCGAGCGCGTAGGTGTCATCGGATGGAGCCCAGCGGCGGTACGCCTGGTACACGTAGACTGTCGCGAGCCCTGCATGGGCCCGAGCGTAATTCGGGTCGCGCTCGATCGCCTGCTTGAACAACGATTCCGCCTTTGCCATTGACTCGCGGGAGCGCTCGTTCTGCGCGAACAAACCGCGCAGGACGAGACGGTGCGCCTCGGGATCGCTGGTCTCCTGCTTTACGAGACTGCGCTCACCGCGTCCCGCCGAAAGACGCAGCTGGAGCTGATCGACGATCGCGCGGCTGATCTCATCCTGCACCGCGAAGACGTCCTTCAATTCGCGGTCGTACGTCTCGCTCCAGAGATGATAGCCGCTCTCCGTGTTCACGAGCTGCGCCGTGATGCGCACCTTGCTCCCCGCGCTGCGGACGCTGCCTTCCAGTACGTGCGCAACCCGCAGCGCGCGACCAATGGAATCGACGGAGACCTTTTCACCCTTGAACGCGAACGCCGATGTGCGCGCCGCAACCCGCAGCTCCGGAATCTTTGCGAGCACGTTCAGCAGCTCTTCGGTCAATCCATCCGAGAAGTATTCCTGCGCCTTATCCGCGCTCATGTTCACGAAGGGCAGCACGGCAATCGATCCCTGCTCGGCCGTGGCCGCGGCCACCGGTGTGATCTCGGCGGCCGCGTTGCGGTCACCGCCAGCCGACCGGTTCACCATCATCGCGCCGGTGCCCGCGAGCACGAGAATTCCCAGCAGCATTCCAAATTCGACGCTGCCCACGCGTTGCGCGCCTCTTTCGCCGTGATACCAGGCGACGACGATCGCGGCCAGGAATCCGGCCGCCAGCACGACAATGCCGTAGCGCTGCACGAGCGCCGGCCAACCAAAGGCGTCGGAAAGGAGATTGATGAGCTGAAGCAGCAGCCACGCGCCCGCCAGGTAGGCGACCGCCCAGCGAAAAATCTTTCGCTGCCTGATTTGGTCCAGACTAATCAAACGGTCTGCGCTTCTGACGTGGGGAATGACGACGAACTTGTTCGAAAATAGTCGCAACGCAGCCGTAATCCAAGCGTCCAAGGCGAGGACGCGAGGTCAACGCGCGTTAACCGGCAATCGCGTAGATGCTGTTGTCGCGTTCGGGGTGTCCAGCGTTTCGGCGATGACTTCCTGGAGTTGGGCGCGCGCCACGATCTTCTGCGGCCAATTCAGCACCAACAAGTCCTTGAGACGCTGTAGCAACGATCCGCGGGCCCCGGTGCTAACCGCCATTCTCACTGCGCCGTCGGGCGGCATCTCGTCATCATCGTCGTTGCCTGCACGCGGGGGGCGGCCACGTACAATTGATGAGCACTTCAATTTTCGGGCTCGAGTGTGTGCTGGACGGAATTCAACTTTACATAGACTCGGAGAAGGCCGTGTAGCTCATCATTCGAAACGCGGCCGATGACTGCGGCTCATGACGGCGGCTCGTGAATTCGCCCCATTTATGAGTGTGTTGCCCAGGGCCGGATTCGTAGTCCGGACCTGCCGAAAATAATTTTCTTCCCGCGCTGGCGCTGCCATTCGCTGCAATCAGTATGCGGGCTCTAAACCAGCGAAGATTTCGTCCTTCTTCGTCTCGATAACGTCAAGAGCGATGTGGTAATTGTCCTCTGGTATTCGTTTCTGAGCAGCTGCAATACCATGTCCTGAAGCCGCGCGCTCGATAGTTCTTTCAACTCTGTTAATGAGATCCAGTTTTATGTGCGCCGCCTTTAGGGCGACAACGTCGACCTCAATCCCCTGTAATCTCCCGCTGTTTTCACCCAAACGAAGCGCGACATGGTCATCCTGTGGCTGCAATCGCCAAGGTTCATTTTGTATGTACTTGAACTCTATCAGGAATCGTTTTTTTCGCTCATCATACCGACCTCGAATCGCCTCTGGAACGTCGTATGGTGACACGAAAACCGTGAATTCTATGCCGCGACCCTTACGACCGATTGCTTGCCGTTCAAATTCCTCTGGATCAACCCGGATCCATTTTGACTCATCCATTTACGCCTCCTCGACTAAGCTGCCGAGTATTTTTGCTACTGCCCTGAAGCGCGTGGTCGCGCATTCAACGTCGCTGTTGGGACTGCGGCTGTCCAATACGATTACGCCCCATGGTTCGCCACGCTTCTCGACAGGGAATCCTATCAGGGATCTCGCGTGAGGCCGCTCACGCATAATCCACTCTTGTGTGACAAACGCTTCCGTCGAGTATGCGGTGATATCTTCCTCCGGCGGAGCCGCGTCTGGGCTCACGTCGGGCAAGTTCTGTACAACCACGGGCTTCCGAACAGACCACGTTCTTCCCGCCACGCCCACTGCGCGATCTGCCGCGTCCGGCGCCAGAAATCGGATCTTCGTCTTCTGAGTAGTATAACCTGATCTCATATAGGGAATCAGCCAGCCCTCCCACGGCCAACCGCTGAACCGCACGCTCCACCGCTCCAGCCGAACTACTCTCCAGTTCCATCTCTTGTGCTGAAAGAGTGTAACCCGGTGGTAGTGTTGCGGGTCCCGCTCATGTCGGCCGAACACCTCCTCCCGAAACTCATCCAGCATGAGCGCGATCGTTTTCTTTGAAGCGGGATCTGCCAGCTGGGCGGCAGCATACGATGACAGCGCCGCCAGGAACAGTAGCAGCGGCAAGCCCCACCAAGCTGTGCCTTGAAAGAAACGAACTACTGCCGCAGCGGAATGGCTCTTTGCGTCAACCTTCGCAATATCGGCTTTAAGACATGCGGCATAAATCAGAGCGATAGTAGTTGACGACGCGTTAATCCGACTGAAGCTCTTCCGGAACCATTTGGCGGACGTGGATCTATGCATTCTGCGGGCTTTGGAAGAGCCTCATCACTAACGCAAATCCTCCGATAGGCTAGACGGCGTAATATAGCAGCGAGTCAAGCAGTCATTGCAATAGTGGCGCGTGACGCACTGATTTTTGGCTCAATGCTGGCGCTCGGGATACTGCGAAGGCTCAAGCGATATTGATTTCCGACGGCTGCGTGCTCCGCGTAGCTCTTGCGCCACTCCTCTACGCCGAGGGCGAGATAGTCCGAGAACCTTTCGTTGAAATGCGCGCTCTTGCGCTCGCGCAGCTTCGCGCGGCTTTCCGCATCAGGCAATACCGGGTGCTTCACGACATTCTGATGAATTGCCTCGACCAATGGATAGTCCGACACCGTCTGCACGAAGATCGAGCCGTTGTCGTGACGCGGTGTCGCGGTCACATCCACTTGCAATGCCAGCCGCTTATCCGCTTGGAGCATGCGGTGATGAATGTCCTGGATCGACTTGAACCACGCCATGCGCGGATTGTGAATGTGATGCGCTTCGTCATTGAAGACGGCCAGCTCATCGACTTCGCGAATGATCTCACCGAGATCTGTTCGCCCGTCCGTGGTCTTGCCGGAAGGCGTGTCACCGAATGGACCGAGGAAGT
>JBQTID010000148.1:0-12477 GCA_052389275.1 Gemmatimonadota bacterium | reverse complement strand
GGCGCCGAGGTCCTGCTGCACGGCATCGGTGTCGCGTTGTTGGCGGGCTTTCCGGCGCACGCGATCGACGCGGCCGCGCGCATCGCGCGCACCGCACTGACAGTCACGCGGGCCGCCGAAGCGGCCGGTCTGCGACTGCGCTCCGGCATTCACGTCGGCTCCGTCTACGCCGCCGTGGTCGGGAAAGAAAGCCTGTCGTATTTCGTTTGGGGCGACGCGATCGACATGTCGCGCCGGTTGGCGCTCAGCGCGGAACGCGGGCAGATCAGCATATCGGCCGCGTCCTTCGCATTACTGAAAGACGAATTCGTGACCACCAGCCGCGGCGTCATCGAAGTCGCAGGGCGCGGCCAGATGCGCGCCTATCTGCTGCAAGGAGCCGCCGCCATCGCACACTGACCGGCACTTGCCGGTCCTTGCCATTGCGCGCATTCTTCGCCATGGCTTCCGTTGGCACCAGCATCCCTCGCAAGGACGGCCGGGATAAAGTCGCGGGTCATGCCAAGTACGTGGATGACCTGCGCTTTTCCGGCATGCTCTACGGCCGAACCATTCGCAGCACCATTGCACGCGGCGGTGTCACCGACATCCGTGTCGATTCCATTCCTGGCCTCGTCGTGGTCGGCTATCGCGACATCCCCGGCGCCAACATCGTCACGCTGATCGAAGACGATCAGCCGTGTCTCGTGGAGCGCGACGTGCGGCACCCCACCGAGCCGCTGTTGCTGCTCGCACACGAGGATCGTGACGCGCTCTGGTCTGCGCATGTCGACGTCGACTACGACGAGCTGCCGGCGGTGCTGACGCTCGACGAAGCAACCGAGCTGCAGGACGATCTGGTCATCGAGAAGGGCGAGCTTGCTGACGGCTTTGCGCAAGCGGACCTCATCATTGAAGGCGAGTACCGCACCGGTCATCAGGAACAGCTCTATATCGAGACCAATGGCGTAATCGCGGTGCCGGAAGCAGACGGCGTCGCCGTCTACGGCTCGCTGCAATGCCCCTACTACGTTCATCGCGCGCTGATACGGCTGCTAAACCTGCCGGCCACCAAGGTGCGCGTCGTGCAGACCGAAACGGGCGGCGGCTTCGGCGGTAAGGAAGAATATCCGTCGATGATCGCGGGCCACGCCGCACTGCTCGCGCTCAAGGCAAAACGTCCCGTGAAGATGGTTTACGACCGGGTCGAGGACATGGTTGCCACCACCAAGCGCCACCCTTTCATCATCAAGCACACGACCGGCGTGAAACGGGACGGCACGCTGACCGCGATGCAGGTGGATATGCGCGTCGATGGCGGCGCGTACGTCACCCTCACACCGGTCGTGGTCTCACGCGGCGCGATTCACGCGAGCGGCCCGTATCGCTGCGACAACATCCGCATTCATGGGCAGGCCTTCACCACAAACACGCCGCCGAACGGCGCGTTTCGTGGCTTCGGCGCGCCGCAAACGTTGTTTGCCGTAGAAGTGCAAATGGATCGCGTCGCCGAGGCGCTCGGCATGGATCCGGTCAGCTTCCGCAAGCACAACGCCCTGCGTCCCGGCGACACGAATGCCACAGGGCAGACAATGGGCGATGATTGTTCGACAATCGAAGTACTGGAGGAAGCTGTTCGGCGATCGGACTTCCTTAACAAATGGAAGGAGTACGGACGTTCACGTTCACGTTCACGTTTACGTGAACGGATGCGCGGGATAGGCTTGGCCCTTTACTACCATGGGTCCGGTTTTACCGGCGGCGGCGAGGTCAAGCTTGCTTCAAAGGCTTCGCTTGCGGTGACGGAAAACGGCGTGCGCATCCTGGTCGGCAGCGCGGAGATCGGGCAAGGCACGCGCACGATTCACGCGCAGATCGTGGCCGACGCGCTCGGCGTTCCGGTCGAGCAAGTCGAGACTGCATTGCCTGACACCGCGTCGGTGCCGGACAGCGGACCGACCGTCGCATCGCGCACGTGCATGGTGGTGGGCGGCATCCTCCAGCGCTGCGCCGAAGATATGCGCGCGCAGCTGGGCGAGCTGTCGCCCGCCGAATACTATCGCAAGCACGGACCGCTCGTCATCACGCAACAGTACGAGCCGCCGCCCGGACTCGAGTGGGACGACAAGCTCTACCGTGGCGATGCGTATGGCACGTTCGCGTACGCATGCGACGTCGCAGAGATCGAGATCGATCCGGACACTTACGAAGTCAAGCCGGTCGCAATCACGGTGGTCAATGAAATTGGCCGCGCGATCCACCCAGTGCTGCTCGCGGGTCAGATCGAAGGTGGCACGGCACAGGGCGTCGGCTTTGCATTGCTTGAGAATGTCGTGATGCGCGACGGCGTCATGGCGAATGCCTCGCTCACGAATTACATCGTGCCGACGACCCTCGATACGCCGCGCATGGATGTTCACATCATGGAGAAGCCGTACAAGTACGGGCCGTTCGGCGCGAAGGGTGTGGGCGAGCTGCCGATCGACGGACCGGCGCCCGCGCTGGTCAACGCGCTGCGCTCGGCCGGTTTCGATGTTCGGTCGCTGCCGGCTCTCCCCGAAACACTCGCGGCGTTCGACTCATGATCAAACTGAAGGTCAACGACAGGGAATACACGGTTGACGTCCATCCAATGAAGCGCCTGCTCGATGCGCTGCGCGAGGACTGCGGTCTGACCGGAACCAAGGAGGGCTGCGGCGAAGGAGAGTGCGGTGCGTGCACCGTGCTGATCGATGGCGAGCCGGTCGTCTCGTGCCTGGTGCCTGCCAGCCAGGCGGAAGGCCACGAGCTGCTGACGATCGAAGGACTGGGCGGCGATCATCCGCTGCAGCGCCAATTCGTGGAGCACGGCGCGGCGCAATGCGGCATCTGCACACCGGGCATGATCATGGCCGCGATCGCGCTCGGTGAACGCCCATCGCTCGAGGCCATCCGCGAGGGACTTGCAGGCAACATCTGTCGATGCACGGGATACGAGGCCATTTATCGGGCGATTCTGGCGAGTGTGAGAGTGTGAGAGTGTGAGAGTGTGAGAACTTCCATCACTCCATTTCAGCTTCTTCGTCCGCGCGCTCTCGATGAAGCGCTTGCGGCATTGCGCGATGATCGGCTCATGCCGATTGCGGGGTGCACGGATGTCTACGTTCAGCTCGAGTTCGGGCAGACACCGGCGCAACGCTACATCGATTTATGGCAGCTCGATGAGCTGCGCGGCATTGAAGCCGAAGACGGACTGCTGCGTCTCGGTGCGCTGACCACCTACACCGACATCATTAGATCGGAGCTCGTGCGCGAGTGGCTGCCGATGCTGGTCGCTGCATCGCGGCTGGTCGGCGGTGTGCAGATCCAGACGCGCGGCACCCTTGGCGGCAACATCGCGAATGCGTCACCGGCGGGCGACTCACTGCCGGTGCTCGCGGCCGCCGACGCGGTTGTCGTAATGCGCAGCCAGGCAGAAACGCGGCGTGTGCCGCTGACGCAATTCTACACCGGCTATCGGCGCACAGTGCTGCGCGCAGACGAGCTGATCGTTGCGGTAGAAATCCCGCGGGTCACCGGCAGGCAATGGTTTCGCAAGGTCGGCACGCGCGCGGCGCAGGCGATCTCGAAGCTCGTGATCGCGGCGACGCGCTCGGATACGCCGCGCGTCGCGATTGGTAGCGTCGCGCCGACCGTCATCCGGTTGCCGCGGACCGAGGCTGCGCTCGCGGCAGGCTCGATCGCGGATGCGCAGCGGGAGCTGATGCAGGAGATCGCGCCGATCGACGATCTGCGCTCGACAGCCGATTATCGGAAACGCGTGGCCGCGAATCTGCTCGCGCGATTCTGGCATGATACTGCGGAGTAAACGCGTCATTACGCCGGACGGTGAGCGGCCGGCTGACATCGTAATCGATAGCGGCAGCATCATCGACGTGCGCGACACCGATAGCGAGCCCGATAGCGTACTCGATTACGGTGAGCTGGTATTGCTGCCGGGTCTGGTCGACACGCATGTGCATATCAACGAGCCCGGCCGCACGGAGTGGGAGGGCTTCGTCTCGGCAACGCGCGCGGCCGCGGCAGGCGGCGTCACGACACTGATCGACAAGCCGCTCAAATCGATTCCCGCGACTATCAATGTCGATGCGTTGAAGCAGAAGGTTGACGCGGCGCGCGGCCGCTGTCATGTCGACGTCGGCTTCTGGGGCGGCCTGGTGCCCGACAACCTGTCCGAGCTGGGCAGCCTGCTCGAGCACGGCGTGTTCGGGTTCAAGTGCTTCATGGTCAACTCGGGCGTGCCCGAGTTCGATTGGATGCAGCCGGCTGATCTGCGGCGCGCCGCGCCGATTCTGCGCGAGCTGGACGCGACACTGCTGGCGCACGCGGAGTGGCCATTCGTGATCGAAGAAGCGTCTTTGCGTGACGACGTCGCGCTCGGCGACATGCGCAAGTACGATCTGTATCTGCGCTCGCGCCCGGCCGACGCCGAATTGGAGGCGATCGAATACCTGATCGATCTGGTACGTGAGTTCGGTTGCCGCGTGCATATCGTCCACGTCGCTGCGCCGGAAGCGGCGCCGGTCATCGAGGCGGCGCGCGCGGAAGGCTTGCCGATCACGGCCGAAACCTGTCCGCACTACCTCACGTTCAGCGCGGAGAAAGTGCCGGACGGCGCGACCGCGTTCAAGTGCGCGCCGCCAATCCGCACGGCGAATGCGCGCGAGGATTTGTGGAACGCGCTCGACCGCGGCGCGATCGACATGGTGGTCAGCGATCATTCGCCATGCCCGCCGGTCATGAAGCAGTCGGACAGCGGCGATTTTCTCGCGGCCTGGGGCGGTATCGCATCGGTGCAGCTCGGACTGCGGGCAGTCTGGACGCAGGCGGCCGCGCGCGGCCACGGCTTGATCAAGGTAGCCGAGTGGATGAGCCACAGGCCCGCAACGCTCGCGAATCTGGACGGACGCAAGGGCTCGATTGAAGCCGGACGTGATGCGGACATCGTCGTCTTCGATCCCGATGCAGTCAAACCCGTCGACGCGAGCACGCTCGAGCACCGGCATAAACTGACGCCGTATGATGGCATGCAGCTGCGCGGCGAAGTGCGCGCTACCTATTTGCGTGGTGAGAAGATTTACGAGGCGGGCGAGTTTGCCGATGCGCGTGGGCGATTGTTGCGAATGTGAGAGTGTGAGAGTGTGAGAGTGTGAGAATGTGAGAGTGAGAGAAATCGTGAGCGAATTTAGCGAACTCGTTGATCTGGCGTCGGCGCGCCTGGGCGGTTCAGTCATTCTCGCGAATGATGAGTTCTTTGCGCCGAAGGAGAACCTGGTGCAGGAGAGCGCGCCCGTCTGGCTCGAAGGCAAATATACGGAGCGCGGCAAATGGATGGACGGCTGGGAGACGCGGCGGCGTCGCACACCCGGTCACGACTGGTGCATCGTTCGACTGGGGCTGCCTGGTATCGTGCGCGGCGTGGTAGTCGATACCAGCTATTTTCGCGGCAACTATCCGGAATCGTGCTCGATCGAAGCTTGTGCGCTGGACGGCGTGCCGAACGTGCAACAGCTCGAGAGCGCGCCGTGGCGCGAGCTGCTGGGCCCTTCGTTGTTGCAAGCTGACAGCCGCAATCCATTCGCGATCGTCTCGGAAGAGCGCGTCACGCATTTGCGTTTCAATATTTTTCCGGATGGCGGCGTAGCGCGTTTGCGGGTGCACGGCGAACCAACGCCGGACTGGCCGCGCATGCTCGCACGCGGCGGCCAGATCGACCTCGCCGCCGTCGAGCATGGCGGTCGTGTCATAGCGGCGAGCGACATGTTCTTCGGCCATCGGCATAACCTCATCATGCCGGGTCGCGGCGCGAGCATGGCGGACGGCTGGGAAACGAAACGGCGGCGTGGCCCCGGCAACGACTGGGTCGTAATCAAGCTCGCGCGCGCGGGCACCATCGAGCGGATCGAGATCGACACGATTCATTTCAAGGGTAATGCGCCGGGCACCGCAGCGCTCGACGCGGTGCGCGCGCCAAATGCCAACGAGAGCGCGCCGGAAACCGGGTGGCGCGAACTGATGCCGCAGACACCGCTCCAGCCGGATGCATTGCACGTTTTCGAGGGCGCAGGCGCGCTCGTGGACGCAGGTGACGTGACGCACGTGCGCTTGAACATCTTTCCCGATGGCGGCGTCAGCCGCCTGCGGCTGTTCGGGCGCGCGCGGCCATGACATTGGAGCAGCTGAACGGACTTGCCAGCGACGACGCGATCGCACTGCTGCTCGCGTGCTGCGGCTCGCGCGAGTGGGCTACACGCATGAACGAGCTGCGACCGTTCGGCAGCATGGAAATCGTGCTCGACGCGGCCGATCGCGAATGGCTGCGCCTGGGCGAGGCGGATTGGCTCGAGGCCTTCAGCGCGCATCCTCGCATCGGCGAGCGCAGTGATTCGCCGGCGCCGCAGCGCGAGCAGGCCGCCGTATACAGTGCCGGTGACAACATCACGCGTGCGCTGGCCAAGGCCAATGCGGACTACCATCGGCGCTTCGGTTTCAGCTTCATTGTCTTTGCGACCGGTAAGACGCCGGAGCAGATTCTGGACATCATGAACCAGCGCCTGGCGCACACGCGTGACGTCGAAATCCGCAATGCGGTCGCCGAGCAGATGAAGATCACGCGGCTGCGGCTGCAGCGACTTGTTGGCGATTGAGAGTGTGAGAGGGTGAGAGTGTGAGCGCGATAACCACACACATATTAGATACCTCGCTTGGCGTTCCGGCCGCGAATGTAGGCGTCACGCTCGAGCAGCTGGACGCGTATGGCGCGGCGCGCGTGGTAGGGCAAACGCGCACGGATCAGGACGGCCGCGCGCGCGATCTGGTGGCGGACAGCTTTACGCTGGAGCCGGGCCGTTACCGCTTGAGCTTCGATGTCGGCGCCTACTTCACGACGACGCGCCGTGAAACCTTCTATCCGCACGTGACGGTCACGTTCGAGGTGCGCGACGTGACGCAGCATTACCACATACCACTGCTGATCAGCCCGTACGGCTATTCCACGTACCGAGGGAGCTGATGATCGATGCCGGTGTGCGCGAGCTGCTCGATGTGATCGTCCGCTGGGTCCACGTGATTGCGGGCATCCTGTGGATCGGCAATTCGATGCTCTGGAACTGGATCGATCGCAATCTCGAAAAACCGGAAGCTGGTTCGGGTACGCTCGGATCCATCTGGCTGCTGCACAGCGGCGCTTTCTACCGGATGGAAAAGACTATGCTCGCGGGGCGCGGGCTGCCCGAGCCGCTGCACTGGTTCAAGTGGCAGGCCTACACGACCTGGCTGAGCGGCGCCGTGCTGCTGCTGGTCGTCTACTACTTTACGGGCGGCGCGCTGCTGCTCGGTCACGACAGCGCGGTGAGCGGCGGCACCGCGATCATGATCGGCGCGGGCTTGGTCGTCATTGCCTGGCCGCTGTATGACGTTGTCTGGCGCCTGCCGTTGCTGCGCAACCGCCTGGCGAGCGGCGTGCTCGGAATGGCGCTGATCCTTGCTCTCGCCTTCGCGCTGACACGTGTCTTCAGCGGCCGTGCCGCGTTTCTGCACGTGGGCGCAATACTCGGCACCATCATGGCCGGCAACGTGGCGATGCGCATCATGCCGGCGCAGCGACAGCTGGTGGACGCCGTCGCGGCTGGGCAGGGCGCCGATCCCGCGGTGGCCGACCGCGCGAAGCACCGCTCGATCCACAACAACTATCTGACGTTTCCCGTCATCGTGCTGATGGTGAGCGGCCATTTTCCGGGGCTGTACGGGCAGCCGTACAATTGGCTGCTGCTGGGCGTGCTGGTCGCGGCCGGCGCGGGCGTCCGTCATTTCATGAATATCCGTTTTACCGAACCGCGCTGGCGGCTCGGACTCGCGGCAACCGTGGTTACGGCCATCGCCATTCTATACTTCGCGGAGGAATGGCGACCGGGCATCCAGCCGGCGGCGGCAGCAAGCCATGTCTCCTTTGCCGACGCGCGCAGCATTATCGATCGGCGCTGCGCCGCTTGTCATTCCGCGACGCCTTCGGACCGCACGCTCGGCGTCATGCCCGGTGGTGTGAGCTTCGATACACCCGAAGCGATTCAGGCCTACGCGCCGCGCATTCTGCAAAGGGCCGTGCGCGATCGCACCATGCCGCCCGCGAACAAGACGAGCATGACAGATGCTGAGCGGGAAATCCTACGGAGCTGGATTGAATCTCGAGGAACTAAGAACTAGGGTGAGGGCTAGGTATAGGATTAGGGGGAGGCTACCTTCCCCTAGATGCCCAAACCTAGACCTCACCCTAGTTCTTAGTTCCTCTCCGCATTGCCAGAATCCGCACGAACGAGCGCGTCCTCAGCTCCTCGAGCGACAAACCAGTGGACGAAACCACGTCTGCTTCGCTGAACGCGCCCGCGTTGATGCCTCGCAGGAAAAAGGTCAGCAGTCCCTGTCCGGTTGCGGCATCGTCGAAAGACGATCCAAGTAACGTGGCCTGCGCGGCATTCTGCATGAAATTCCGAAGCCGCGCGGCCGCCGCGCCGTATGACTCGAGGAAGAACGAGTACAAGGCCGCGTAGCGCGTGACGAGCTGGCCGGGATGCAGGTCCCACCCCTGATAGAAGCCTAGCATGAGCGAGCGGCGCACGTCGTCGTAATGAAGTTTCCAGGCGGCATGCACGGCTGCACGCTCACCCGCGGGCAGCACGGCGGTCGAGCCATCCGACAGCCAGACGCGGTCGGCGAGACAGACCTGCATCATGGCGCGCGCGAAATCGCAGATCGAATGATTCATGTGCTGGTGCGCGGCGGTGATGTTGCACGACGCGGTGAAATCGTACGTGCCGAAGTGCGCCGCCGAGATCCGGCCAGCTCCCGCGTCGACCATGAGTGGCAACGCAGCTGCGCCCGACCGCAAAAACATGCTTTGCGGCGTCTCGACCATGATCTCGAAACGGAAAGCTTGCGCGGGCAGGCCGAGCTTGCGTTCGAGCTCACCCAGCGCTTCAGCCAGCAAGGCAGGCTGATCCGGAGCTGTCAGCTTCGGCAGCGTGACGAAGAACCGGTCGGCCAGCTCGTCACCGGTCGCGCCGAACAGCGTGGTCATGAAGATGTCGAGCGTGCGCAGGCCACGCGCGGCCAGCTCGCCGCTCAGCGATTTAATGCGAATGCCGATATAGGGAGGCAGCGTATCGTGGGCGCTGCCGAATGCGACTTCGGCTGCCGCGCTCTCGGCATGCGCGTCCTCTTCGGCATCGCTGCGGTTACCGTAACCATCCTCGAAATCGATGCGAAAGTCTTCGACCGGCTCGCGCTCGAGCTTCGCTTGCACCCGCGCGTGCACGGTGGCCGCGAGTGCCGGCGTGATGCCGAGCAGGTCGGTGAAGAGCGCGGCGTCGTTGGCGTGCTCGTGCAGCATGCGCAACGCGACGTCGCCCAATTTGCGTCCGGTATCCGCGCGGAACAGCTGCGCGCCGCCGTAAACCGTGTGCACCGGTTGTCTATGCATTGTAGATGGGGCCGCCCTGCTCGCGGTACAGTCGGAAGACGGCGCGCGCTTCCTCGCGCATGAACGCGCGCACGATTTCGACGCCGCGTGCTTCCAGATACTCGTACGATTCCGGAAACACCGGTCCCTCATCGAAATTCAGCTCGGCGGCGTCGTCACGCGTGGCGCCGAAGATGATGCGCTGCACGCCCGCCCAGAGCGCGCCGCCCAGACACATCGCGCACGGCTCGCACGTGGTCACGAGCTCGTGCGCCGGTAGACCGTCGGCCGCGAGCGTATACGAGCCGACGCGCTGCTCCGCTTTCATGTAAGCGACGATTTCCGCGTGCAGCACCGAATTGTTGAGGGGCACGACGCGATTGACGCCGACCCCTACCAGCCGGCCGGATTCACTCTCGAACACCGCGGCGCCGAATGGCCCGCCCCGGTCACGCAGCACGTTTTCGCGCGCGAGCGCGATGCACAGACCCATGCGGTCGGCACGGCTTGTGTATGTGCGTTCGAGGTCGGCGACATCGCCGATCCAGTGCGGCAAATCGATGCGAATCATAGGGCCGCAGTATCGCCGCGAGCAGCGTGGCGCGCAACTTTCCTCGCTTATAGCGGCGCGTATTGCTATGGTATATTCGAGCCGGCTGACGTACCGATAAGGATGGCGAAACGCATGACCGAGAGACTGCTGACCGTCGAAGAATACGAACAGCTGGACAGCGGCGATGGCTACAAGGATGAGCTGGTTCGAGGCAAGCTGGTTCGTGAGCCCGGTCCGGGAGCGCGCCATGGCGAGATCGTTGGCACCGTGGTCGCGCTTCTCAAGACGCATGCGCGTGCGCATCGACTCGGAAAGGTGTTCGTCGAAAGCGGTTTTGTGCTGGAGGAGAAACCGGCCACGGTTCGCGGTCCGGACATTTCATTTGTCGGCGCCGAGCGCGCGTCGGGCGAAACACCACTCAGCTATTACCGTTTTGCGCCCGACCTTGCGATAGAAGTGCTGTCGCCGTCGAATCGTGCCTCGGCGATGAACGACAAGGTACAGCAATACCTGGCGGCAGGAACCCGTCAAGTGTGGGTGCTGGATCCGCGCAACCGAATGGTCGTGGTCTATCGCGCCGACGGCAGTGCGTTGATTCTGAACCAAACAGACGAGCTGCGCGGTGCCGATGTGATGCCAGGCTTCCAAGTCATGGTCACACAGTTGTTCGAGGAGTCATGAAAGCACTCGTGCGCTGCGCAGCGCTGGCGGCACTGCTCGCCTGCGGCGGTAATGGCGACGACGACGCGGCGGACACTCCCGCGGCGCGTGATACCGCGGCCACGGCCCGCAAGGCCGTGTTCACGGAGCCGGATGCGCTGGGCGTGCTCTTCGCTTTTGGTGATGCCGAGATCGCGCTGGCGCGCACCGCGCGCGAGGTCTCGCAGAGCGACGCGGTGATTTCCTACGCGAATGTCATCATCGCCGATCACCAAGGCATCAAGACGCTGTTCAACGCGCCGGCGCGCAACAATTTGCTGGCAGATTCCATCCGCACCGCAGCCGACAGTATTGCGCGTGCTCTGCTGACGCTGCCGGCCGGCTTCAACAACACCTATATCGAAGAACAGATCAAGATCAATCAGCACGCGCTTCAGCTGCTCGACACCGCGATCATCCCGAGCGCGCGCGCGGCCGAAACGCGCTCGCTGCTGGAGCAGCTTCGGCCGACCATTGCGGCGCATCTCCAGCGCGCGCTCCAGATCCTCAGCGCGCGCCGGCAGCAGGCGGCCGAGCGAGGTGAGCCGTGGATCAGCGGCTTCCAGCAAGTCGTACGCGAAGTCGTCGCAACGCCGGCGGAGACGCCGGCGCAAACCGAGCCGCAACCGCAGCCGGCGGAGCCAGAGCCACAGCTGCAGCCGCAGCCACAGCCGATACCGATACCGCTGCCACCGGTGGATACCACGGTCCCGCCGACCACGACATCGAACATGTAATGGCGCAGCCGACCATTCTCTGCATGACCAGCTTCGACAAAGGGGCTGACTTCATGCGCGAGTGCAAGGCGCAGGGCGCGCGCGTGCTGCTGCTGACCCTGGAATCGCTGGCGCACGCGGATTGGCCGCGCGAGTCGATCGACGACGTGTTCATGATGCCGGCGCTCTACAACCGCGAGCACGTCTTCAATGCGGTGGGCTATCTCGCGCGCACCGAGCGCTTCGATCGCATCGTCGCGCTCGACGAATTCGATGTCGAGATGGCGGCCGCGCTGCGCGAACATTTGCGGCTGGCGGGCATGAACGAGAGCATCACGCGTTTCTTCCGCGACAAGCTGGCCATGCGGGTAAAGGCGCGCGCCAGCGGCATTCGCGTGCCCGCATTCACGAAAACTTTTCCTTACGACGACGTCGCTGCATTTCTCGCGGCGGTGCCACCACCCTGGGTGCTAAAGCCGCGCATGGAAGCATCCGCGGTAGGCATCAAAAAGTTCGCTGGTCCGGAGCAGGTTTGGCAGACGCTCGAGACCATGGGCGACGCGCAAGCGAACCATTTGATCGAGCAATTCGTGCGCGGCGATGTATACCACGTCGATGCAATCGTCATTGACGGAAAGCTGGTGCTCGCCGAAAAACACCGTTATCATAAACCGCCCTTCGAGGTGTATCACGGTGGCGGTCTCTTCCGCACCAGCACCCTCGAGCGGGGCTCGGCCGAAGACCGGAAGCTGCACAAGCTGACGCAGACACTCGCCAAGGCATTGGGCAGCGATCGCGGTATCCTCCACACCGAATTCATTCGCGGCGCCGATGACGGCGCGTTCTACTTCCTCGAGACCGCGGCGCGCGTGGGTGGCGCCTCCATCAACGAGATGGTCGAGGCAGCGGCCGGTGTGAACCTGTGGCGCGAATGGGCGAAGCTCGAGCTGGCCGCGGCGAACGACGTCGAATACAAGGTCGAGCGTGAGCGTGAAGAGTACGGTGCGGTGATCCTGTCACTTGCACGGCAGCAGTGG
>JBQTID010000147.1:0-8969 GCA_052389275.1 Gemmatimonadota bacterium | reverse complement strand
CGGACGATGATCGGCTTCTTCTGCAAGCCTACGACGCTGCGTGGGTGTCGCTCTGGGAAGTAGCCGAAGTCACGTCGGGCACAGGCTCGCGGCTGATCGACGTACTTACCCGCGAGGAGCGCTTCGTGCACGACATGCGCACCTCGAACACGCTTCAGCGCTTCGATACCATTCTTGCAATTGTCTTGACCTGCGACGGCATTTCATTTTTCGGCGGCGTCCATGCTCAGCCTCTGTCGCCGCGGTATGCTGAGGCCGTGACGCGCGACGCGCGGCGCATATGCCGGGTGCGAACGCGAGCGGTCGCTCGGGAGAAATTGCGCGATCCCGACACGCAGCTCGATCTGCTCGAGCTTTGGAGTGCAGCGGTGCAGCGCATGCTGCATCAGCCACCGCCAACACTGCAAAACACGGATGGCGATCCGTTCGTGCTCACGAGGGATGACTTCGCTCTTTTGGGACCGCGGGACGAAGTAGCCCGACAGCTCGCATCACTGCCGGGCGTGCAGGAGCCGGAGGCGGAAGGCGACGACACCATATTCGTCGTCACCAAAGCTGGGAACGCGGTGCACCGCTCGTGGGACAATACTGTTATTGGCCGCATCGTGCTTTCAGAGACGCGACTTAGCGCGGAGACCAACTCCGCGCGCCGCGCCGATGCGCTGCGTTTCGCCATTGAAAGCCAGTTACAGGATCTCGTGCGATTCCGCTTGCGCAAGGAAGAGAACACGGCGCAACTGTTAGCGGCTGCGCGGGCGTCCGCCGGCACTCGGAAGCAACGTCCGGACGAAGCGGTTCCGCCGGAGGCGGTTGATGCCGTACGACAATTCCGCGAACAGCACCTGAAGGATTGGCTGGACGATCACATTCCGGCGCTCGATGGACTGACACCGCGCCAGGCTTCGCAGCTACCTCGCGCCCGGCCCAAGTTGGAGATGCTTCTGAAGGAGTTGGAGCAAAGCGAGGCGCGCTTGCCCGATGACCAGCGTGTTGATCTGCGCTGGCTGCGCGAGGCGCTGGGCTTATGACATGTGGCAAAATGTTGGTGTTTGTTGATATCTGTCTACATTTTGCCACATGCCCAAGAATGAACCGTCAGCGCGTCCTGAAGCTCGCGAGACGCCGAGGCGGAGATGGAGTGGAGACGCACCAGGTCGAGGGGCAGCGGCTGCGAGTATAGGCGTCGCCAAAACTGTGGCCGACTGCTTCAAATACAGGAACAAGATCGGACTGGAGGTCGCGCTCGAGGCGCTACGCGACGGGTGGCGCGAGCGACGCTTCACCATTGACGAGCTGGACCGATACGCTGAGATCTGCCGCGTCAACAGCGTCATTCGCCCGTACGTCGAGTCGGTCGTGCTATGACGGCCGTAGCCGGTGCGTTTGCGCCCTTTCGCAATGGTCACATAAGTGTTACCATTGAAGGACTGGTTCGACGGCCTCGACTCCGCAGCCGCGGCAAAAGTTGTCGCGGCGCAGGTCCGGTTGAGCCAAGGCAACACTTCGAGCGTGAAATGGTTCAGAGGCCTTGGTGGATACGTGATCGATTGGGGTCCGAGTACAAGGCGCGCAAGGCGAAGCTGAAAGAGAGCGAGAAACCTGAAGAGCGACGTCGCAAAAAGAGGAGGTGACTTCGATGGCACTGACGCGTGATTTCAGACAGACCGTTGCCGCGCGTGTCGAGCGCGATCCGGCGTTCGCTCGCGCGATGCTGGTTGAAGCGGCCACGCTCTTCCTGAACGGCGAGCCCGAAACGGCGCGCATGATGCTGCGCGACCTGGTCAACGCGACCGTTGGTTTTGAACGACTCGCGGATCTGACCGACAAGCCGGCCAAGAGCCTGCACCGCATGCTCTCGCTCAACGGCAACCCGAGCATGGACAACCTCGCCACCATTTTTGACGTGCTGCGCAGTGCACTCAAGGTGGACATCGAGGTGCATGCGGTGGAGGCGGCTTAAGGCCATGAGTCTTCTCTGCCGACGAACTCGAGTTGTGATAGCGTCGGAGTCAAACTGGAATACCGGCGTCGCATAGCGTTCGGTCACGCTGTAACCCTCCGCCGCAAAGTAGCCCGGCAAGTCAAGACGCTCATTTCAGCACCTCGGCGGTTTCTTCACTGCGTGGCCTGCGGCACGATCAAGAAAGAGCGGAGCTATGCTCTTTGCTCCGAATGCTACAAGGTGAACGGGACGCTCGACCGTGGGCTCTTCACGCAGTTTGCGCGGCAAGCTGACCGCGAGACGCCGCAGTACAGCTATCGCAAGCATCCGGCGGAGCATCGCGAATTGTCGGACGCCGAGATCGCGCGGTGGGATGCTCGCGTAGATGGCTGGGCGAGGGCTCTCAGGAGATTGAACTCGGCGAAACCGATGTAAAGATGGCCTCTGAATGTGTGCGCTCCACCACGAAAGAGTACATCATCGCATACGTTTCTCATGCTGAAGATCCCGAGCGACTCCAGATCGAGCAGCTGCAAAATCCACTTCTGGGCCGCGAGAAGAGTGGCTTCCGTTTAGTGGGCGAAGGGCTGAGATACCGCTTCTCGAGAGAGAGTGACTGGTCTTGGTATGGTTTAGGCCCGAATCGGCGCTCTGGCGTGTCGGACCGATTCCGGCTAACGTGTTGCGATTACGGCATTTTCTCGTAAACTACCTCTGGTCCTCTCAGTATTGGGGTTCAGGGGGTCGCTGGTTCAAATCCAGTCATCCCGACTTACCAAACAACATATGGATAGACACTTAGCAAAATGCCCGATGATCAACTCATCGGGCATTCTCGCTTGGTGCAGCACGGGTTACCTACGTTTTTTATGCACTTCGCTCAGTGAAAAGGGTATAGACAACGCATATGAATCGTGACCGGCATAACATGACCGTGCGAATCGTTCCGCTGCATTCGCAGGAAGCGGGCGATGCACGGGTCGGTGGCTCCATGGCGGAACGGCTGGCGCTAGTGGCAGAGTTGAGCCGCCGCGGTTGGACGTTGGCCGGCAAACCCACGCCGGCCTATACGCGTGACGCCATGCCGTTCCGCCTAACGACGCTCGACGAGCAGTAGCGCGTTCCCTCATGCTCAATCCGGACTACCACGACGTGCTCGCCGCGCTGGTGCGAAACGACGTGCGTTTTCTGATCGTGGGCGCTCATGCACTTGCGGCTCATGGTTACCCCCGCGCGACAGTCGATATCGACATATGGATCGATCCCGGTGCCGATAACGCGCGCCGCGTTTGGCAGGCACTCGCGGAGTTCGGCGCTCCCCTTGCCGATCTGGGCATCGCCGAGTCCGATTTTACGCGCGCGGACATTGTTGCGCAGTTTGGGTTGCCACCGAATCGTATCGACATTCTTACCGGCGTCACGGGACTCGATTTCGAACGTGCCTGGGCCAATCGCATATTGGCTGAGCTTGAAGGCGTGCAGGTTTCGGTGCTAGGGCGCGCAGATCTCATCACAAACAAGCAGGCAACAGGTCGTGAGAAGGACAAATTCGACGTGCGAGGGCTGGAAGGAACCAATTGAAATTTGCTGTTGATGGGCGCGTGCCGCTCCTTAACTCAGTCTGTCGAACATTTGCGGCGAAATGTCTGCCCGAAGAGCCCGGTCGCATCGAAATTGACGGGCTGGTGATCGAGTTGGGCCGGCATGTTCGTGTTTGGTGAGTGGCCGTGCCGCTGCCCCATTGACCGGGCCGAAAAACTGCCCTATATTTTGGGGCATGGCTGATCGTATCGACCGGACCGATGTCATACCGCAGACGGGTTCAGAACGGGTTGGCTCGCACGACCCGCTCGAGACGCTCGGCGTGCCGTCGGCCGCCGTGCAAATTCTACGGTATTTCCTCGTCCGTCCGGACGGTCGCCCGCACGCTCGCGAGCTGCGCCGCGTGCTGCGCCTCAGCGGCGCCTCCCTCGATCGCGAGCTTGACCGGCTGGTTAGCCTCGGGTGCTTGGTGCGGCTGCGAGAGGGCAATCGCGTCCGGTACGCGGCCGTGCTCTCGTCGCGCGTCTGGGCCGCAGCGCGGCTCCTCGCCGGTGACACCAGTGATCCGGTGCCCCTGCTGCAAAATGCGATGGCGGATGTGCCGGGCGTGCATGCCGCCTTCGTCTTCGGCTCCGTAGCGCGCGGCACGCCGGGCTCGGAGAGCGACATCGATCTGTTCGTCGTCGAAGACTCGTCGCTGGATCGCAAGAAGCTGCTACGCCAGCTGGCTGAAGTCGAATCGATCACCGACCGTGAAGTGAATCCGATACGCTACACGCCGCAGACGCTCGCCGAGCGTCTTGGTCGGCGTGACCATCCTGCATTTCGGTTTCTCCGCGATACGCTGACCGGACCAAAGCGCTGGGTTGCAGGCGCGGCATCCGCAATTCAGCCTCTGGTAACAGCCGCCGGTATTCGGCTCCGGGATGAGGCAGCGTGACCGCGCGCGGCAAGTCGGCAGGAAGTACCGGAATCGAACGCTCCTGGCCCGAGCGCATCCAGAACATGATCGCTATCGGCAAACTGCGACCGCAGGAATCCAGCCGAGAAGCCGTTGCCGCAGTCTGGAGCAAGGCCGTCGCGAGCGCGCGCGACGCGGAGTGGCCGAATCTCAGCGTCGACACTTCGCTTCGAGTTGCTTACGACGCGGGACACATGGCCGCGATCGCGCTGCTTGCCGCGCATGGACTGCGCACCGGCCAGGGTTCGGGTCACCATGAGGCCGCATTTGCAGGCGCCGCAGCTCTTGGTTTGGATGAATTGTCTGATCTGGTACCCGATTCGATGGAGATCCGAGCGCTCAGGAAGGGATCGATGTACGACCCGGTAATTGCGGGACCCGAGGAGCGCAAGCTTGCGCTTGCATGGGTACGACGAACCCTTCCCGCCATTCGCAACGCACTCATCACAACCGACCCGAAACTCGCGAAGAACCTCGAAACGTATCCATAACCCCACCGCCGCATGCGCAGACACACGATACCTGCACGTTACCCATCCTCACTGCTCTCCGCGGCAAGAAAGAACGGTGCTGCGCGCCGAAGTGAGAAAGGAACCGCGCCTTGGCCGGAGTGGGGCCTGCCACCCGGAGGGCGTCAGGCTCGCTTGTGAAAGAGCGCTCGCCCGAGAGGGCGGTTGTTCACTTCTTCACGGAGGGGATCATGCCTGCGACAACGCGCCATCCGGCAAGTCAAGGCTTCAGATGTGCACTCGCTTCAGCTCGCTCGCGCTCGAGTGCAGCCAGTCGTACCTCGTCAGCTGCGATCTGCGCCACAGTTGATCTCGCGAGGCGTTCATCTGCGCTGTTCCCGGCCGCTGGTCACGACTCGGTCACCGGCAGGCGAAGATTGTCCGATTCGCTCAACAACTCACGAAAAGATGTAGGCGGAGTTCCGCGCTCCAGCATTCTGCGAAACACTGCGTACGGGTCGTTCTTGTCACCTGCTTTCCGCAGTCTGCCTTCAACGTTCACCCACGCGTAAATGATCGCCTTGGCTTTGCTGTCGAATCTGTAGAACAGCCGATAGCGCTGATAGAATTTGGCGCGGTACCACGAGGTATAGCCGGGACCGAGCGTACTGCCTTGGCGGAAGTTCTCATGTCCAGGATCGCGCGGCACTTCTTCCGTGATAACCCAAAGAATTGTAGCCAGCAATTTTGCTTTGGGATGATGGCGATATTCCGTAGGATCGCCATCGCGCAGGCGCTCCACTTCGGCGACCAATCCCTCGAACTGTTGCTGAAACAACGGCCAAGAAAGGAGCCACCACCCTGCGGCCTTGGGTGGTGGCTCTTTCATCCGCTCAAAAATATCCGCGCTCACAAAAGCGGATCGTCGCCGAGGTCCTCTTCTGGATCGACGTCGACATCACCAACGAGCGCGCGCGCCCGATCCAGCGATGTGGACGAGAGAGGCTGAATCTGATTGGGCTGGGCCTTCATCTGCGCTTCCATGAAATCGAGAAAGGCGCCAAACACCGGGTCTCCGCCTGGGGCGGCCGCTTCGTCATCCGGAATCGCGCGCACCAGCAGGTAGTTGGGTGAGATCGGTTCTGCTTCCAGGCGGCCTGACGCGAACTCAGGATGGGCGCGGAACAGCGCCTTCTCGAACGCCATTGACTGGGAGTTACCCGTCGTTGTACCACGGCCACGATAGGTCATCCTGCCTCCAAACGAGCGTGTACGTACAGTTATACGTACTCGCATTCCCGTTGTCAACTCGATCGGCGGGACTGCTTACTGGAAAGACGAGTCAAATTGTTCAAAAAATGGGCGAAATCAGGCTGTGCGAATCCCGCGCGAGTTCGAGCTTCCGGGTGATGAAGCCATTTTGCACAAGGAAGGCGAACGGCTGATCATCGAACCTGCCCAACCCACATCGTTGCTGGCAGTACTGGCGACTCTCGAGCCGCTGGAGGAAGAGTTCCTGCCGATTTCCGAATTGCCAACCGATCCAGTCGACCTCTAATGCCGTACCTGCTCGACACGAACATTGTTTCTGACCTCATCCGGACGCCGCAGGGCCGGGTCGCGCAGCGTATTCGGGAGATAGGTGAAGCAGAGGTCAGCACCAGCATCATGGTCGCAGCCGAGCTGAGATATGGCACGGCAAAGAAAGGGTCCGCGCGGCTCAGCGCCCAACTGGAAGCCGTGCTGGGAGCAATCGACATTCTGCCCTTCGATGCACCGGCCGACACCACCCGTGGCACACTCCGCACGCGCCTCGAACAGGCGGGACAGCCGATCGGCGGAAACGATCTGCTCATTGCCGCTCAGACGATTGCTCTCGGCTACACGCTTGTCACCGACAACGAACGGGAGTTGCGGCGTACTCACGTTCTACCCGGCAGCAGAATCTTTAGATCAGCCGTCTTGCCGCCGGCAGGTTGCTCGGCTCGCCCCAGCAGTCCGGGCGCCACATTCCAATGCTCACCAGCATCGGTGACGACGGTCACCGTCTTGCGATTGTAGCGAGTGAGCGTGCCCGTTCTTGTCTGGCCATCGGGCTGGAAAGTAACCCGATCGCCAATCTTGAACTCCATCATTTGCGAGTGCGCCCGCAGTTGTCTCAACATGCGCAGGCGCGCCACAATCCGATGATTCAGGTCGACGAGCTCGGCCTCGCTCAGGCTGTCAATATCAAGTCGCATCGGACGATCAGCACTGGAAAGAGTTGCCAACAATATAGATGCGGCCCAGAGACGAGCAACACCTGCTTGTGCACTCCGCTTTGGCCCCACTTCGGCGTGCTACGCACAGCACGACAGCTTCGCCACATCCTTCGTGAAGGTCTGCGCCGCGAGCTTGAGTCCTTCGGCCCACGTCAGGTATGGGTGGAGCGTTGAAACAACATCGCGCGTGGTGAGGCCGAAGCGAACCGCCAGGACGGCTTCGGCGATGATGTCGCTCTCATCGCGCAAAACACGCGTGACCTTTACGCCGGCATGGATCTCGATTCCCTCAGCGCGCAACGCTTCTGTGAGCGACTCGGATATGTCGGGGTCTTCGGTCGGGACGATGCGCTCCATTGCCTCGATCACGGCCACGCGCACGCCGAAGCGGCTGAACGCCTGACCCAGCTCGAGCCCGATCGCGCCGCGACGAGCGGTGCTTCACGCGCTGCGCGAGTACGGCCGCATGGGCAGGCGCAGCGGCGACGTGCCGCGCGGCGGCTTCCGCTTCCCGCTCGCCAATGAAGCTTTTCGACTGGCGCCTGATCGGCGCGCGGCGCGGCACTGTGACGATCGATGGCGAAGAGCGGCAGGGTGTGTGGTACGCCGGCCAGTTCTACACGCGGCGCGACCTGGAACCCAAAGCGCACATGAAGCTCGCCGCCGCGGGTGAAGTACAGCCGCGGCGCGAAGCACACCGATCCGCCGGAAATCGTGGAAGAAGGCGATGGCTCGTTCCGCTACGTGACGCTCGCTGTATTTCGTGGCGACGGGCGGCGTCGCGAGGAATACGCAATGCCGTCGGCTGCCGTAAACGGCGCCTCGGCGGGAGGTGCGGTCCGATGAGCACGCCAATGCTGAAGCTTCACGAGTACGTGGACGACATCTGTTCCACGCAGTACGCGGTCCTCCGCACGGTAAAGACGGGATCGCTGGGAATCGCGCGCGCGTACCCACGTTGTACTGGGGGTATTCATATCGACGTTGCGATCAATGCCGCGAGGCGGGCACGGGCATCTGAGCAAGCAGTCGCTCGATGAGCCGGCAGATGCAGGGGGGCGGGACGAATCCCGGAACGCCAGCGCGGCGACCTAGTTCCTGCATGACGGCGTCGACGACGTCGGGCGCCAAGTTGCAGACACTGAATTCCGCCGCGTTCCCGCAGCCCTCGGCAGCGAGTGAGTAGTTGTTCGAGCATCTGGCCCTCCTTGATGTTGTCAGCAGTGGCGGCCAAAAGGTGCCGCGTGGCGCGTCGCGCGATCCGAACACGCACAGTGGTTAACAATGAGGAGGGGACGAAGAACTACGACGTGTGAACGTCGATGTGGCGCGTGTAGCGAAAGGGGAGTAGGACGCTCGCTCTTCCGGTTGTGCCGGATTGAGCATTTGCAGTGTTGTGCACTCGCATGTTCATGCGGGCGGGCAAGGACGAATCAGGCGTGCGAGCGCCGATAAAGTCGGAGCGCTGAGCCGAGCGGCGCCCCGATTTGGATCTTACTGGCCTGGTCTGTTGCGGCAGATTAGAGCACGATCGCCTACTTTTGCTGTCCTGGCCCAGTTTTCCGCTTTTCGTGGACGCGCCATTTCGAATCCCCAAATGCAAGACGGCCGCCCGAAGGCGGCCGTCGAATCGCGCGAGGTGGTATGGTTTCTGGTATGGTCTTGGTATGGTTTAGGCCCGAATCGGCGCTCTGGCGTGTCGGACCGATTCCGGCTAACGTGTTGCGATCACGGCATTTTCTCGTAAACTGCCTCTGGTCCTCTCAGTAATGGGTTCAGGGGGTCGCTGGTTCAAATCCAGTCATCCCGACTGA
>JBQTID010000146.1:0-3011 GCA_052389275.1 Gemmatimonadota bacterium | reverse complement strand
CGTGACGACGTCGCTCGCTTCGAAGCGCTCGTGCGCGCGGGCGCGCGGGTCATTCAGCGCATCGACGACATGACCAAGCCCGTCATCGCAGCCATTAATGGTCCCGCCGCCGGCGCGGGTGCCTGTTTGGCGCTTGCCTGTGATCTTCGCATAGCCAGCGAAACGGCGTCGATCGGCTTCGGCTTCCTGCGTGTTGGACTTCATCCCGACTGGGGCGGCAGCTATTTCCTGCCGCGTATCGTCGGTCCTGCTCTCGCCGCCGAGTTTACTTATACCGGTGAGATGATCAACGCTGAGCGTGGTGAAAAGCTCGGTCTGTTCAACCGCGTAGTACCGGCCGCCGATCTGGAAGCCACGGCTCGTACACTCGCCGGCCAGATCGCGGCCGCGCCGGCCACGGTGATGATCGATCTGCGCCGAAACATGCGTGATTCGCTGCGCGTGCCGCTCGCCGACATGCTCGAGGCCGAAGTCGATGCGCAGCTGCGCGCGTTCGCAACCCCGAATTTCAAGGAAGGCATCGAGTCGTTTCTCGAGAAACGGGCGCCTCGTTTCGGACGCACGCGCAAATGATTCGAAAAGTGGCCGTGGTCGGCGCCGGCACGATGGGCCACGGCATCGCACAAGTTGCGGCCGCCGCGGATTGTACGGTTGTGTTGCTGGACACGACAGCCGAAGTCGTCGAGCACGGTCTCACCCGCATTCGCGAAAACCTCGCTGAAGGCATCAAGCGCGGCAAAGTTTCAGACCATGAGCACGCGGCCATTCTCGACCGCATCAGCACCGCCACCGACACGGCGGCCATTGCCGACAGCGAGATTGTCATTGAGGCGGTCCCGGAACGGATGGAACTGAAGCATGCGGTGCTGCGGGCCGTCGAGGACGCCGCAGCCGATACATGCATCCTCGCGAGCAACACTTCCAGTCTCAGCATCAACGCGCTGCAGCGTGAGCTGAAGCGCCCGCAGCGCATGCTCGGACTGCATTTCTTCAATCCAGTGCATATCAACACGCTGGTCGAGATCGTGGCCGGTACGGCAACCGATGCGGCAACGCTGGCTGCGGCTACCGAGTTCGTTCGGCAAATCGGCAAGGAGCCGGTCACGGTCAGGGATTCGCCCGGATTCGCGAGCTCGCGGCTGGGCGTGCTGCTCGGGTTGGAAGCGATGCGCATGCTCGAAGAAGGCGTCGCCAGTGCGGAAGACATTGACAAGGCCTTGGAGCTCGGCTATCGCCATCCGATGGGTCCGCTAAAATTGACCGACCTGGTTGGCCTCGATGTGCGTCTCGACATCGCGCGCTACCTGCACGAGAAGCTAGGCGCGGAGCATTTCAGGCCGCCGCGCATCCTCGAGGAGATGGTGGCACAAGGCAAACTCGGCAAGAAAACCGGCGAAGGATTCTATAAATGGTAAGCGGACTGGAAACGCTCCAGCTCAGCATCGACAAGGGCGTCGCCATCATTGTCGTGAACCGGCCAGACAAGCGCAACGCGTTGAACTCGCTGGTCCGCTCCGAGCTGATTGGCGTGTTGGCCGCGCTGCGCGATCAGGATCAGGCGCGCGTCGTCGTCATTACGGGCGCGGGTGACAAGGCTTTCATCGCCGGCGCGGACATCAACGAGTTTGCCGAACGCACACCGGTCGAGCAGCGCGCCAGCATGGTCGAGCGAACCGTGTTCGAGGAGATTGCGGCGTTCCCGAAGCCGGTGATCGCGATGATCAACGGTTTCGCGCTCGGCGGTGGCTGCGAGCTGGCGCTCGCGTGTGACGTACGGGTAGCCGCGCGCTCCGCGAAACTGGGGCAGCCCGAGATCAAGCTTGGTCTGATTCCGGGCGGGGGCGGCACGCAGCGCCTGCCGCGACTGATCGGTTGTGGCCGCGCGCTGCACATGATTTTGACCGGTGAGCTGATCGATGCCGTCGAAGCCGAGCGTATCGGGCTGGTCGACGTCGTAGTCGAGGACGCTGAGCTGCATCAGAAGACGATCGAGATCGCGCGCACCATGGCCGCGCAATCGGCATTGACATTGCGGCTCGCAAAAACCGCCGTACGCGCGTCGGAAGAAATGCCGCTCACCGCGGGCCTGGCTTATGAGCGCGAGCTCTTCATTACCGCGTTCGGAAGTGATGACAAACGTGAAGGCGTGAGCGCATTTCTCGAGAAGCGGTCACCGAGGTTCAAGGGACAATGACGAAGAATCCGTTCGGTGAACCATACGAAGCGAAGCAGAAGGCGAGCCCGTTCGGGGACGACGCGCCGGTCGGCTCGATCGCCGAAGCCGCGACGCGCATGGATCACGCGGCGCGCAAGATTCGGCAGCTCAAGACGCAGCTGGGTGCCGAAGGTCTGACGCTCAACGCGACTCGGGACTTGATCGATGAGATCAGCGCCGCGCTGGACGCGGGCGCGAAGGCGTTGCGGGATCTGGATAAGCGGTGATGCGATTGGTGCTCAGTCGGCAGCCGCGTCATCTTCGTCAGCATACTGCGGGTTCATAACCTCGGGCGGCGGCTCGGCAATCGGATCTTCCGATTTACCATTCGGAATCCGGAAGACCAGCCGCGCGAGCAGAATCCGCTCAGCCCTGATGTCGTTACCTACGGTGATCAACAGACGCACGAGATCGCCGGCGCCCCACAACAAAACGCCCAACACCATCGTGCGAGCCAGCTCACCCAGCAGGATCGGCAGTGCCCGCATGCCCTCGAAGCGCAGCCCGGCTACGAACTCGCCGATAATCGCAATCAGCAGGAACACCGCCGCCGACTTGAACAGCGTACCCAGCCAGCGCAGCGCGGTATAGGGCTCTATGTCGCTCTGCCTGACGGCGCCGACAAAGGCCTTTTGGAGTCTTTTGTTTTCCTCGTCCATGTGATTCTCCGGTAACGACCTGAGAGTTTGCATGGACCGCGCCATGGAAAGAGTGCGACCGCGGGCGCGGTCGCGGGCGCGGGCGCGGGAAACAACCTGGGCGCGGGCTGCGGGCGCGGGTTGTGGGCGCGGGGTCT
>JBQTID010000145.1:0-5076 GCA_052389275.1 Gemmatimonadota bacterium | reverse complement strand
GTGTATCCCCAGCAAGGTGGCGAGAACGTCGGCAAATGCTGGAACTGGTTCGACGAGCGGCACCAGTCGCGCGTGAGTGGCGAGCCTGCAATCATTGCCGGCATAACCAACGAAATCATCAGGACCCATCGCGTCGATGCCGCGCGCGTCTTTCTTGCCGGCATGTCAGCGGGCGCGGCCATGGCAAACGTGGTCGCCATCAATCACCCCGAAGTGTACGCGGCCCTCGCGTTGCACTCGGGAATGGAGTTCAAGGCAAGCACCTCACTCGCGACCGCCCGCCAGGCGATGACGGGTGGCGGGCCGGATCCGGTAGCGCAAGGCAGGCTGGCGCATGCGGCCATGGGGAAGCACGCGCGTGTCGTCCCGGTCTTCATCATTCACGGTCTGCAGGACAAGGTGGTGCCGCCGCTGCACGCGCAGCAGTTAACGCAGCAATGGCTTACCATCGCGGAGTTGCTCGGCGCGGACAGCGCAGAGTCGCAATCCAACCTGACGGTGGAGAATGACTACGCGGTGACTCGGACCATTACCCTGGACAAGGATGGCCGACTGCTCGTGCTGAACATGGAAGTGCACGAGCTCGGACATGCGTGGTCAGGTGGCTCCCCAGAAGGCACGTACACGGACGCAAAAGGCCCGGACGCAACATTAGAGATGTTGCAATTTTTCCTGGGAGTGATCCCGCCTCCGTCTCCGTCTCCGGAGATCTCGTGAGCTTCGCGCCGCTGTTCCCCACGCAACCCGATCCGTTACGGCGCTGGCGCAACACCGCGCGCGATCGTGTTGCGCTTGTTGATCGCACTACGGACGCGCGGCTCACCTACGGCGAGCTGGATGCGCGCGCGGACCGCGCGGCGGCCGCGCTTCAGTCGCTCGGCATACGCAAGGGCGACCGCGTCGGCGCGCTGTCGAACAACCGGCTCGAGCTGATCGAGCTGTTCTTCGCGTGCGGCCGCATTGGCGCGGCGCTCGTGCCGTTCAACTGGCGACTTGCGGCCGCGGAGCTCGGCCCGATCATCGCGCACGCGCAGGTGACTGTGTGTTTCGGCGAAGGTGCGTTCCGCACGCTCGCGGAGGATGCCACGCGCGCTGCCGACGTGCTGTTGCGCTGGATCGATTTCGATGATGAGTACCCGGCACTGCTGCGCGCCCGCGGCGCGGCGCGCGATGTCGACATTGACGCCGAAGATCCACTCCTCGTGCTCTATACCTCCGGCAGCACCGGCACACCGAAGGGTGCTATCCTGCCGCACCGCCAGATCTTCTACAATGCGATCGCCACGACCACCGCGTGGCAGCTCACGCATGAGGACATTGCGCCGATCACGACGCCGTGCTTTCACACTGGCGGCTGGAACGTTTTCGCGACACCACTCTGGCAGCGTGGCGGCACGGTTGTGCTGATGGAGAAGTTCGAGCCGGCCGAATTCCTGAACGCAATGCGCGAGGAATGCTGCACGGTATCGCTGACGGTGCCGACGCAGCTGCTCATGATGCTCGACGCGCCAAACTGGGGGATCGAGCTGCCGCACCTGCGATCATTCTTCTCCGGCGGGGCGCCGTGCCCCGGTGTCGTTCTGGAGAGAGTTCGCTCCGCGGGGTATCGCATCCGCGAAGGCTATGGCCTGACCGAGTGCGGACCGAATTGCTTCACGATCTCACCCGAGCAAGCCATCGCAAGGCCAGGCGTAGTGGGCTGGCCGATGCCGCTCCTCGAGACAAAGCTGGTCAACGAAATCGGCGCCGAGATCGGCCACGGCGAGATCGGCGAATTGCTGCTGCGCGGCCCGCAGATGTTCGCGGGCTACCTCAACGCCGCGGAGAGAACGGCCGAAGCAATCGCGCCCGGCGGCTGGCTGCGCACCGGCGACCTCGCGCTGCGAGCGGAAGACGGCGCATATGCAATCGCAGGGCGTCGCAAGGAGATGTACATTTCGGGGGGCGAGAACGTGTTTCCAGCTGAAGTCGAGTCCGTGCTCGCGTTATGTCCAGGTCTGGCCGAAGTGGCGGTGATTGGAGTGGTGGATGCGTTGTGGGGCGAAGTCGGCAAGGCGTTCGTCGTGCGGGCCAACGGAAACAACATCAGTGAAGCAATCGTGATCGAATACGCGCGCGAGCGCCTCGCGAAGTACAAGGTGCCGAAGAGCGTCGCGTTCGTCGAGGCGATTCCGCGGCTAGGGTCAGGCAAGGTCGACCGCGCCAGCCTGCGCGCGTTGAGCGCCTGATGGCAATCGCGAAGGGTACCGCCCTGCGCGCGACGCTGGCATACATCGAATCGTCGGCCGGCAAGGCGACACTGGACGAGATCATAGGGCGTTTGCCCAAAGCTTTGCGCGCGCGCGTCGAGAGCGTCGCATCGACCGACGAGATTCCATTTCGAATGCTGCTCGACGTGTGGCGCACAGCCGACGAGGTCATGCGGCCGCTCGATGCCGCGTGGATGGAAAAGGCGGGTGCGCATTCGATTCGCTCGCTCGGCTCGCAGCTGTACGGCGGCATTATTCGCAAAGGCACGCCCACCGAGTTTCTCAATCAACCAATCAAACTATTCCGTTTGTACTACCACAGCGGCGATATGCACATCGTCGAACAGGAGCCGGGGCGCGCAGTGTTGCGCATGGTCGATTTCGATGAGCCGGACCCGTTGTTCTGCGCACGCCAGACCGGTGGCTTGCGTATGACGCTCGAGCTGGCCGGCGGCAATAACGCGGTGGTGCGACATGTGCGTTGCGCCAACGAAGGCGACGCCTTCTGCGAGTGGGAAGCTACCTGGCAGATATGAGCAGGCACGAGCTGCTCACGGTTTTTCCGGTCGTCATCGAAGTGCCGGTCGCATGGGGCGACATGGATGCATTCGGCCACGTCAATAACACGATGTTCTTTCGCTACTTCGAGACGGCGCGCATCGCGTTTCTCGACCGCGTCGGGTTTCGCGGTGATGGTGGCGCGCCCGGGCCGATTCTCGCTTCTACACAATGCCGCTTTCGTCAGCCGCTCGAGTATCCGGACACCGTGCTGGTCGGCGCACGCGTGGTCGAGCTGGCTGAAGATCGTTTTACGCACGAGTACCGGATCGTAAGCCTGAAGACGAACGGGATCGCCGCGGATGGCAACGGCGTCGTCGTCGCATATGATTACGGCAGGCGCGCAAAATGCGCGATTCCCGCCGATGTGCGCCGGCGCATCGAGGAGTTATGAGACAGGCCCGACGGCTGGTCGGCGCGTTGCTGCTCACGCTGGCGTGCGGCGGGCCGGAAGGTGACCCGCCGAATCGCACGATAAAATCGCCAACCGTGAAGAATCGGGCGGCGCTGCTTGCACAGCGCGACAGTCTCGGCAAAGAGCTGCTGCAACCCGGCGATTCGGTCAAGATCCGCGTCTTCGTGCTCATTGATGAGCACGGCGTGCCACGTGGACCGGAGATCAAGCAGGAAATAGATCCGCGCATCGCGCGCGCCGCGTTAGACCTGGTGCTCAGCATGAGATTCAATCCGGCGATCGAGAACGGCAAGCCGAAGGCTGTGCTGATGACGGTGCCGGTGAATCTTGGCAATTGATAGTGTGAACAGCCGCGTCCTGCCCTCGGCGATCGCTTTAGTCCTGGCCGCGTGCGCGGGACAGGCGCGCGCGCCGCTGCAGCTGGAACCGGTAGGAGTCGCCGTAACCTGTGGCAACGACAGCGACACCGACGGCGATGCTCTCTCCGACGCGTGCGAGCTCGTATTCGCCGCTGCCTTTGCACCAGACCTCGCAGTTTCAAACTTCTGATGAAAAAACCTGCCGCAAAAAGCAGTCGCGCCAAGATCTCGCTCGCGCGCGCCCTCTCGAAGCTCGGCTTTACTTCGCGCAGCGGCGCGGTACCGCTCATTACCGGCGGCCGCGTGCGCGTCAACGGCAAGGTGCAGAAGGACCCGAACTACCGCATCGACATCGAGCGCGACAAGGTCACGGTCGACAACAAGGCAGTCGAGAAAGCGTGGAACGTCTATGTCATGCTCAACAAGCCGCGCGGCCTGGTCACGACGCGCAGCGACGAGCGCGGCCGTGACACGGTCTTCGAATGCCTGAAGGGGGGCGGCTTCCCGTACATCGCGCCGGTAGGCCGCCTCGACAAGGACAGCGAGGGGCTGCTTTTCTTCACCAACGACAGCCGCTGGGCCGACACGATCACAGATCCGCGCTCGCACATCGACAAGACCTACCGCGTCGAGATCGACACGGTGGCGGATGAAGAGCTGATGCAGGCGTTGATGACGGGCGTCGTCGACGAAAACGAGCTGCTGTCGGCCAAGCGCGCAAAGATCGTGAAAACGCACGAGCATTCAACGTGGATCGAAATCGTGCTCGATGAAGGCAGGAGCCGTCACATACGCAGACTTCTTGCGCGGCTTGGTGTCGGTGTGCTGCGGCTCAAGCGCGTCGCAATCGGCAAAGTCAAGCTGGGCGGCCTCGGTGAAGGCAAGTTCCGCGAGCTGACCGCGAGTGAAAGGAAGCTGCTCGGCGCCTGAGCTTGTCAAAGCCAGTGAGCGCGTGCATTCTTCCGCCCTCTTTAATCCGAGTATCGAATGTTGAAGAAGAAGTCTACACGGAAACTTCGCACGAGCGACAGCACGCGAGGATACCCATTCAAGCTGGTGCGGTCGGGGATTCATGGTAAGGGTGTGATCGCAACCGAGCCGATCGCCGCCGGCCAGCGCCTGATCGAATACACCGGCGAGCGCATTTCGCCCGCGGAAGCCGACCGTCGTTACCCATTCGACGAAAGCGAACCGCAGCACACATTCCTGTTCGCCGTAAGCGAGCGCGTCATCATCGACGCGGCGAGCGGCGGCAATGTTTCGCGTTTCATCAATCATTCCTGCGATCCGAACTGCGAGGCGGTAATCGAGCGCGGCCGCGTGTTCATTGAGGCGGTGCGCGCCATCGAGCCGGGCGAGGAGCTCGCCTACGATTACTGGTTCGTGCTCGAAGAGCCGCACAACGCCGCGAACAAGGCGCTCTACAAATGCAACTGCGGCGCGAAGCGCTGCCGCGGCACCATCCTCGCCGACAAGCGGAAGGCGCGCCTCCACC
>JBQTID010000144.1:0-16498 GCA_052389275.1 Gemmatimonadota bacterium | reverse complement strand
CGCGCCGCAGACCATCGCGGTTTTACAGCGTACTCTCCATAAACCGCTGCGCAACCGAACCGCTTGAACCATAGGTTTATGCAGGATACGCTGTAAAACCGCACGGTCTGCGGCGCGCCCTGCCTTCACCGATGTCAGCCCGTTTTTCAGCAACCTGTTAGTCCGGCAGAATGAAATTGCGCACCATATCCGGCGTCGGCGGTGAGCCGGTCAGCAACTCGATCATTGCGGCCATCTCATTGCCGATGCGAAGCACGCGGTCCTGTACGGACAGCGCGTGTGCATAGTCGAAATACGCGCCGACCGCATACTCATCCGCAGGGTGTGTTTGCAGGACGTGCGCATCGAGGGACTGTTTCAGCTCGGCAACTATGAACGTCACGGCGCGCGCAATGCTCTGTTGCTCGGCCAGCGTCGTAACGCCGAGATCGCCAGTCAGGCGCGGCATCAGCGCTTCCACATCCGCTACGACTTCGGGCGGCGCGGTAACCACGGAAAGGCCGGAACCCGCTTCCGCGAGCACACGTTCGCCACCAGCGCTGAGCGCCGACAACTCTTCGTATGTGCAGTGCAGAATCATATCCGTTTCTCCCTCTCCTGACCCTGATAAGGCAATCGCCGTACCGGGACCGGCCCTGCTGCTTAATCCTGTACGTCGGATACACCTAAATTGTGACAGTGGTTCAGTTTACTGACTAATTTGGCTAGCGTGCCAGTGTCGACTTGCTAACGGAAACAGACTGCCAACTGAGCACTTCAGCCGCACTGTACAAAAAAAGTAGCAGGTTGCCGTATAAAGCTCAGGACGCATTGCGCGTCGCGTCGGTTCGGCGAACGATGATCGCCTCCGGCGATGTTTTTGCTTCTCCGGTGAGCGCCGTCTCCAGCCGTGCGCTGAACTCATCGCTGAGCGGAAGGCCGGTGTAGGTCGGCAGCGTATCGACAGCGGCGGCGATGACAAAGTCCAGATGCACCGTCTCAGAGTCTTCATCCAATCGGGCAAAGCCAATCGGTATCAGAACTTCGCGTTTCGCAGCGCGCGCGGTCGAACACACGATATATCGTGCAATCAGTGGCTCGAGGTCAATGATCAGGTCGGTGGCAACGCCGACTGGAACGCCACCGGAATCAACAACGGACCAACCGCGGGGGTCCGTATCATCCCGGCAAACGCGATAATCCGGAAGCTCATTGAAAGCGGCCAGGCCGGCGGGCGTCGTCGAATTCATGTGCTCATGACCTTGCAACGGGCGTGCTAGCAGGTGGTGTGTTTCCTGCAATGCCGCGCCGTCATGGTGAAGAAGAGACGTTTTGCAAAGGATAACGTGGTCAAGGTGACGTTTGCGCTGCCGGCCGATGCGGCGCGCGAATCCGCTCGCGTGGTCGGCGAATTCAACGGTTGGGAAGGCACGCAGCTGGAGCGTCAGAAAGACGGCACCTGGAAGACCACGGTATCGCTGTCACCCGGACGTGAATACGAATTCCGTTATCTGGTCGACGGCGAACGCTGGCTGAACGATCCTGCGGCGGACGGATACCGGCACAATCCGTGGGGTGAAGACAACTCGGTCATCTCTACCTGAGCAGCCAGCGCGCGAGCCACAGCCCACCCACTACATCGACCAGCGCATGTGCAGCCATGGATGGGTACACGCTGCCGGTGATAATCAGCGGCAGCGCCAGCACGGCGCCAATCACGGCCGCGCGCACCGCGCCGGCACGCTGATGCGCGTGCAGCACTCCGAATGCCAATGAGCTCAGCGCAACACCTCCTACGATGGATCCGGCTGCGACGGAGAGCGCCGGTATCAGAAAGCCGCGAAACGCAGCCTCTTCACACGCGCCGGCCGACACCGACAGCGCGCAGAACCATGCCTTTTCGGATGCTGTCACCGGCGTGATTTCGCCCATCACCTCCGTCTCGCGCATGCCGGCGGCCCGGAACGCCGCGACGATGATGGCGGCCGCGGCGATGCCATACAGCGTCCATCCCGCGAAAGTGAGCGCAGGCAGCGACACGAACCCCATGGTTCGATGTGTGAATCCCGACGCCATGCCTGCCGCGTAGGCCAACAGACCGAGCACCCAAAGTGCGCCGATGCTACCCGCATATACCGGAATGCGCGGCAGCGGGCGCGGCAATGATTCGGCAGCGCGTGCCTGGAGCATGAAAAGAATCGGCGCCGGGCCGAGCAGAATGGCAGAGAACAGGCGTGCCGGCCAAGGCAGCTCGGATGACGCGGCCCAGACCAGCGCGCCCGCGGCCATTGCCGCAACCACGGCAGTGCGCTCCCTCATTCGGCTCCGCCCAACCACCTTGCAATTCGTGGCGCCAGTGCGAAGAGCAGCAGGCCGAACAGCGCACCTGCCACCACGTCGGTCGCGTAATGGAAGCCGCCATACACGGCGCCGAGCCCCAGGCCGACCGTCAGAAACAGGACTATTGGCGCAAGCCGTGGCATGGCAAAGAACGCAAACGCCGTCGCGACCACCGACACGCCTACGTGCGACGATGGGAACGCCGCGCCGCGGGCCGAGCCTGCCTCGAGCAATTGGTGCGCAAGGTTGTAGAAGAAGCCGGTCGTGAGCTCGCCGCCCGGCGCTGCATACAGGTAGCGTGGCCCTTCAACCGGGAAGTAAATGAAGAAGAGATAGTGCGCGAAGAACGTCAGCATCAATGCGAAGACGGCTTGTTGCTGCTGCGCGCGTTTGCCGTTCAGATAGAGATACAGCGGCGGAGCGTAGATGATGATGTAATACGAAAGATAGCAGAAGTGCAGCAGCTCGGAGAGCGCCAGATTCGGAAACGCCTGAGCCAGCTCGCGAAATGGCTGGCCGCCGAAGAGTCGTTCTTCCCAGCCTATAATAAGCGCGTCGAAGTAGTGCCCGTCGAACACCGAAACATTCAGGATCGCGAGCTCGGTATAGAGCGCGGGGATCAGCGCGAGCGCGTACCAGTCGCCGATGATGCGGCTCGCGCGCGGCCAGCGCGTTTCGCTCCACGTGTGTATGCGACGAAAGGGGCCGACCTGCATCAGTACGAAGATGCCGAGCACGTGCAACAGCGCGAGCGGCAGCCAGGCGGCCGGCCGGTGCGGGAACGCCAGCGCTAATCCGGAAACGAATAGATACGCGGCGAACAGCCGGCGAGTCGCACGGCGCGCCGTTGCTTCAGTCAGATCGAATCGGCTTTTCGTAAACACGGTAGGTCTTGTATACGACACCGCCAATGCGCTCCAGTCCGCGCCGCATTGGCATGTTGTCCTCGAGAATCCACGAGCATTCGCCGCGCGGCATGTCGAACCTGGCAGACTCGATGTGCAGTTGCACGATCAGCATTGAATCGATGCCCTGCTTCCGGTGCTGCGGTTTCACACCCATGGTGATCACGCGCGTATGCCGGATCTTGCGCTTGTACCAGAGAAACTTCGCCCAGCCAAACGGCAGCAGTTTTCCGTTCATGTGCCTGAACGCCACGTTGTAGTCCGGCAGCTGAAGCGCGAAGCCGACCGGCTCGCCCGCGATCTCGGCAATGACACATAGCCGTGGATTCACGATCGGCTTCATCGACTCCGCCATATGCTCGAACTCGGCATCGGTCATCGGCACGAATCCCCAGTTGCGTTCCCACGCCGAATTGTAGACTTCCTTGATGCGGCCGATCTCACCGTCCAGGTCCTTCATATCGAGCGTGCGCAGAGTGACATTCTGACCGCGGCCGATGCGCTGGACCCCTTTCACCAGCCGCTCATTGACCTGCGTCATGTCGCACCAGTAGGAGAGCAGATCCCTGCTCTTGACCAGGCCGTATCGTTCCAGCAGACGCGCATAATAAGGCGGATTGTGTGACATCATCAGCACAGGCGGCGTATCGAAACCGCCGATCAGCACGCCCGGTGAGGAGAATTCGTCGTTGGTCGAAAAGTTGAGCGGCCCCAGCAACGACGTCATGCCGCGCGCGGCGTTCCAGTCACGGGCGGTGTCGAGCAATGCGCGCGCAATCTCGTCATCGTCGATGCACTCGAAAAAGCCGAAGTTGCCGACTTTCTCATTGTGGAATTCATTGGCGAGGTGATTGACGGTCGCGCTGATGCGGCCGACTACAGCGCCGTGCCGTCGCGCGATGAAGTAGGCGCTGTCAGCATGCTGGTGGAACGGGTGCTTGCGCTTGTCGAGCACTTTCTCCAGCTCGGCGAGCAGCGGCGGCACCCAATGCGGATCGTTCTCGTAGATGCGCCAGGGCAGCTTCATGAACGCCTCGAGGTCGTCCTTTGAGTCAACCGGAACGACCTCGAGAGCTGTGGCGGTCTGAATCAATTTAGATCGCGGCCATCTTCTTGCCGACGTTCGCAAACGCGTCGAGAACGAAGTCGATATGATCGTCGGAATGCGTGGCCATCATTGAGATGCGCAGGCGGCACGAATTGTCGGGCACGGCGGGCGGCGTAACCGGATTGGTGAAGACGCCGGCGTCGAACAGCTCCTTCCAGAAAACCAGCATGCGGTCCAGCTCGCCGATCAGCACCGGCACGATCGGCGTCTCGCTGGCACCGATGTCGTAACCGAGAGCTTTCAGCCCCTCCTGAATGCGACGCGTGTTATGCCACAGCTGTACACGCCGCTCCGGCTCTTCCGCGATGACATCGAGCGCGGCGAGCACGGTCGCAACCGAGGCGGGCGGCATGCTCGCGCTGAAGATCAGCGAGCGCGCGTGGTGCTTGAGGTAGTGTATGACATCCTCGGGTCCGGCAATGACGCCACCGATCGACGCGAGTGACTTCGAGAACGTCGCCATAATGAGCGCCGAGCGGTCTTCCAGCTTGAAATGTTGAATCGTGCCGCCGCCGAAATCGCCGAGCACACCGAAGGAATGTGCATCGTCGACGAGTACTTCCGCGCCATAGAACTCGGCGAGCGCCATGATGCCGGGTAGATCAGCGATGGTGCCCTCCATCGAGAACACACCATCCGTGACGATCAACTTGCCGGCCTCGGCGGGCGTGCGCGCCAGCTCACGCTCGAGCGCGCGCAGATCGTTGTGCGGATAACGATGCACAACGCCGTAGGACAAGCGGTTTCCGTCGACGATGCTCGCGTGATTCAGCTTGTCAGAGAAAATATGCTCGTCGCGGCCGACCAGAGTCGCGAGCACACCGAGATTGCTTTGGTAGCCGGTGCTGAAGACGAGCGCGGCCTCCTGGTTCAGGAAACGCGCGAGCCGATCCTCGAGCTGTTCGTGCAGGTCCAGCGTGCCGTTGAGAAAGCGGCTGCCGGTGCAGCCACTGCCGTATTTGTGCAATGCGGCTTCCGCCGCTGCTATGACTTTCGGGTGATGCGTCAGGCCGAGGTAGTTGTTGGACCCGACCATGATCTTCTTTTCGCCACGGATGATCACCTCGGTGTCATACGAGGCCTCGATCGGCTGAAAGTAAGGATAGTAGCCGGCCGCCATGATTTCTCTGGCCTGCGTGAACCGATAGCACTTTTCGAACAAACTCATCCGTTCAAGTTGCCTTTCATTTACAACCAACCGTTGTCTGAATACCACTTTGCGGTTTCGTGCAGCCCGGCCTGCAATGGGATATGAGCCTCGAATCCAAAATCACGCCGGGCCAGTTCGGTTTCGCACAGCCAGCCTGGCGCGAGCAGCTCGCGCGCCTTGTCTCGATTGAAAATCGTGCTGCGGCCGAACAGGCCGGCGATCAGCTCGCTGGCCGCCGCGGCGGCCGCAATCGTCGCGCCGGGCAGGCGTACGATGCGGGCTTTCCGGCCGACTGCCGCCGCAACCATGCGCGCCATGTCGCTCAGCTCGTAGCTGCGCGCTTCGGCTACATGATATACGTCTCTGACACCTGCCGCGGTTGCAGCCATGAGCAGCGCGCGCGCAAGGTCCGCCGCGTGAATCATTTGCAACCTGCGCTGCGCCCCGCCAGGAAGCAGGACCGCGCCGTATCTGGCCATCCGAAAAAACTCGTACACGTCCCGGTCGCGCGGGCCGTAAACAGCCGGCGCGCGCAGAATCGCGACTTCGACGAGCTCGCTCACTGACTCACAGATCTTTTCGCCGGCCAGCTTGGTGCGACCATACGCGGTCAACGGTCTGGGTGCGGTAGCGCGCGTGACCGGACGACCGTCGAAGCTCGGGCCGACCGCTGCAAGCGAGCTCAGATACAGGAGCCGCTTCGGCCGCGGCGTCGCGACGAGTATTGCGGCGAGAAGAGCCTGTGTGCCGTCGGCATTGGCACGCTGGTACTCCGCGAAGCTGCGCGCCCTGGTCGCCGCCGCCAAATGCAGCACTGCATCCGCTCCACTCGCTGCACTGCGCAGAGCGGCGCTGTCGTCGAGGGAGCCTCGCACGCATACTACGCCGAGCGCTTCGAGCCGGCGCGCGTCGGACTCTTTCCGAACCAATACTCGCAGCTGGAACGGTTGCCCGCGTGATGCTTCGACGACGTGCGATCCAATGAAGCCGGTCGCGCCCGTTACAAGCAGCGTTTCAACGGCCACAGGATCGGTCCTGAAAACTGCTTCTTGGAGTGCGAAAAGGCAATGTTGTGTAAGTGCAAGGTGTCCTAAGGAGATACGGCGGATAATATAGCGCCGATGCGGCTCAGGGCGAAGCTCAATTGCGGCTCGGTGATGACGGCGGGCGGCGTAATCGCGAGGACGTTCGAATGCGTGCCTTCGGGCAGCACGAGTACGCCTTGACGCAAGCATGCGCGGCAGACGGCGAGGGCACGCTCGGTGTCGGGGCCGCCGTCGGCGCGGGCAAGTGCAACACCCTGGATCAAGCCGATGCCACGCGGCACGACGCGCAACGCTGCCAATTGTTCGCGAATCAGCTCGCCAAGCTTGCGCGCGCGCTCGAGCAGGCCGTGCGTCTCGATTTCGTCGAGTTGCGCGATTGCGGCTGCACATGCGATCGGGTTGCCCAGGAATGTGCTGGTGTGAATCGCCTCGCCCGTAGACACTGGCCATGCGCGCATTACCGCGTCGCTGCCGATGCAAACGCTGATCGGCAATGCGCCGCTCAGCCCTTTGCCCAGTACCACGATGTCCGGCAGGACATCCCAGTGCTCGCACGCGAGCCAGCGACCGGTGCGGCCGCAGCCAGTATAGACTTCGTCGAAGATCAGGACGCGCGAAACTCCGTCACAGCGTGCGCGCAATGCAGCAAGGAATTGGTCGTGCGGCACGACAATCCCGCCGCGCCCCTGGATCGGCTCGACAATGATCGCACCGATGTCATGTGCGTCGAGCAGGGCGTCTATCTCGCGCAACGCGTCGTCGCAAGATTCGTTCGGCGCAGGAAATGGCGCGAACTGCACGCCGCCGAACAGCTGCCGCTGAAAAGGTTCGCGAAAGTGCGAGCGGTGCGTAACGGCGAGGGCGCCGTAGGTGAGGCCATGGTATGAATTCCGAAATGCCAGCACACCGGTTTTGCCTGTGCGCATGACCGCGGTCTTGAGTGCTGCTTCGACTGCTTCGGCGCCACTGCTTGCAAGCATACCGACGCGCAACGGCTGCGGTACGATCTCGGTAAGACGCTCAAGCAACCGTACCTTTACGTCTGCGGGATGGACATCGCCAAGCGCATGAGGCAGCAGCTCGCTCTGGCGCTGGATGGCATTGACTACGGCGACGTTCGCGTGGCCGGCGGTAGCGACGCCGAATCCCGACGTGAGATCGATGAACGTGTTGCCGTCGACGTCGCGTACATTCGCGCCGCGCGCTTCTGCCCAAAAAAGCGGTGCGTCGGGAAGCAGTGATGTGATGTTGCGTGATTCGACGCGTGAGAGGCGTTGCGCGAGCTCCTGTGAAACCGGGCCCGGTATCGGTGTAACGAGGTGCGGAAGCGATTCGCCGGTAACTGGTGAGCGGTGACCGGTGACCGGTGAGGCGTTCACCGTTTTCGGCGAATGAATGCGGTAACGAGCGCACCGACCAGGGCACCTGCGAGCGCAAAGCTGGCGATCGCGATCGCGCGCGCACGCATGCCATCATGTTTCGAGGCGGCGGCCCAGCCGGCTCCATAAGGCGGGATCGTGCCTACGTCCTCATGCGAAACTTCCGAATCCAGCTCGCGCTCCTTGCCGCACACCAGACAGCGCGCGACACCGGCTGCCTTGGCGGAGCGATTGCCATAGTACAGCTCGGCGCCACAACCGGGACAATCGGCGCCGGATGCGAGCGGCTCGATCGTGTCATACAGCGCGCGACGCGATATGCCCAGCCGGTTCGAGATTTCGGCTACCGATTCGTCCGATTGCCAGTAGAGACGATTCGCCTCAGTCGCATTCGCGGTTTTCTCTTCCACACAGCGCTCCCGTTCATTTGAGTATGGCTGCGCCTTAATGTGGCCAAACTGCAAGTTGCAGGCAATTATCAGGCATGAGCACGGAGAACCGCGTACGTCCGCGGCGTTTGCGCGCCGGATCGCGAGTCGCGCTGGTCGCGCCTGCGGGACCGGTAAGCGCTGAACGTATCGCCATTTCGCTGGAACGCTGCCGGGCGCTGGGTCTCGAGCCCGTGCCTGGCGCAGCCGCGCAAAAGCGAACCGGTTATTTCGCCGGCACGGATCAGGAGCGGGCCTCGGATCTTCAATCCGCCATCGCTGATGATTCTCTCGACGCGATCTGGGCGCTGCGCGGCGGATACGGTACCGTAAGGCTGCTCGATCACGTCGAGATTGCGAAGCTGCGCGAACATCCGAAAGCGTTTATTGGCTTCAGCGACAACACCACGTTGCATCTCAGTTTGTTCAATGCCGGCGTCGTTTCCTTCCATGGTCCGCATCCAGGTGGTGATTTTCCGGCGGAGACGCGTGCCGCATTCGAGCGGGTGCTTTTCCATGACGACGCAGCGCGCATGCTTCCGTTGCGCGCCGATGATCCTCGTCCGCGTTCATTGCGTGATGGCCGCGCACGCGGGCCGTTGATCGGTGGCAATCTGTCGCTGCTCGCGGCGGCGTGCGGCACCGATGCGTGCATGCAGGCGCGCGGCTGCATCGTCTTCGTTGAAGACGTGAGCGAGCCTGCGTACAGAGTGGATCGCGCGTTCGCTCAATTGCTGCGATCCGGCGCGTTCGTCGGCGTCGCCGGTTTTGCGTTCGGCCGCTTTACGGAGACACCAAAGTCCGCTGACGATCGCGCAATCGATGAAGTGCTGTTCGAGATCGCGGACACGCTCGGCGTTCCCGCGGCAGTCGATTTCCCGATCGGACACATTGAGCACAACTGGACGGTTCCGGTCGGCGTGGTGGCGGAGCTCGATGCCGGCGCGGCGACGCTCGACATTGTCGAGCCCGCGGTGCGCTGAGTTGTGAGCGAGGAGAATCGTGTCGACACCATGGCCGTGAAGCTCGCTGCCCGTGCGCAGCGCGCCGGCATCGTAGCGGACGTGCTGACTAGTGGTTATCGATTGAGCGTTGACAAACGGCTACGTGTTCTAGGCGACGTCTTCCACCCCGACCTGCTGCATCCTGCGCGCACCGCGCTGATCTTGCTCGAAGATGCCGGCTGTCAGGATGATGTGCTGCTCACCGCGGCCACGCTGATCGACTCGGAATTCCCCGAGCTGCGTGTCGATGGTAGCGCCGTGCGCGCAGTCTTTGGCGAGCGCGTTGCGGACCTCGTCGCGGCAGTGCCAATGCCGGCAGAAGCCGGCGAGGCGCTGCTGGAGGAGCTGGTAAGCGTGCCGCACGACGTCGGCTTGATGGCGGTGGCCGAACGCCTGGACCATGCTCGCCATTTGCATTTTCGCGATGCGGGCGCCTGGAGAGCGTTCTATGCGCAGATCACCGATGCCTATCTGCCGTTTTCGGGCCGGGTGAGCGCGCCGCTCGCAACCAGACTTTCGCGCTGGAGCACTGCTTTTGCAAAGCGGCTTTCGAAACGGTAGCGGGGGTTGCGACACGCGCATATGGCTTGCACTATTGCGAGTTGCAGGACGAGTTTTGTAAGGAAAGGGATTTCGGCGGAATGCCATACATTATAACCGAGCCGTGCATCGGTACGAAGGACGCCAGTTGTGTCGAAGTATGCCCGGTAGACTGCATCTATGAGGGTGAAGACCAGTA
This sequence comes from Gemmatimonadota bacterium, assembly GCA_052389275.1. GTDB lineage: Bacteria > Gemmatimonadota > Gemmatimonadetes > Longimicrobiales > RSA9 > CBJLQC01. The sequence continues at coordinate 6,420 of JBQTID010000144.1, read as the reverse complement.
TTACATCCATCCGGACGAGTGCATCGATTGCGGTGCGTGCGAGCCGGAATGTCCGGTCACGGCAATTTTCCCCGATACGGACGTGCCCGCCGAATGGACGAACTACATTGAGAAGAACCGCGCGCATTTTGAAAAATAACGCGCTAATGATGCTTTGCCTGGTCGGCGCCTGTGCATCCGCCAGCGTGCGCAGCAATGACATCACGCCGCAGCTACAGCGCGAACTCACTGACCTCATGAACGAATCGGCGGCTGCATGGAACCGCGGTGATCTCGATGGTTTTCTCGCGACCTACAAGGACGACGCGCAGACCGCCTTCATGGCGCCGCAGATCACTTACGGACTGCCCGCCATCAAGGCTCGCTATGCGCGCAGCTATTTCAAGGATGGCAAGCCGAACGCGGAGCTGGCATTCGGCGACCTGAAATTCAGGCCTCTCGGGAGCGGCTTTGTTCTGATGACCGGCCGCTGGTATTTAACCGATTCGGAGGGCAAGAAGCAGGAAGGTTACTACACGCTGGTATGGGAAGAGACTGCCGCAGGCTGGAAGATCATTCACGATCATTCGTCGTAAGTAAGGTGTTGAAGGCATGCGCTGGTGTTGGTCAAGCGAATGAGTGAAATAGGAGATAAGGGGATAAACGGCTGATATTGGCGATGCGGCGTCGCGCCTCCTGCGGTGCCTGCGTACATGCCAGTGCTTTGTTTAGCGGCCCTGGAGCTGGGTCCTATCCGGCTGCTGCGGATGGACAAAGAGCATCGCCACATCAGTCGTTCATCCCCTTATCACCTTCAAAAACAAAGGCGCGGTCCATCGGATTGGATCGCGCCTTTTTTCTCTGCCTTTCGGGCAGTGCTTCTTGCGCTACAAACCTGCTTCACGGATGCGGTCGAGCGATGGCTCGCCGGGTCCGTTTTCGCCCGCAGGGATACCCCCGGACGAAGTCCCCTGACTGCTAGCGAGGACGAGGCTGGCCGCAATCGCCGCAACGGCCAAAAGGCTGACACTTAAGGTGCGGATAAAGCCTCCCTTGTTTGAACGCGGAGACGGGTACATGCACGAGGTATGCCCGACCTCAGCGAGTGGTTGAAGGTGGTGCAACAAAACCACTTACTGCATCTTAACAACGCGCGAGAGCGTCACCGCGTGACGACTTATTATCAAGAGACCGCGAACAGACACCCGATGAAGAGATCCCGATTCGCTATCGCAATCGCCATCGCTGTCAGCGCATGCGCGGTCGCGCCACAGCCCGCCGAACTGATTCTGACCGGTGGCAGCGTCTGGACCGATGCGCGCACGGAATCGAATGCAGAGGCGATCGCGATTCGGCACGGCCGCATCATCATGGTCGGCTCCAACGAGGACGTGCTTCGCTTCAAGGGTCCGTCCACACGCGAGATCGAGCTGAGCGGCAGACTTGTGGTTCCGGGCTTGGCGGACAGTCACACCCACTTCATCAGTGGCGGTTTTGCGCTCAGCAGTGTCGACCTCCGTCCGGCGCGATCACCGCAGGAGTTTGCTCGACTGCTCGGTGAGCACGCGCGCACTCTGCCAGCCGGCCGCTGGATCACCGACGGCAACTGGGATCATGAAGCCTGGCCGGGCACGCCATTGCCGCGACGCGAATGGATCGACTCGCTGACGCCGGACCATCCGGTCGCAGTCAGTCGCCTCGACGGACACATGCTGCTAGCCAACTCGAAGGCGCTCGAGCTCGCTGGGGTGACGCGTGACACGCCGACTCCGGAAGGCGGCACGATCGTACGTGACCCTCGTACCGGTGAGCCGACCGGCGTTTTGAAGGATGAGGCGATGGGTTTGATCTGGGCGGTGGTTCCAGAGCCCAGCCCAGGTGAACGGCGCGACGCCCTGCGGCGTGCGCAGGCGCATGCGCTCGCGCGCGGCGTGACCATGGTAAGCGACATGACGGGTTGGGGTGATCTTGCCGCGTACCGCGCGGCGCACGCGCTCGGTGAGCTGAAGGTACGCGTCTACGCATTCGTGCCACTCGCCACCTGGGACCGGCTGCGCGAATATGTCGCGCGCGAAGGCTCCGGTGACGCGCGCTTGAAATGGGGCGGCGTGAAGGGCTTCGTGGATGGCTCGCTCGGCTCGACAACCGCCTGGTTCTACCAACCCTACAACGACGCGCCGGATACGCGCGGACTCGTGGTTACAGATACCGCGAGCATTCGCGAGTGGGTGCTGGGCGCCGATCGGGCCGGCCTCCAGGTCGCCGTGCACGCGATCGGTGATCGCGCCAACGACTGGATGTTGAGCACCTTCGAGTGGGTGGCGGAGCAGAATGGCGCGCGCGACCGCCGCTTCAGAATCGAACATGCGCAGCATCTTACGCGTGACGCCGTGAGCCGCTTCGAGTCACTGGGGGTGTTGCCGTCGATGCAGCCGTACCACGCAATCGACGACGGACGGTGGGCGAAAAAACGGATTGGTCCCGAGCGCATCAAGACGACGTATGCGTTTCGATCACTTCTCGATGCTAACGCCCGTCCGATGTTCGGTAGCGACTGGACCGTCGCGCCGCTCGATCCGCTGCTCGGCATCTATGCAGCCGTAACCCGGCGCACCCTGGATGCGAAGAATCCGAACGGCTGGGTGCCTCAGGAAAAGATCAGTGTGACTGAAGCTCTGCGCGCTTACACCGCAAGCAATGCATACGGCTCGTTTACAGAAGTCGATCTTGGCAGCATCGAGCGCGGCAAGCGCGGCGATGTCGTGGTGTTGTCGGAAGACATATTGAAAATCGACCCGGAACGTATAAAAGACGTCCGGGTCGATTACACTGTCATTAACGGCGAAGTCGTTTACGAGAGGAAAGAGCGGCCGCTCGCTCGCTAACGACCGCCACCCCAACGCAACGCGAGCGCAACCTCGCCACCCCAGAAGCTGTGGCGCTCGTCAGTCGATCCTTCGAGCTGCCCCATCGAAACGCGGAAGCTCGGAATCCAGTCCATGCCGCCACTGCGCACCACTATGTCGGTGCCGACACCGGCCAGCCAGCCTTCACCCTCGCCGCTTTCACGAGTCAGAAGTCGACCATCGATGACTGGGCGCAGGTTCAGCGATCCCACGCGCGTATCGCCGGCGAGGCCGAGCACGATCATGTTCTGCTGCCCCGCCTGGAAGCTGCTGTCCCTCACGAATACACCGGTCGCATCCACGACCTCCAGCGAAACATCGCCATTCTCGCGCCACACGTCCGCCGCGAACAACGTCCATGACGAAGTTGCGCCTGCGCGGAACGAATAGGTGAAATCGCCGCGAATGCGGTTACCGGGCGCGAACAGCTCGCGATTGTCGATGCGATCGTCACTGTAGTTCTGGAACGTGACGCCGAGCGTGAGCTTGTTGTTGGCGCCAATGTTCTGATCGATTGCGGCGCGAAACCTGACTTCATTTCCGGGCGTGTACTTGAAGGCGCTGTCGGCACTCGGCTCGAACTCGCTGGCGAGTCGGTAACTCGCGCCGAGACCAATACCGGTATTGCCGGCCCGCCACGCAGTCGCAAGGCCCGTGGTTGCGCCGAAACCGGTGCCCCAAAGCGCTTCACGGAAACCGAGCAGCTCGGTTGATAGCATCGTCGCGACCACGGCTTCTTCCGTGTCATGGGTCGCGTTACCGGTCGGCACCGTCACGCCGGCGGTCACCACGGCCCACGGTGTGACATTGAAGCTCGCGCGCACGCGCGTGTCGACAACACCCTGAAGTGTCGCGGTTTCAGCGCCGATCTTTACGTCACCGCGAGCATACGCGGTATACAAGTCGAGTGATACGGTGCGCGACAGCGCCAGCTCATAGCCAATCGGAATGATGGCGAGCGTTGCCGACGTGACGCCGGCCGCTTCGGGAAACTTGTAGCCCTGGAAGGCGGGCACGATCGCGAAATTCTGGCGGCTCTGCGCTACAACCGGTTGCACAACGGCTACGAGGAGAGCCAGCGGGACCAGCCATTTGCAGGTTTTCATTAGCACTGCCCCCTGGATGGATTGCAAATATTCAGTCTAACAGTGGCCTTCGCGGCGCTCTGTATGCCGCTCGAGCCACCCTGCGAATTCGTCAGGTTACCACTCTGGTTCTGCTGCTGCGCCGTACCCTGTGTCGCAGGCGCCTGCTCCGTGGTCGTGGTCACCGGTGACGGGGTAGTTTCGTTCCGGACTGATCTCAATAAATCAGTGGCGGCTGCCGGAGCCGCGATCTGCGCGCTACCCTGTGCCGCGATTTCAGTCGTCGAAACCTGCTCCGCCTGCTGGAGCTCTGCTGCTTGTTGCTCCTGAACGCGCACAGCCTGGAAGCCGGGATCCAGTTGGGCGGCCTGGCGGAAGAACATCTGCGCCTGCTGATAATTGCCGGCGTCGGCAGCTTCGAGGCCACGGCCGTATGCGAGGAATGCGAGCAGGTTGGCGGTGCGATTCTCGTTGATGCGCTCGCGCTCAGCAGGTGTGAGCGTGACGCCGATCGCATCGAAGATGCTGAAGACGATCTGCTTCTCGAGGTCGAAGATCTGCGTCAGCTGTTGGTCCTGTCCGAATGTACCAGCATTTTCCCGACTCACGGTGTTCAGCACGTTGGCATCCATGCGAACCTGCTCCTCGCCGCTCTGCGCGAGCACACCCTGCACGACATGCTCCGCCTTCAGCAGACGGCCGACGCGTGCGCCGGTCGACTTTTCCGCGAGGCCGGCCTGAGCCAGCAGCATTTCATCGATCATGGCGTTGATCTTCACGCGTTCGACCGACGTGACTGCCGGTGATATGGACAGGTCGGTAATGATCATGTCGGAAAGCGCCGTCCGCAGCGGCGCGAGCTCCTCGCTGAAGCCGACCAGGTTGAAAGGCATGACCGCGATCGTGCGTTCGGTCGGCGGCTCGTCCGACATTTGTTGCTCACGCTCGAGCACGAGCCTGGCATCCTGGCGCAGCTGCTGTCTGGCGATGAGCACCAGGCGAGCGCGTACCCGGTCCTTTACTTCACCGGTCTCGCCAGCATTGACGTACTGCTCGTACGCAGCGCGCGCCGCAGCCCAGTCTTTCAGCTCCTCGTTCGCGAGGCCGAGATAGAGGTGCGCCGCCTCCGGCGCCGAGCCGGTCGCGAGCGCGCGCGTCAGCGTATTGCGCGCATCCTCGAACCGTTGCGCGTTGTAGTACGCAACGCCCAATGAAGTCGCTGCTTCAGCATCGTTCGGATTGGTTGCGGCGCGCTGTTCGAGCGCCGGAATGTTTTCGGGGCTGACGCTCAGCCCGCCGCTCGCGCATGAGGCAACGCTCAAACAAAGCACGCAAATGACGAATCTTCTGACCTGACTCATGGGTCCTCTCTGGTGCAGGCTGCACAGCAAATTAGTTACGATCAGTTGTCACACCTTTTCGCTTCGGAGTATCAGGACGTGCTGAGGGCACGGCACGCAACGTTCCATCCGGCATTGCAATGCTGAGATCGAACGGTGACACGTTTTGCACCGGCCTCGTCGCAGTCGGTACGACCGTGATCGGCCGACTCGGCGGAGCACTGCCACGATAGATCTTAACGCCACCGATCCACGTTGCGTCGCTGAGGCCGGAGTTGTCCAGCGTTCCGAGGGTCAAATTCGGCTTCTGGAGGAACCGGCCGTAGAACAGGTTCGAGGGATCGGTTCCGTCCGTGAACGCCAGGACTTGCTCGCAACCGGGATCAACGAAAGTTGCGAACGGCCCAGATCCAGCACCGCTGGTTGCCTGGAAGCCAATCAGGAAACCGCCACCCGGGAAGCTGAACGAGCCTTCTGACGTGTAGACCAGCTCGAAGTCGCCGAGAATTGTGTTACCATGCGGATTGTCTGGTATCTGCGTTTCGCTCACCATCTTGATCCACTCCACCGCGCGAACGTCCTGGCTGACCAGTTCGTTCCCGTTACGGACCGGAGGCGCGGGGTTCTTGTTGGCGACCGAGAAGAAGATGTTCCTTCGCGCCTGCTGCGAATTCAATGCGCCGAGGTCGAACGCGATCCTGTCACCCGGCTGAACCGAGAACGGCGGCACGTTGCGATACATGAAGCCCATAAACTGGTGGAACGTGTTGCCGCCGAATGGGAAGCAATTGCCGACACCCAGAATTTGCTGTGGCACAATGAGCACGCCGACCGATGACGTAACGCCGACCACTGTGACAGCGGCGGTGCCGGACGCCAGGCCGCTGCTGGCAGAGATGCTGGCCTTGCCCGCGCTCACGCCGCGAGCCAGCCCCGTCGAGCTGACGGTCACAACGCTGGTATTGCTGCTGGCCCAGCTGATGGTCTGACCTTCCATCGCGAAACCGTTGGCATCGACCACGGTGCCGACAAACTGGAAGGTCTCGCCCGCATTGATCTCCCGGGTCGTCCGGTTCAGAACGATTCGAGCTGCGACGCGCTGCACGTGAA
>JBQTID010000143.1:0-6972 GCA_052389275.1 Gemmatimonadota bacterium | reverse complement strand
CTCGGAATCGTGGTGCGACGCGGAGCTTGTGAGCGGGCCTTTGGAGCCGGGCGAAACGCTTTGGCCGTGCGTTGCGATCGAGGACGACGCAGCGTTCACCAGATATTTCAAGCACAAGATCCTTGCGGAGTACCGCGATTACACCGTCGAGAAGAAGTTGGCATGGGATCCAAGACAAACAGGATTTCTCCAAGGGCAATTCAAAGCACGGGAATCCGACGACGCGGAATTGCTTGTACGCTCGCTACTTCAGCAGAGCGGCGACTCGATGAAACATGGCGATCGCCCCTGGGGCACGCGTTGGGTCCACTATGCGGTAAGGAAGGATGTTTTCCGTCTGCCCGCTCGGTGGAAGGTTGGCCGCCCAGGTAGTGGCGGCGAGCAGCTGCGGCCGCAATCCGAGCTGCAGGTTTTTCGTTACGCGATGAACACAGCGACCGTCCATCGAGCGGCGCTGCCGCCGATCACGGCGACACTCGCGGTTGCGCAACGCTGCCGCGCGGCTGCAATGGCGATTTTCGGCCGCCAAAATGCTGGACTGTGCTCTCCCCAACTCACAGGGAAGCGCTTTCAAAGTGACGAGCGACGATACGAGCTGTTTGCAGAATCGGATCATGACGAGGTGACGAAGTTCGGCGACAGCAACGGGGCGCATTCGGCACACACCTACTGGTGGCCGGTAGATGAGGACGGCGATGGTCTTCTGGATCACCTGATCGTATTGTGTGGGGACGGATTCTCGGATGTGGACCTGGCTGCGCTGCGGACTCTCAATCGTATTAGACAGTACGGTTCTCGCGCGGATCTGTTGTTGACTCCGGTGTTTGAAGGCAAGTGGGAGGAGTGCCGCAGCTCGATTCTGCACCGGAGCGAAATGACCTGCGATTTTGTTTCCGCCACGCCTTATTTTTGTCCGGTTCATCTCACGCGCCGCTCTGGCAAGAGACGATCGCTGAAGGATCACATTCTCCAAACGCTGGCGACGCTGGACCTTCCCAAGGCGCAACGCATCGATGAGATCGTGTTCGATTACGATCCGTCATCGCTCGGCCGTCTCGGCATGCGCGACCCACGTCAGGAGCTCATTGCTCACGTGAAGGAGAATCTGCAGGGGACGTCAGCTGACGTCCTAATCGAGCGCGGCGGCTTCGTTGTAGCGCACCTTGACGCGCCGCTGCCGACTGCGGCTACCGACCTCGATGACCACCGGTATCCGCGCGCCTGTGTTCGCGACCCAGACGATCCCAGTCCGCTCGGCATAAACCGTGGCCTCTTTGTCGGACACGGAGAACGGTTCGTTCCGGCGCCTGCGTTCCACCGTGCTCGCACAGCCAATGACCGCGCGAAAGGCCGGGGCGTGATGCTCCAAATCAAATTCCCATCACCCCGGCCCTCGCGACCTTTTGCGATCGGGCAGTTCTGCCATTTCGGTCTCGGGCTCTTTGTACCGGCTGGCAGCGGCGGATTTGTTCAAGAGCGTGCAACAATTGTCTCGAGCCGCGTTTGACTGTGCGTCATATTACAGTAGGCCAGAGTCTTAACAAGAAGTACAGTCATGTGTGGCGGCTCGCAGTGCTGAAATCACCGTGGACGAGGAGTTGATCGATAAGGTGTTGGACGTACGAAGAATAGGCGGATGCCGCGATGAGCAATGTCATCCGCTCAGGCATGATCACTGCCCCGCACACACCTCATCCGTGGATTCGGATGCTGGCAGGGCGTCTCGATCAGATCATTGTCCAAGCACCGATGGGTCTTGGTGATGCGACGCAGCGCGCTATTCGCACGCTGCGACGCACTTGGACCAAGGAGGCGTGGGTGAGTTGCAGATCGCGCTGGCCGGAAGGGCAGTCTCGATGCACTCTCCGCCACGAGGCGCTCGCGTTTGGGTGAGCTCGTTCCGAGAGGATGAGTACCGATATTCGCCATCGAGGCTGGTCTAAAATGAGGTGTTCTGAGACCTCTGAAAGGCCGAATGCATCATGAATCAATGGATGGAACAAGCTGTGCGGACCGGCGACAGAATGCCTTGAGCCGGTACCGCGCACGCCTGCGCCGGGAATTAGGCAAATCCCTGGATGCGATTCTGCTGTATGGCTCGCACGCCCGAGGCGACGCGATCGAGGGATCTGATATCGACGTCATGCTGATCATGAAAGAGCCCTTCGATTACGGCGAGTTGCTCGAGCGTACGTCGGCAGCCACTGCGGAAATCAGCCTGGAGTACGACGTCGTCATCTCGCGCGCATTCGTCACGCGCGAAGATTATCAATCAGCGGACACGCCGTTTCGGATGAACGTCCGGCGAGAGGCCGTGTGCCTTTGACCAAGCCCGTTGTCCAGGCGTTGCTCGACAAAGCCGAAGCGAATCTGGCTGCGGCCCGCCTTCTGGTGGAATCAAACCACCTGGATTCCGCAGCCTCGCGTGCCTACTACGCAATGTTCTATGTGGCCGAGGGACTGCTGGCCGAGCGTGGTCTATCATATAGCAAGCATGCCGGTGTCATAGCCGCCTTTGGTCGTGAGTACGCGAAGGCCGGAACGCTGGATCCCAAGTTCCATTGGGCCGACGAATTTCTCGACGCCGCACGAAGCTACCTCGCAGCCCGCTGATCGCGGGCCATTCTACGAATGCCGTGGAGTTTGGAGTGTGCCCATGCATCTCGCGCAATCGAATTCGCGACAGCTCGAAAGAGCATCAGCCGAAGCCCGGCACTGCAAGCTCGCGTCGTACGCGGTCCGCTCCGCCGTTCTGCCCCCGCTGACCGACGCGATTCCAATTGCAGAATGTCTCCGCGCTGCGCTGCTCAAGCACGCCGACGGCCGCGGCGATCACGCGCTCCGCGTTTTCAGCGGCCACGACGCGGCAGGCCGCCCGCTGACCGGTAATCGTCATGCGTATTATCTGCCGGCCGACGACGACAATGATGGACGCATCGATCATCTCATCGTCTGGGCGCCGGACGGCTTCGATGCCGGCGCGCGCGAGGCGCTCGCTTCGCTTCAGCGACTGTGGGGCAGAGACAGTCACGATCTGGATGTCTCACTGACGGGACTCGGGGACCAGGAGGACTGCGGAAACGGTCCGTGTGGCACCGGTTTACTCGGGCCGGCCAACGTGTGGGAGAGCCGCACGCCATTTATCCTCCCGCGCCACCCGAAATTTCGGCGCGGCACCTGGGCCGATACACCGGAAGACCAGCTCCGGCGCTTGCTCGCCGATTTCGATCTGCACCCGACCAGCGTCGAAAGATGCAATGGCACTGTCGTTAGTGGCGGATCGCTGGAATGGTTCCGCTTTCGGCGCGAGCGCAGGAGTGGCAGCGGCAGCAAGGCATCACATCGCGGATATGGATTCCGCTTGCATTTCGACAAACCAGTCAAGGGACCAATCGCCGTGGGTTACGGCGCACACATGGGGCTGGGCCAGTTCATCGCGGTGTTATGACGTCGACTGGAGTTATATTAAAGGACCATGATTCGCGATGTCGATAAACTCGCGGAGTTCGAGCGCCGCTACGCTTCAGAGGAGCTCAGCAAGCTGAGCTACGCCGATGCGCTCGCAATTTTCACCGCGCTCTGGCGCGAAGCGGTTACGTTGAACCCAGACTTCCCCGGCGATTGGCAAGACGATCTCGAGCCCGATCTGGCAGTCGCACGAGCGGTTAATGGGCTCCCGCCCGCCTGATTTCGAGACGCTGCTTGCACGCGTGGCCACGGCACAGCTTCACAAGCTGTTTGCCGGTCGGCCTCGTGATCTCGAGGATGCCGCAGGAGTGAGTTCGCCGCGGTCCCGGGCCGCGAAACACTGCCAGACCAGGTCCGCCATCTGCGGGACTAGGACGAGGTCAAGCGGAAGCAGTGCGGCGTGGTCATGTATGAATCGCCGCTGATTCAACCGGTCCAGTTTTCGAGCCGCAGGCCCGGCACGCGCTCGAACTCCGTAGTATTCGCACTCGCGAGCGTCAGATCATTCGACAGGGCGGTACAGGCTATAATCAGATCGCGCTCGCCGATGGGATGCTGACGCAGCGAGTGCCGCAATTCACCGTGGAGCTCCGCGGCCGCTGCGTCGAAAGGTAGAATCAGAAAAGGTTCTACGAAGCGGCGCCAAAGCGTCTTTTTCTTCAACGGGTCCGGAGTCCTCGCCGCACCGTACCACAGCTCCGCAATCGTGATAGCCGAAATGGCGATGTCGTACGGGCTGAGCTGCATTAGGCGCGCACGGACGTTTTCCGGATGGCCGCGCTGTGCGTGAATCAGAACGTTCGTGTCGAGCAGCCACTTCACGCTGAGTCGCCGTCATCCTCGATGTCGAGCAGCCGAATGTCGAGCGGCTCGACGTCGCCCAGCTCCAATTCATCCTGATGCCGTTCCGCCCACTTCCAGAATCCGCGAGGCCATTTGCGGCCGGCAATCGGCTCCAGGACAACGGCATCGCCTTCCCGCCGAATGAGCACTTCATCTCCTTCGAAGCGAAAGGTCTTCGGCAGCCGCACCGCCTGGGAGCGCCCGTTCCAGAAAAGCCTGGCTTTCCGAGGTTGGCCGTCCTTATCCTTCATTGTGCTATCCTTCCCGTTTGGTATATACCAGTATATATCAAGCGCCTGCTCCTCACAAGCCAACAGGTTGCATGAAAGACATTCGCCTTGGCGATCCCGAGCAGACGGATCTGCTGCCCGTCCGCATGCTGAACGAGTACGCATACTGCCCGCGTCTCTTCCATTTGATGCACGTGGAGGGACGCTGGGCGGAAAATGTTTATACCGAGGAGGGACACGAGGTTCATCGGCGCGTCGATCGGCTCGATCACGTTTTGCCGGATCCAGAGGCGTCGCGCGCCGATGGTGAGAAGAGTGAGGATTTTGAAGGTGCGCCGGCGGTGGCTCGCTCGGTCCTGCTCGCGTCGGAACGTCTCGGGCTAACGGCCAAACTCGATCTGGTTTCGACCGCCGGCGACGAAGCCGTTCCGGTCGACACCAAGCGCGGTAGACCGCCCAACAATGCGCAGCGAAGCTGGGAGCCCGAGCGAGTGCAGCTCATGGCGCAGGGGCTGCTTCTACGAGAGAACGGATATCGAAGCGATCATGGTATTCTGTATTTTGCCGCGGCGCGAGCGCGCGTCGTCGTACAGTTTACCGAAGAACTGGAGGCACTCACGCTGAGGCTGATCGATGAGGCACGCGCCGCAGCGAAGTCTGTCATACTGCCGGACCCGCTCGACGACAGTCCGAAGTGCAACGGCTGCTCGCTGAGCGGGATCTGCCTGCCTGATGAAACCCTCGCGCTCAGACACGTCGCTCCCGATCCCTTGTCGGCCGGGCCGCAGGCGGTGCGGCGCCTGTACCCGCCCAGGTCGGACGCGCTTCCGCTATATGTGCAGGAGCAGGGCGCCTTCGTGGGCAAGCGAGGCGAGGTGCTGGTGGTACGCAAGGAGGGCGAAGAGCTTGCGACGGTCCGGCTGAAGGATCTGAGTCAGCTGGTGCTCTGCGGAAACATCTCGATCAGTGCCCAAACCATCCATTTGCTTTGTGAAGCCGGCGTTCCGGTCGTGCACGTGTCACGCGGCCATTGGTTCTACGGTGTGACAAGCGGCATCACCCTGAGAAACTCCTACGATCGGGCGGCGCAGTTTCGCTTTGCCGCCGAGCCGTCCAAGGCACTCGCGGCGGCGCGCGCGTTTGTCGCCGCCAAGACCATGAATCAGCGTACGATCCTGGGCCGTAACGCGCGTCCGCGCCCGGAAGCCACCCTGAAAGAGATGGCGGTGCTGATCAGGAAGATTCGTCATGCCGAAACGCTTGATGAATTACTTGGATTGGAAGGTGCGGTTGCGGCGAAATACTTTTCGCGCTTCGGCGAGCTGCTTCGGCCGCGGGACTTTACGGCGGAATGGGCGTTCGACACGCGCAATCGTCGGCCGCCGCGCGACCCGGTGAACGCCCTGCTTTCGATCGGTTATGCTCTACTGACCAAGGAATGCACAGTCGCATTGCTGGGAGAAGGACTCGACCCGTGGTGGGGTTTTTATCATCAGCCGCGTCACGGCCGCCCCGCGCTGGCGCTCGACCTCATGGAGGAATTTCGTCCGCTGATTGTCGACAGTGCCGTGCTCAGCGCCATCAATACCGGCATGGTCGGGAGTTCCGACTTTCTTACCTCTGCTGCCGGCTGCGTGATGAAGGATGGCGCGCGCAAGTCGTTCATCCGCGCTTTCGAGGGACGGCTGGATCAACTTGCGACGCACCCAATCTTCGATTATCGGTGTACGTGGCGCTCATTGATCCGAGTGCAGGCTCGATTGCTTGCGCGCTGGCTGCGCGGCGATGTGCCGGCCTATATCGGCATAACCACGCGCTAGGACAGTTTATGGCCCGACGCCAATATGTTGTAACGTACGACATTTCGGATGACCGTCGTCGAGACAAGGTGTATAAGACCCTGCATGGCTTCGGCGATCACGCGCAGTTCAGCGTGTTCTTCTGCGAGTTGACGGATGAGGAGGTGACGCGACTACGTGTTCGGTTGCACGGACTGATCCATCATGGCGAGGACCAGGTATTGATCGTTGAGCTGGGACCTGCGATACGGCCACTCGCCACGGCACTTCAGGTCGTCGGGCGTGCCTACACCCCGTCGATTCGCACGCTTGTCGTGTGAGTAAGATCGTACGAGCGGTGGGAGTTGTGCGCAGCCTCGCGCCATCGCTCGGATTTCAACTGGCAGTAGCAGAAAGCATGCTAACCCATGGATTCTACGAGCCAGGAATTTTATGCAATCCAGCCAGCCGTTCGCAAATGCTTGCGTAAGTGCCGTTGTAGCCGGCATATGGAATGCGGTAGGGTTTCCTCGGTGAATTCATCGAGGCTCCATTGAAGCCGATGTCGATTTTTGCAGTACGACCTACACGCTGCGGGGGGTTTCCTCGGTGAATTCATCGAGGCTCCATTGAAGCGGCACTAGCTAGCTGCG
>JBQTID010000142.1:0-3146 GCA_052389275.1 Gemmatimonadota bacterium | reverse complement strand
GCGCGCTGCGCGTCGACAAGCTGACGATCGCAGCCCTCGAGGCCACGCTAATGAGTTATCAGCGAGGCACCGCGCGCGCGGACATTCCGGTGCTCAGGATGATTTCGGCGCCGGCGGCGGAAATACGCGATCGAGCGGCGCGACTCGTTACCGCGCTACAGAATGGCGCCCAAAGCATCGAGGGTTTTTCCGTGATCGGCGGTGGTGCGTACCCGGATGCGCAATTGCCGACATGGCTCGTCGTGCTCCAGACACCCAACGCGGCCGAATTGGCGGCGCGGCTTCGCTCCAGCGAGCCGCCGGTAATCGCGCGCATCGCGGACGACCGCGTTGTGCTCGATCTGCGCACCGTGCTGCCTGAGCAGGCAGCAGTGCTGATTCAGATCCTGAAAGATGTCTGAGCGCGCCGCCTTTCTCGATCGCGATGGCACCATCATCGAAGATGCCGAGTATCTGGCCGATCCGGACCGGATCGAATTCATCGACGGTGCGTTCGATGCGCTTCGAATGCTGCGCGCCGCCGGTTACAAGCTCGTGATCGTCACCAATCAATCCGGCATTGCGCGCGGCTTGTACACGCTCGTTCAATACCGTCGTGTGGAGCAGCGGATGGAGGAGCTGCTGGCGCGGCAGGGCATCACGGTCGATGGGGTTTTCTTCTGCCCGCATCATCCGGATTTCAGTGGCCCATGCGAATGCAGAAAGCCGGCACTGGGTATGTATCGTGATGCGGAGCGGAACCTCGGCATTGATCTGGCGGCTTCCGTCTACATAGGAGACCGGTTGCGCGATGTGCAACCAGCACTGGCGGTCGGCGGCCGCGGTATTCTCGTCAAAACGGGCGTCGGGAAGGTGGAGGCGGCGCGCGTGCCGGACGGCGTGGACGTCGCCGAAGACATGCTCCGGGCAGCGTACTTGATTACAGGAAAAACCCGCGCCACACCTGGAGTTTTCGATGCCGGTCAGGGTTGACGCGAGCAAGGAATTTGCATAATGTTTTAAAGGCGCCACCACGACGTGTGCCATCGTGGTCTGCTACCTTACATAAAGGAGTCCAAAGTGAACATCACCGTCACACCCACAGCGGTGGCTGAGGTGCAGAAGTTTATAACGGAGCAAGGCGCCGCCGAGACGGCCGGCCTTCGAGTCGCGGTGCTACCCGGTGGTTGCTCCGGCTTCCAGTACGGCTTGAACATCGAAGACGAGCCGCAGAATGACGATGAGATCCTCGCCACGAACGGCATCAAGCTTTTCGTCGATCCGTTCAGCGGTCAGTATCTCGATGGCGTGGAAATCGATTACGTCACGACGATGATGGGCTCGGGCTTCACATTCAAGAATCCGAATGCGTCGGGTGGCTGCGGCTGCGGCAGCTCCTTTACAGCTTAGAACTTCGGTTTAGAAAACCGGATTAGAACTTCGGATTAGAACTTCGGATTAGAACTTCGGATTAGAAAACCGGATTAGAAAACCGGATTAACAAATCCGCTTTTCTAATCCGATTTTCTATTCCGGTGTTCTAAACCGCCTTTCCGAAGAGCACGACCGCCTTTCCAGAGAGGACGCCCGTCTCCAAATTCCCGCCCATGCTCGAAGTTCGCACGTTTACCGGCGGGCCATTCGCCCAGAACACCTACCTCGTCTGGCGCCCTGGCTCGACCACAGCGGTTGCGATCGACGCCGGCGCCGGCGTTAATCAGCTCATCACGATAATCCGGACAGAACGGCTCCAGCTCGCAGCGATACTTCTGACACACGCTCATCTCGATCACATTGACGGCGCCGCCGCATTGAAGCGGTATGCGCCGAATGCGCCTATCTATCTTCATGAAGCTGATCAGCTTTTTTACGACAATGCAGCGGTTCAGGCGGCGCAGTTCGGTGTGCAGATCGAGAGGCCGCCGGCGGTGGACGAGCGTTACCAGTTCGACAAACCCTTGAATGTTGCCGGCGTCGATTTTCAGGTCAGCCATGTGCCCGGGCACGCGCCGGGACATGTAAGCATTTATGCGCCGGAAGGTGGCGTCGCGTTTGTCGGCGACGTCGTATTCCAGGGCTCAATTGGCCGGACGGATCTGCCCGGCGGTGATTACCAGCAGCTCATGCGCTCGATTCGCGAACACGTCATGACCTTGCCAGCGGAGACCACGCTGTATTCAGGTCACGGCCCTGAAACGACTGTGCAGCAGGAGCGCGCCTTCAATCCATTCATTGCCCCGATGTACGGCGGCAGCTTCGCATGACCGTCCGGCTGGCAGTATTCGCGTCCGGTGGCGGCTCGAACCTTCAGGCGCTGATCGACCGCTTTCAAGTGGTCAAAGAAAGCCCTGTCCGCATCGTATTGGTGCTGAGCGATCGTGAAAATGCAGGTGCACTACAGCGTGCGCGGACTGCCGGCATCTATGGCACGGTCGTCGAAGTCGAAGGCCGGCCGGTCGATTTCGTAGCTCGTGAAATGCTCGCCGCGCTCGAAGGCGCCGACATCGATTTGATTGCGCTTGCCGGGTACCTGAAACGCGTGCCCCCCGCAGTGATACGACACTACCGCGATCGCATCCTCAACATTCACCCGGCGCTGCTGCCCGCGTTCGGCGGCAAAGGCATGTACGGCCTGCGTGTGCATCGCGCGGTGCTGGACAGCGGGTGTACCGTGAGCGGTCCGTCGGTGCATTACGTCGATGAGGAGTACGACACGGGACGTATCATCGCGCAGTGGCCTGTACCTGTCCTGCCCGCGGACACACCCGAATCCCTGGCCGCGCGCGTGCTCGAGGTAGAGCACATATTGTATCCCGCAGCAGTCGAGCTGGTAGCTGGTTCGCTGTCGCGTGGCGTGCACGTAGTACGCGACGAGATCGTCAAATCCTGTTTCGTGCAAATCCCTCAGCCTGCGCCCGCGGAGCCCGATCTGCGCAGAGCGCTAGGATTATAGGCTCTATCACATGCCGAGAGCGCTGCTCAGTGTTTCGGACAAGCGCGGCCTGGTTCAATTCGCGCGCGCCCTGGCCGATCTCGGCTGGGATCTGCTTTCCACCGGCGGCACCGCGCGTGCGATGCGCGAGGCGGGTCTTGCTGTCGTGGATGTGAGCGAGATGACGCGCCACCCGGAAATACTCGGCGGCCGCGTCAAGACGCTGCATCCCGCG
>JBQTID010000141.1:0-20936 GCA_052389275.1 Gemmatimonadota bacterium | reverse complement strand
GCCTCTTCGTCGTCATCGTAAGCAACGATGAGCGGGATTTTTTCGTCGACCACGACGCCCGGGCGCCGTTCCAGCAGGTCCGCCATTGCGGCTATTCTCCTTTGGGGGAGCTAAGACGGTGAATTCTCGACTTTACGCCGAGCAATTATGCTGCCCAACCGCACAGTCGCGCCCAAGGTAAACCAGCTTTCAGGGGTGTCAAGAGCATGACGGGGGAGCATGGGAGCATGGGAGCATGGGAGCATGATCCCCCATGTTCCCAGTCACCCTGCTCGCGCGGCCCGTTTTCGTTCATGGGCTTTCAGGAAGTGCTTGCGCAAACGGATGGCGGTCGGCGTTACTTCGACCAATTCGTCGTCGGCGATGAATTCGAGCGCAGCTTCGAGCGTGAGCAGACGCGGCGGCTCGAGCTGGATACTGTCATCAGCGCCTGCTGCGCGAATATTCGTGAGCTTCTTACCCTTCATGACGTTGACCTCGAGGTCGCCGGAGCGCGCGACCTCGCCGACGATCATGCCCTCATAGACATCGACGCCTGGGCCAATGAACAGCTTGCCGCGTTCCTGGAGATTCCAGAGTGCGAATGCGACGCTTTGCCCTTCCGCCATCGAGACCATGACACCACGCTCGCGTGTCCCGATCTCGCCGGCCCACGGCGCATAGCCGGAGAAGCGGTGATGTAACACGCCCTCGCCACGCGTGTCGGTCAGAAATTCGCTGCGGTAGCCGAAGAGTCCGCGCGCCGGCACCCTGTAGACGATGCGCACGAGTCCGCCCGAGCCATCACTGCGGCCGCTGTTGCGCATCTCGAGCATTTGGCCACGCCGGGTTCCCAGCTTCTGAATTACGACGCCGACATAGGTTTCGGGCACGTCGATCAGCACTTCCTCGAACGGCTCGAGTGTTTCGCCGTACGGCCCCTTCCTGGTAATAATGCGAGGTCGTGACACCGCGAACTCGTAGCCTTCGCGCCGCATCGTCTCCATCACAATGCCGAGGTGCAACTCGCCGCGGCCCGACACAGTGAAGGTGTCGGTGGACTCGGTATCTTCCACCTTGAGCGCAACATTGCGCTCCAGCTCCCGGTAGAGCCGCTCGCGCAGCTGCCGGCTGGTGACGTATTTGCCGTCGCGGCCGGCAAAGGGCGACTGATTGACGACGACGTCAACCGAAATCGTCGGTTCTTCCACCGTGATGCCGGCGAGGGGCTCGGGTCTGGTCGGATCTACCAGCGTCGCGCCGATTTCGACTTCTTCGATGCCCGCGAGTGCAACGATGTCGCCGGCGCTGACTTCGACAGTTTCGATTTTCTGGAGTCCCTCGAATGTGAAGAGCTTCGCGACCTTGCCCTGCTTGTCTGCGGGCAGTTGCTCAAACGCGCCGGTTATGTCTGCGCGCGGCGCTAGCAGCATGACCGGATTACCGACCGCAATGCTGCCGCGCTCGACGCGACCGACCGCCATGCGGCCGAGATACGGCGAGTGATCGAGTGTCGAGACCAGCATCTGGAACGGCGCCTCTGTATTTCCCGGCGGCGGCGGAACGCGATCGATGATGAGATCGAACAGCGATGAAAGATCCTTGCGCTTTTCGGTCAGCTCCGTGATTGCGTAGCCATCGCGTGCCGATGCATAGACGAACGACGCATCGAGCTGGGCGTCGTCGGCCTCCAGCTCCATGAACAATTCGAGCACTTCATCGTGAACGCGCACCGGATCGGCACCTTCACGGTCGATTTTGTTGATGACCACGATCGGCTGAAGCCCGAGCGCGAGTGCCTTGCGCGTGACGAAGCGGGTTTGCGGCATGGGACCGTCGAACGCATCGACCAGCAGCAGCACGCCATCCACCATGCGCAGGATGCGCTCGACCTCGCCGCCGAAATCCGCGTGACCAGGCGTGTCTACAATGTTGATCTTGGCGTGCTTCCAGCGAACCGATGTGTTCTTGGCGAGGATCGTGATGCCGCGCTCTTTTTCCAGCGGGTTGGAATCCATGACGCGCTCTTCGACGGCCTGGTTCTCACGAAAGGCGCCGGCCTGGCGAAGCATCTTGTCGACGAGTGTGGTCTTGCCGTGGTCGACGTGCGCAATAATAGCGATATTTCTGATCATAGCCGTATAAAGTACCCGCCATGAGCCGATCCGTTCAAGTTCTGGCTGCTATTCCCGTGCCCATATGGCCATCGAGGCGCCCGGCTTTCTTCTCGAGTCCGTCTATCGTGTTCTTGCTGCAGAGTCGAGGCGTCGCGGACTCGATTGTGCGGTCACGGCGGAGAGGTGACGGTGTAATCGTGACGGTGTTCAGGTGATGAATTTAATGGTGACGGGTGTTATTGCCACTTCATAGCGGTATTCAAATCGGCACAATTAACAGCGAAGCTATTACGCCGTCACCGCCGAAAGCGTCACCATTAACGGCGGCACCTTTTGCAGCGGCCCGGCTAGGCACCGCGCCGCTCCAGCTGCACCGTAACGTGCTCGATACCGAAGTTCTCGCGCATGGAGCGATGGATCTCATGCAGCACACGCTGATTGTGTTGCGGGTCCTGCACCACCGCGTGCCCGCTCATCGCCAGGAATCCGCTGGTTACCGTCCATACGTGCAAGTCGTGCACATCATCGACGCCGGGAATTTCGTCAATCGCGTTGCGTACCTGACTGAGGTCAATGTGCGCGGGCACGGCCTCGAGCAGCACATCGACCGACTCGCGCACCAATTTCCAGGCACCGAAGAGAATCAACAAAGCAACCAGTACGGAAGTCACCGGATCGGCGATCGTCAGGCCGGTCGTAATGATGATGAGTGCCGCGACCATAGCCCCGACGGAGCCTATCAAGTCGCCGATTACGTGCAGATAGGCACCGCGCACATTGAGACTATGACTTGCGGAGGCGTGCAGCAGCCAGGCAGCAAAAACGTTCACCAGCAATCCGGCCGCGGCGACCGCGAGCATCAGCCCGCCTTCGACAGGCTCGGGCGCGAGCAGGCGCTCGTAAGCCTGCCAGAAGATCAGCCCGGAGATAATGACGAGTGCGACGCCGTTGATCAGCGCCGCCAGGATCTCGAGTCGCAGATAGCCGTACGTTTTCTCCGGCCGCGCCGGCCGGCGCGAGAGCCAGAGCACGAAGAGCGAGAGCCCGAGCGCGCCGACGTCGGTCAGCATGTGCGCAGAGTCGGCGATCAACGCCAGAGAATTCGATAGAATACCGCCGATCAGCTCCAGCACCATGAAGACAGCCGTGATCGTCAGGACGACGGTCAGCCGCCTCTTGCTTGTATCGTGCGAGTGATCGTGCCCGGCGGTGTGCGAGTGAGATGGTGTGAGTGTGTGAGGGTGCGCGTGATCGTGCAAGGGCTCGAAGACGCAGCTCGGTCCGACGCACTCGTTTGGATTCCGGCGATTCATCTTGCCGGCTCCGGCATCGTGAATATCGCGTTGTGCGGTATTTCCCATGTCCATTCTGCGTCCAGTCGAAACGAGCGCGGCCGCAATGATAGTTCCGCGCCGTCTTCGCGCCTTGCGATCAACACAATCGGCTCGCCGGCCGGCACCGGCGCAAGACGGAGGCGTTGTCCGCCGGCCACTTGCCCAATAACGACCTCCTGGATCGGCGGCGTGGCGCTGCGGTATGCGATCGTGAGCGGTGTGGTCGTACCGTTCGACACGGCGATCAATGCCAGCGCCGCACGATGGCGCGCCGCTTCTGCCGGCGCGCCGGGCGCACTCGTACCGCGAACCGACGCGCACGCGCTCAACATCATACAACCCAAGAGCAACTTTTTCACCACGCGAACGCCTCCAACAAACTGACCACTTCCTCCGGCGACCGCACCCACGCGCGAGCGGCGGTGTGAGCCGGCGGGTGATCGGCCACCACCACGCCGACGCCCCGATCACCCAAGGCGGCGAATGCATCCTCGTCAGTCACGTCGTCGCCCACAAAAACGGGAAAAAGAGCGCAGCGCCGCGCCTGTTCGATGCTGTCGATCAGGAACAGTGTAGCCTTGCCTTTGTGCCACTCGACATTCGGCCGTACTTCGACGATGCGTTTGCCATACGTGAGTCTCAACCCCGGCGGACCGCCGTTCACAGTGCTCTCGACAATGGCATGGATGCGCTCGCGCACCGCGTCGTCCTCCACCATACGTGAGTGCACGCTCAAGCTGAGGGTTTTGTCCTCGATGTAGACACCGGCAATCCCGGCGAGCCGTTCGTGCAATTGCTTTGCAACATCCTCGACGCGCGGGATCAACTGCTTGGCGTCCGCGCGCGTTTCGTGGACGCCGGGCCCATCGATCTGCAGGCCGTGGTTGCCGGAGTAATACACCCCATCCAGGGCAGCGCGTGCGCGCAGATCGTCGAGTGAACGGCCACTGATCAGCGCGATGTCGGTGTCCGGCCGCTTCAACAGCCGTTCGATTGCGGCGCGCGCACCAGCCAGCATGTACGCCTCCTGCGGCCGTTGCACGATCGGGGCGATCGTGCAATCGAAGGCGAGCGCTATCAGCTCGTGGCCGTGGCGGGCGCGCTCTTCACGCCAGGCAGCGATCTGCTCGAAAGCGCTTGGAATCATGTTTTTCCGGTCTGTCAATCGTTGCCCTGCCGTGCCGGCACAAGTACCTTTTTGCTTACTCAAACTCCGACAATATAGCGTCTTATCCGGATGTCTTTCGTTCATCTTCATACCCACAGCGAATACTCGCTGCTCGACGGCGCCAATCGCATCGCTGATCTGATCCGTCGCACGATCGACCTCGGCATGCCCGCGCTCGCGCTGACCGATCACGGCTGCATGTTCGGCTCTTTTTCGTTTCAGGAGCTTGCGAAAAAGCACAATCTGAAGCCGATCCTCGGGCTGGAAGCGTACGTCGCGCCGACCGATCGCCGACTAAAGGCCAGAGATCGCGATCGCGATTACTACCATCTGGTGCTGCTGGCGCGCGATGAGGTCGGCTACCGCAACCTGATTCGGCTCACATCCATTGGCTATCTGGAAGGATTTTATCGACGGCCACGCATTGATCGCGAGGTGCTGGCGAAATATTCCGAGGGTGTGATCGTTTCGTCCGCCTGCATGGCCGGCGAAATCGCGACCCATTTGCTGGCTGACAACTGGGCGGCGGCGCGCGCGGCTGCGGCCTGGTACGCGGACGTGTTCAAGGACCGCTATTACCTCGAGGTGCAGGCGCACGACTCGCCCGGTCAGGCCCGGCTCAACGAGCAGGTGTTGAAGCTCGCCGCCGAAATCGGCGTGCCGGCCGTCGCCACCAACGATGCGCATTTCCTGCGCTCCGGCGATCATGATGCGCACGACGTGCTGCTCTGCATTGGCCTGGGCAAAGACCACGCCGACCAGAACCGGATGAAGTACGACAAGGGTCTGTACTTCAAGTCGGCCGACGAGATCGCGGCGCGCTTTCCTGGCCGGCCGGACCTGCTGACCAACACGCTCGACATTGCCGATCAGGTGAACGTCGCGTGGCAGCATCAGTATCATGTGCCCTCCTTCCCGCTGCCTGAAGGCGTCAGCGACGAGCGCAGCCTGCTGCGCCAGCTGACGTACGAGCGCGCGCAGAAGCGCTACGGCGAGCCTCTGCCGCAAGACATCGCGGCGCGGCTGGATTACGAGCTCGGCGTAATGAGCAATCCAAAAGCCGATTACGCGGGTTACATGCTGATCACGCAGGACTTCATCAATTGGGCAAAGGACCGCGGTATTCCGGTCGGTCCGGGGCGTGGATCGGCTGCCGGCTCGCTGGTCGCCTACGTGCTGGGCATTACCGATGTCGATCCGCTTGCCTTCGATCTGCTGTTCGAGCGATTCCTGAATCCCGACCGCGTGTCGATGCCGGATATCGACGTCGACTTCTGCTACGAGCGGCGCGGCGAGGTCATCGAGTACGTGCGCGAAAAGTACGGCAAGGACAGCGTCGGCCAGATCATAACGTTCGGCACCATGAAATCGCGCGCGGTGATTCGCGACGTGGGACGCGTGCTCGGCTTCGAGCCCGCCGAAACCGACAAGCTCGCGAAGCTGGTGCCGAACGCGCCGAACTATTCGCTGACGGTTGCGGAAGCGATCGAAAAGCTGCCCGAGGTGCGCGCGCTGTACCAGAGCGATGAGCGCACCCGCAAGCTGCTCGATTACGCGCAGGTGCTCGAGGGTTTGTCGCGTCATGCGAGCGTGCACGCGGCGGGCGTCGTCATCGCGCCCGGACCGCTGCAGGAATACGTGCCGGTCTGTACGCAGCCGACCCGTGGCTCGGGAGCCGGGGCACGGGCGGGGGCGGGGGGTGACGATGACGTCGTCATCGTCACGCAGTGGGACATGAACGCGCTCGAGCAGGCCGGGATGCTCAAGATGGACTTCCTCGGCCTGAAAACCCTGACGGTCATTCACGACGCGGTTGAATGGATTCGACGTCGTCATGGCGCGCTGCGGCATCCGGTTACCGGCATCGATTACGCCGGCATCGAAATCGTGCCGTTGGATGATGGCCCGGTTTACGACATGCTCGCGCGCGGCGGCACGACCGGCGTCTTCCAGTTCGAATCATCGCTCGCCACCGACAAGCTGCGCTCGATGCGCGCCGATCGCTTCGAGGATCTGGTTGCGACCAACGCATTGATCCGGCCCGGCCCGCTCGACAGCGGCATGACCGACGTCTACATCCGCCGTAAGCTGGGGCGCGAGAAAGTTCGCTATCCGCATCCGCTGCTCAAAGACGTGCTCGACTCGACCTACGGCGTCATCACCTACCAGGAGCAGGTGATGCGCATGGCGCAGGTGCTCGCGGGTTTCACACTCGCTGAGGCCGATGTGCTGCGCAAAGCGGTCGGCAAGAAAGATGAAGTGCTGCTGAAGCAGGAAGTCGACAAGTTCGTCACCAGGGCAATCGCGAACGGCGTCGAACCGCGCAGCGCAAACGAAATCGCGGACCAGGTAGTCACATTCGGCCGCTACGGTTTCAATCGATCACACAGCGTTGCCTACGCGCTGCTCAGCTACCAAACCGCGTGGCTCAAACGGCACTACCCCGCCGAATTCATGGCGGCGTTGTTGTCATCGGTGGCAGACAGGACCGACGACGTGGTGCATTACATCGCTGAATGCCGGGAGCTTCAGCGTTACATCGCCGGACTGCCGCAGGGGCTACAGGTGCTGGCGCCGGACAGCAACGAATCGGAGTGGAAGTTCACGCCGGTCTCCGACACCGAAATTCGTTTTGGGCTGGGCGCATTGCGTGGCGTGGGCGAAGCAGCGGTGAATTCGATTCTCGAGCAGCGCCGCAAGGGCGCGTTCCTGTCGCTGTTCGATCTCGTGGATCGCGTCGATCTGCGCGTGGTTGGCAAGCGCGTGCTCGAATCACTGATTCAGGCCGGTGCGCTGGACAAGTTCGGGCATCGCTCGCAGCTCATGGCGGGACTGGAGATCGCGGTGCGTGAAGCGCAGATCCGCGCAGAAGAGCGTGATTCCGGCCAGGGCAATTTGTTCGGCGACGCGGCCGATGGGCGTGGGAGTGGGAGTGGGAGTGGGGGGGAGCGCCCGGAACCGGCGCTCCCCGATGTGCCGCGCTGGTCCGAATCCGAACGGCTCACGCGCGAGAAGGAAGTGCTCGGCTTCTTCATCAGCGGTCACCCGCTCGAGAAGTACCGGGATGAGGTGCGTATGTTCGATCGCGCGCACACGGGCATCCTGAAGCAGTTCAAGGGTCAGAGAATCGAGCTGCCTTGCGTAGTAACGTCGGTCGCACGCCAGATCTCGAAGAAGAACGGCGCCGAGTGGGGCCGCATCACCGTCGAAGACTTTTTTGGAACTGTATCGGTGCTCGCTTTTGGTGATGCATGGGACCAGTATGCGGATATTCTGGCCCAGGACGCGCCGGTCCTGATCCGGGGGCAAGTGTCTGATCGCGACCGCGATGAGGAAGATCCACCGATATTCCTGGACAGCGCGGTCTCGCTCGGTTCGTTGCGCGCGAGTGGACAGGTGGGCGTGGAGTTGCGACTTTCGTCCCGGCTCGAAGGCGACGCCCTGAAGGCAGCGGCGGCGGCATTCGGCCGCCATCCCGGCAGCGGTCCGGTCTTCGTTCGCTGGGTGAATGGCGATGGCACCGGCAACCCGGAGAATGGCGCGCGCATGCGCTCGAAGCAGTACCTGGTGGATCTTTCCGATGAGCTTATCGCGGACCTGCGACGATTGTTCGGCGCCGACGGCATCCGTCTCGTCAAAGCGTGAGGCGGTTCGTGACGGCGGTTCGTGACGGCGGTTCGTAACGGCGGAGTGTAATGGCGAACGAGAAGGCAGTCAGAGAGTTGGAACAACAGATCGCATCGCTACAAAAACTCGCGCACGAGCACGGTCTCGACGTGAAAGCGGAAGTGCAGGTTCTGGAACAAAAGCTCGCACGCATGCGCGAAGAGACGTACCGGAATCTCACTTCCATGGAGCGCGTTCAGCTGGCGCGCCACCCGAAGCGGCCTTACACGGCCGACTACGTCGCGCTGGCGTTTACGGATTTTGTCGAGCTGCACGGTGATCGTCAGTTCCGTGACGATGAAGCGATCATCGGCGGCTGGGCGCGCCTGGACGGCCGTACCGTCATGGTCATTGGCCATCAGAAGGGGCGCGACATGAAGGAGAATCTGCGGCGCAACTTCGGCATGGCGCACCCGGAAGGGTACCGCAAGGCACTGCGGCTAATGCAGCTGGCGGAGAAGTTCTCGCACCCGGTCATCACGCTGATCGACACACCGGGCGCATATCCGGGCATTGGCGCGGAAGAACGCGGCCAGGCCGAAGCGATCGCGCGCAATCTGCGGGAGATGGCGCGACTGCGCGTGCCGACCATTGCGGTGGTCATCGGCGAGGGCGGCAGCGGTGGCGCGCTCGCGCTGGGTGTGACCGACCGCGTGCTCATGCTCGAGAACGCGGTGTACAGTGTCATCACGCCTGAAGGCTGCGCGGCGATTCTCTGGAAGACGGCGTCCGCAAAGGAAAAGGCCGCCGAAGCGATGAAGATGACGGCGGCGGATCTGAGCGAGCTGGGCGTAATCGACGAGGTGCTGCCCGAACCGTTCGGCGGCGCGCACAGCGATCCCCAGACCACCGCGGAAATATTGCGCGAAGGATTGGTCCGTCATCTGATGGACCTGACCAGTGTGGCGGCGGCAGATCTGCTGCGGAAGCGTTGGGAAAAGTATTTGGGTATGGGCGAGTGGCGAGAGATTCAACAGGGAGTGTGAGATTGTGGGAGTGTGAGAATGTGAGACGGGATTGATTCCCATACTCTCACACTCTCACATTTCACACATTCTTCTGCATGATATGCGAATTCTCGAAGTAACCTTCAAAGGCAACCGGCGCGAATACTACTCGGCCGAAGATGATGTCATCGAGCTGAGCCAGTACGTCATCGTAGAAGCCGATCGCGGCGAAGATCTCGGCCGCGTGACGGCGCACGGCGCGGTTGCCGAACGCAAATGTTCGGGCTGTTCAACCGGTTGCGCGGCGCCCGCGCCGACGCTGCGCATCATGCGCCCTGCGCAGCCCGCAGAGGTCGAGCGCGCGGTTGCGCTGCGGGTCGATGAGCCGCGCGTGCGCCGCATCACGCGCGAAAAAGTGCTTCAATACGGTCTCAAGATGAAAGTCAGCGAGGCGGAGTGGCAGTTCGACCGCAACAAGCTCACTCTGTATTTCACGGCCGAGCGGCGTGTCGATTTTCGCGAGCTGGTGCGCGACCTGGCGCGCACGTTCCATACGCGCATCGAGCTCAAACAGATCGGCGTGCGTGACGAGGCGGCCCTGCTCGGTGGCGTCGGCCGCTGCGGCCGTGAGCTTTGCTGCTCGACCTGGTTGCGCGAGCTCAAGCCGGTCAGCCTTCAGCTCGCGAAGGACCAACGTCTGTCCTTGAATCCGGCCCAAATCTCAGGCTGCTGCGGCCGGTTAATGTGCTGCCTGACGTATGAACACGAGTCGTACGTGCAGGCGCGCAAGCGCTTCCCGCGCGAGGGCAAAACTCTGGTCACGACCCACGGACGCGAAAAGGTCATCAGTGTCGATATCTGGCGCGAGCGCGTGCAGCTCAAGGATGAGGAGGGCAACCGCAGAACGGTCGAGCTGTCCCTGTTGAAGGATGAAGTCGCCAATGTGTCGGAAGGCGGATCGGCATCAGCAAGCCCGAGATGACTCAAAATCCCCGCAAGTATTTCATCACCTGCGCAATCGACTACGCCAATGGTAACCCGCACATCGGTCATGCGATCGAGAAAATCGGTGCGGATGCCATGGCGCGTTACCATCGCCTGAAAGGCGAGGACGTCCATTTGCTGGTCGGTCTCGACGAGCATGGGCTGAAAGTTCTTCAGAGTGCGTACGCCGAAGGAATTACGCCGCAGGAGTGGGTCGACCGAATCGCGGATTCGTTCCGTGACACGTGGCAGCGGCTCGGCATTAGCTACAACGACTTCATTCGGACTACCGAGCCTCGTCATCGCATTGCCGTAGCGGAGATGATCCGCCGTATGGCGACGGCCGGCGATCTCTACAAGTCGAAGTACGCCGGCAACTACTGCGTTGGCTGCGAGGCGTTCAAGCGCGAGGACGAGCTGGTCAGGGACGATGCGGGCGTACTGCGCTGCCCGCTGCACCCGACCCGCGACATCATCTGGAGCGAAGAAGAAAACTGGTTCTTCAGGCTGTCGCGCTATCAGGACCGTTTGCTCGCGCTGCTCGAGGAACGGCCGGAATTCGTTCAGCCGGAAATCCGACGCAATGAAATCCGGAACGTGATCGAGGGCGGGCTCGAGGACATTTCGGTTTCGCGCGCGAATCTGCCGTGGGGCATCCCCTGGCCGGACGAGCCCGGCACTACCGTGTATGTCTGGATCGACGCTCTCACGAACTACATCTCCGCGATCGGCTTTCCCGACGATCGCTACCTCGAGTACTGGCCCGCTGAATGGCACGTTATCGGCAAAGACATTACGCGCTTCCACTGCATTTATTGGCCGGCGATGCTCATGAGTGCGGATGTGGCATTACCGCGCAGTGTTTGGGGCCACGGCTTCATCACATTCACGGGCGCGAAGCTTTCGAAATCGGGAGATGTGCGTGTCGATCTGGATGACGTGATCGCGCGGCACGGTGCGGATGCGCTGCGCTATTTCCTGTTGAAGGATGTGCCGTGGAACGGCGACGGCGAATGGTCACTAGAGCGTTTCGACGAGCGCTACACCGCCGACCTCGCGAACAATTTCGGCAATCTCGCGAACCGCTCGATCTCGATGATCGAACGATATCGCGGCGGCATTGTGCCGCACGCAGGTGCGACCGGGCTCGACGAAAGCATTGCGGCGGCACTGGTGCGCTACCGGAGCGCAATGGATGAGAATCTGCTGCACCATGGCGCAGCAACCGCAATGGAGCTCAGCTCCGCGGCGAACGGTTTCATCGAAGCATCGGCGCCATGGACGCTCGCGAAAGATCCGGCGTCGGCTGCGAAGCTGGATGCAGTGCTCGGCGCGCTTGCGCGAGCCGTCGCGGCGCTTTGCACAATGCTCGAGCCATTCGCCCCTTCCAGGATGATGGATCTGGCTGGAAGACTCGGCTTGGAGCGCGTGGCAAAGCTCGACGACGTCGCGCACCTCGATCTTGCCGGTAATCGAGTCACTCGCGGTGAAGTGTTGTTTCCGCGGCCGGCGTGACCCCCTGAGCGACATTATTTCACGCGTCTCCGCGTGAAAAAAATGAAGTGCCTCAACGTCCAACGCCCACAAATCTTGACAGGCTACCAATCCGGGGGCTAATCTGGCTTGGGTCAGTCTCAAGCGTCTCCCCAATAATCAGCATCATCTGCGTAATTTTCCGTCGTGAGGAATTGCTATGGGTCGACGGCAGTGGACGTTACTGCTCGTGTCGGACAGCGAATCGAATGTGCGGCAGTATCGCTTCTCGCGCGAAGTGGTGCGTCTGGGCCTCGCCATCATGCTGGTCGCAGTATCCGCCCTCAGCTCTTTTACCACGACGCTGATCATCAAGCAACGCGCGCCGAAGGCTACCGCGGAGCTTCAGCAGAAGAATCAAACTCTCGAAGCTGAAATCAGGAATATCCGCACGCAGGTCAGTTCGCTGGACGCTGATATCGACAATCTCGCACAACAGGATATACAGTTCAGGCTGGTCGCGGTGTTGGAACCGCTTTCGGTGGATGTGCAGCGCGTCGGTATTGGCGGGCCGGGTGGTGAGCGGTCAACCGCGGCACTGAGCGAGATAAGTGAATTGCTGCGTCGTGCGCGTTTGTTGTCGTTCAGCTGGCGTGAAGCAACGGAAACGCTCGAGACCAAGCACGAGAAGTTGTTGGCGACGCCGTCGATCATTCCAACCGAAGGTTATCTGACCAGCGCGTTCTCACGAAGCCGCATGCATCCGTTATTCCACCGACCACGTCCGCATCATGGCGTGGACATTACGGCGCCCACCGGCACGCCGATCGTGGCCGCGGCGAACGGCCGCGTGACGAAGGTTGGCTTCGAAGGCGACTACGGTTATCTGGTGGAAATCGATCATGGTTATGGCGTGACCACCCGTTACGCGCACGCATCACGAACGCTGGTGCGCAACGGAGAGATGGTAGAGCGGGGCGAGCGGATCGCGCTGGTCGGCCAGACGGGCCTGGCGGTCGGTCCGCATCTGCACTACGAGGTGCTCGTAAATGGGCGACCGACGAACCCGCGCAGATTCTTCTTCGACCATACGGTTATCGCCGACTGAAAAGCGCCTCCGGGCGCTTTTTCTTTTCGTAATTTCCGAATAGCTTGCTCCCTCATGGTAAGCCTCAGCATCGAAACTGACGGTGTGGCGTGGCTGGTGATCGATACGCCGGGCAAGCTCAATGTACTTTCGACGCCGGTCATGCAGCGCTTGAACGAGCTGATCGGCGCTGTCGAACAGAACGCGTCTGCCGGCCGCATCAATGCGCTGATCTTTCGAAGTGGCAAAGAAGACAGCTTCATTGCCGGCGCCGACATAGATGAGATCGCGGCCATTACCGATCCAGCTGACGGCGCTGCAAAGGCGGCCATGGGTCAAGGCATCTTTGCGCGCATCGCACGGCTTTCGGTGCCTACGCTTGCAGCGGTCGATGGCATATGCCTCGGCGGTGGCACAGAACTGATTCTTGCTTGCAGGTATCGGCTCGCGAGCGATCGCAAAGAGACAAAGATCGGTTTACCGGAAGTACAGCTGGGAATCCTGCCCGGTTTCGGCGGCACGACCCGCCTGCCACGCCTTATCGGCCTGACTGCCGCACTGCCGATGATTCTGACAGGGAAGCCGGTCGATGCGAAGCAGGCCGAACGCATTGGCCTCGTGGATGAACGGGTGCCGGCACCGGCCCTGTATGATCGCGCACGCACGATGGCGCGTGCGCTCGCGGGTGGCGCGCAGCCGAAGCGAAGAAAGCGCGCGTTGACTGCCCGCGCATTGGACAGCCGTGCTGGTCGCGCACTCGTATTGATGCAGGCGCGCAAGCAGGTCATAAAGGAAACGCGTGGCAATTATCCTGCGCCGTTGCGCGTTCTCGACATCATGCCGGCGCTCCTTTCGTCGAGCATTGACGACGCGCTGAAGCTGGAGGCGCGCGCACTCGGCGATCTGATCGTCACGGACGTTTCCAAAAACCTGATCCATGTTTTCAGGTTGGGCGAAACCGCCAGGAAACCGCCGGTGGCAGCCGCCCCCCGGCCAGTACACCAGATTGCGGTACTCGGCGCCGGCGTCATGGGCGGCGGCATCGCTCAGCTTGCCGCCTACCGCGGTTTCCTTGTGCGCATGAAGGACATCAAGCCGGACGCGATCGCGCTCGGATTGCGGCACGCGCAGGAAGCTTTCGACAAGGCGGTAAAACGCCGGCGGCTGGAGAAGCGCGCAGCCCGCAAAATGATGCAGCGCATCTCGCCGACACTGGACTACTCGGGTTTTGGCTCGGCGGATCTCGTGATCGAAGCCGTCATCGAACGCATGGACGTGAAGCAGACGGTGCTGGGTGAGGCGGAAGCGCGCATGAATGGTGGCGTGCTCACGTCGAATACATCTTCCCTCTCGATCTCCGAGATGCAGAGCGAGCTGCGCAACCCGGCGCTGTTCGCGGGCATGCACTTCTTCAACCCGGTGGATCGCATGCCGTTGGTCGAGATTATTCGCGGCGCGCAGACCAACGACGCAGCGGTCGCAACCGTTTTTGCGGTGGCGCGCAAGCTCGAAAAGACGCCAGTGCTCGTTAACGATGGCGCCGGCTTTCTGGTCAACCGCATTCTCGCGCCGTACCTCAACGAAGCAGGCTGGCTGCTCTCGGAAGGCGTCGCTATCGAAGCTGTGGATAGTGCGCTGCTCGACTTTGGCATGCCGATGGGACCGTTTCGGTTACTCGATGAAGTTGGTCTCGACATCGCGCGACACGCCGCGCAGGTCATGTTCGAGGCATTCGGCGAACGCATGCGCCCCGCGCCGCCCATGCAAGCGCTCGAGCGCACGAAACGCCTGGGCAAGAAAGGCGGCATCGGCTTCTACAAATACGAGAACGGCAAACCAGGCGGCGTCGACGAGGCGGTGTATGCGGAGCTCGCATCGGCCAGGCGCGGCAAGGACGCGAGCCGCACGGAAATCCAGGATCGCTGTGTCCTGGTCATGGTCAACGAAGCCGCACGCATTTTGGAGGATGGTGTTGCCGCCAGCCCCGGCGACGTGGATGTCGGTATGATTTTCGGCACCGGCTTTCCGCCCTTTCGCGGCGGGCTTCTGAAATACGCGGACACGGTCGGCAGCGCGCGCATTGCGGACACACTCGACCGGCTTGCGCACGATCTCGGTCCGCGTTTCGAGGTCGCTCCGTTGTTACGCGCGAAGGCGCGCGCGAACGAGACATTCTACACACCGTGACCGAACAAATCAGGCTGAGTTATCATCGGCCGCCTGATCGGACGGATCTTTTCGTGCAGGACCTCATCTATGAAGACGATGCTGTGCTCGTCACCTACCTCGCCGAGACCCCGCTGGCGCGGCCGATGCTCATCGATGGAACGGTCGCACTCGAGCCAGGCGCGCCGGCGGTGTGGTTTACGTTCCCCGATCGCATGCACGACATTGGCCGGTTCCATACGGCGCGTGGTGAGTTCACCGGGCTTTATGCCAACATCATGCAGCCGGTTGAAATGCATACGCGGCTCGAGTGGAGCGCAACCGATCTGTTCATTGATGTTTGGGTCCCTGCTGGCGGAGCACCGCGGCTGCTGGATGAGGACGAGCTGGAGGTGGCCGTGAAGCGCGGCTGGATCAGCAGCGAGACCGCTGCCGCCGCGCGCGGTGAGGCGGAGTGGCTTATGGAAGCCTGGCGCAGCAGCAGGTGGCCGCCGGCAATCGTTAATGAGTGGCCGATTACCCGAGTACGGGAAGGGTTATGAAAGTCACACGAGTTTTGCTGTTCGTATTGCTGGCAGCCGTGCCTGCCGCCGCGCAGGCACCGAACAGCGTCGAGCGCGCCGCTGCCGCGCGCGCGAAGGGAGCGCCGAGCGCCACGGTCACCGTTTACGAGATCGCGGATTTTCAATGCCCGTTCTGCGCGCGTTTTTCTCGGGAAGTGTTTCCGCGCATCGACAGCGCGTACGTCAAGACCGGCAAGGCGAAATGGGTCTTCGTCAACTTTCCGCTGCCGAACCATGCGCATGCGTGGGCAGCGGCAGAGTCGGCCATGTGCGCCGCCGGCGTCGATAACAAATTCTGGCCCGTGCATGACCAGCTGTTCGCTGCACAATCCGAGTGGACCGGTGCCACCAACGCGGCTGCTGTGTTTGCCGGTTACGCCAAAACGCTGGGCGTGCCAGCGGCAGAATACGATGCGTGTGTGGCAGACGACCGCATGGCGGTGCTGTTGGTGCGCGACATTTTGAATGCAACCGGCGCCGGTATTACCGGCACACCTGCGTTCGTCGTCAACAACGAACCGATCTTCGCCGGCCTGCGGACGTTTGACGAATGGCAGGAGATTCTCGATGCGGCCATCAAGAAAGCGGCCGCACCCGCTAAATAGCTATGGTTGTCTTCGCAGGAGCGCAGGCAATTCGGCAAGCGCACAGAGCCAGACCAGCGTCACCAGCGCGGCCGAAACTATGCACCAGCGACACCAGGCATTAATGACGAAGGCTTCGAGGTAGGTGAGATACAACGTGAAGCCGAACGCGCCGGTCGCGAGTACGAGCAACAGAATCGGTACCGCTTTGCTGCGTCCCGGGTACAAGCCCACTAAAGCTACCGCTAACAACAGCGCGTAGCCTACCAGACCGAGCACCGGCACCGGTACGCCCATGAAAACCGCCCACGGCGACGCCTGCACGGTCTCGCAGGAACCGGTTCCGCATGCCAGCGTGCCGATCACCCCGAATTTGTGCAGAGTCAAATACGCCGACATCAACACACCGACCAGCGCCAGCACTGCGATGATCATGCGGTTGAGCGGCGGCGCTGCGAGCTCCGTTTCTTCGATCACTGCGTGCCGGCGGCGCTGTTGATCAGGTTGCGCAGGCCCGCGATTTCGAGCCCCATGTCCGACGGAACTTTGCGGCCGTTCAGGAACAGCGTTGGTGTGGCATTAACCAGTAGGCGGTCACCGAGCAGCCGGTTTGCGGACACGACATCCTGATGTTTGTCGCTGCGTACGCAGGACTCGAGCAGATCGCGATCGACACCGACTTCCGCGCCGAGATCGAGCAGCTTACCGATCGGCGGGTTCTCGTCGAACGACCAGTCAGGCTGACGCGCGAACAGAATGTTGTGATACTCCCAGAACTTGTTCTGATCGCCTGCGCAACGCGCTGCGCGTGAGGCAAGGAAGGAGTACTTGTGGGCGCCGCCGAGCGGGAAATCGTAGTAGACTATCTGAAGCTTGCCGGGCGTGACGAATTCGGTCACGAGCGCGGGCTCGATCTGCAATGCAAAGGTGCCGCAGTACGGGCACTGAAAGTCACTGAAGACGAGCAGCTTCACCGGTGCATCGTCTTTGCCGATCGGGACGCCCTTTGCCTTCTCGACCAGGGCCTGTGGATCATCCGCGCCTTCCACCACCACTGGCTCGAGTGCCGCGCTGCCTTGACGCATGACCGCCCAGGCGATCGCCGCGACACCCAATACGCCGAGGCCGCCGAGCAGCCAATAAAAATTTTTCAGCTTCGAAGCAGGCTTCGCTTTTCTGGTCTGCGCCACAAGTAATCTCCGTGGAATTCGTTGGTCAGCCGCAATTAAGCCTTCGGCACCAGCACGCGCAACACCGCGGCAGTATCCGAGAAATCATCGAACACGACATGCGCGCCGACTCGCCTGAGCTCTTCCGAGTCATGACCGCCGGTCGCGACGCCGACCGTCGCAACGCCGAGGGCCTCACCACAGCGGATGTCGTTTGGCGTATCGCCGATGACTACGACCTCGGAGCCATGAAATGCGCGGCCAGTGGCCGAGAGCGCACGCTCCACCGCAATGCTCGGCAGGCCGGGCCGGTCTTCACAATCGGAGCCGAACGCACCGAACGCGAAGTATTCACGCAGCCCGGCAGACATGAGCTTAAGGTCGGCACCACGCGCGACATTACCCGTCAGCAATGCCAGCACGACGTCGTCATGCGCGGCGAGCGCGTCCAACAGCTCGCGAACTCCGGGATACACGTGAGTGTGGTGTTCTGTTGCACCGATTTCCTGTTCGAGGCCGGCCAGATAGGCGTTCCAGAGCGACGGCAGGCCGGCATCGATCTGATTGGGTGCCAGACCGGCGAGTGTCAGTAGCTCGCGGGCGATCTGAGGGTCGGTCTTACCACTGAAAGAATGCCCATCGATTGGACCGGTGATGCCGTACACCTGCTCGAGTGCGCGCCGAAATGCGCGCCGCGCGGCACCTTGGGTGCTGAGCAGTGTGCCGTCGATGTCGAATAGCAGGAGGCGCTTCATCGCGGCGACTCGGGTCGACGCACCGCCCGGATAATCGCGTGCTCGAGTGCCAGCTGGGCGGCCGCGCCGAGTCCGAGCAGCTCGGCAGGCGAGCTGTCACGGACGTGATCGCACGTGGACAGCGTGAAAACGACGTCGCCATCGAAAACGGTGTTCGACGGCGCAATGCGGCGGACAATCGCACACGACGCAGCGCGCGCGAGCATTTGCAATGCGTTGCGTGAGAGCGGCGCATCGGTCGCGACGGCGGCGATGGTTGTATTGGTCGGCGCCGGCGGTACAAACACCCCCGGCATTCGGCTCAACGTCTCGAGCGTGCCGATGTGATTGCCACGATCGTCGCGCGCACCGGCTAGAATACGACCGTCGAAATCGATGACATCGCCGAGTGCATTGACCACGGCGAGCGCGCCAACGGTGAATTCCGCCGAACGCAGCGCATACGAGCCTACGCCGCCGGCATCCGCGTATGCTGCGCCACGCAGCTTGCCGATGCTGGCGCCCGTGCCCGCACCGACGCGTCCCTCGGTCACTGGCGCAGACGACGCGGCTTCGCAGGCGGCACGTCCAAGCGCGGCGTCAGGCGCATGGCGCTCGCGGGTCAGGTCGAAGATCACCGCCGCCGGCACGATCGGTACGCGCGCGACACCGGCGTCGAAGCCACCACCGTGCTCCGCTATCCAATTCATGACACCGTCGGCTGCGCCGAGTCCAAACGCGGAGCCGCCCGTCAACAACACGGCGTCGATCTGCGGAACCAGATGCGTCGGCACCAGCGTGTCGATTTCGCGCGTGCCGGTCGCGAGACCGCGCACATCGCATGAAGCGCGAAACGGCCCGAGCAGAACCGTGCACCCGGTGCCGCCACGCTGATGCGTCGCGTGTCCGACGCGCATGCCGGCAATCGCCGTGATCGTATCATTTTCCATGGCGCTGAAAGTTAGCGCTCGGCTTGCTGACACGCACGCGTGCGGGTACACTCTCCAGTGTGTGGCCTCTATTTCTGTCATCGTTGCCGTCGCTTCAAACACTTCTGGTCGTGGCACCGATTGCCCTGGCATACGGCGTTGCCGGCGCATGGCTGGTCGGCTGGCTGCGCTGCGTGCGAAATGTGCGCACCGCATACACGCGCAAGATTTTCCATTTCGGCATCTTCACCGCGGCAACCGTCGTTCATCTCATCTGGCGACTGCCGGGCGTGACGGTGCTGGGACTGGTGACGACCGCGATCGTTTTGTTCGGAGTTTGGCGAGGCGACGGCTTTCCCTTCTACGAAGCGCTGGCGCGACCGAGTGATTCGCCGCACCGGACGCTCTTCATCGTGGTGCCATTGCTGACGACGATGCTCGGCGGCATTGCGACCAACACGTTCTTCGCACGCTATGCCTACATCGGTTATATGGTTTGCGGTTGGGGCGACGCGGTCGGCGAGCCGGTCGGCAGCCGCTGGGGCCGGCACCGATACCGTGTCCCTTCGTTATTCGGCGTACAGGTCAGTCGAAGTATGGAAGGCAGTCTCTCGGTATTCGTGGTCGGCTCCGCGGCAGCGATCGTCGGCTTCTATGTGTATGGGCATCCGCCGCAGAATGCCGTGCTGATCGGTATCGCGTGTGGCCTGGCCGGTGCCACGGTCGAAGCTTTCAGCACACACGGCATCGACAACTTCACAACGCAGCTTGCGGCTGCGGCGGTCGCGTATTTCCTCGCTTAGTTATTTACGGCTAGAGCTGCCGGCTGCCGGTTCGCGAGCTCCAGCGCGTATTCGCCCCACCACTTGCCGGCGTGCGGGCCGCCGTTGCACTGACCGTCGGACTCGCCCGGACGCTTGATCCAGAGGAATGCATCGACCAGGCGGTGATTGGTCGTTGCGGTCGGCGCGCTGCCGATTGCGCGATTGCGCGGATTGCACCACTCGCCACCCGGCGAGCCGTTGCCGTTGCGGCTCGTATCAATGATGAAGTGCTTGCCGCCAACTGCGCGTGACACACGCTCACCGTACGCGATGTTCTCGCTGTTGCGATAGAAATTCGACACGTTCAACGCAAAGCCACTCGCCTGCGCAATGCCGGCGTTGTTCAGGCGGCGGCCCATCTCGTTCGCTTCGATCCAGTTCGGATTACCGGCGTCGATGTATACGGCGGCACCCGCCGACTTGAGAACCTGCACCGCGTCACGTAGCAGGTTATAGCGCTCATTGAGTGCGTCCCCGCTCAAGCACTTGGTGCCTGCGAGCGCATCAGGCTCGAGCACGACAACGGAACGGCGCCCGGAAAGCCCGGCTGCAAAGCCGCGGATCCACTTTTGGTATGCCGCTGCGTTCTTCGCGCCGCCGGCCGAATGAGAACCGCAGTCGCGATTCGGGATGTTGTATGCGACCAATACCGGCAATGCCGAGGCGTTGCCGACCTTCTGGACGATCGATTTCACCGCCCGGTTCGGATCACCGGCCCACTCGTTGATCCAGAAAGCCTGCGGCTGCTGCGCGATGATATCGATCGCGCGCGCATCGTCAGCGCGCCTGGTGCGCCAGGAGTCTGCCTGGCGGCGCGCGTTCGACTCCTGATCCACGTACATCCTTTGACCCGCCATCGGATTCGGCGAAGCGCTGGCTCGCCCCATGTCCTTGGTCGTCGAAAAGGACGGCGCAAAGCCGACCGACAGCGCACCCGTAGCTGCAATGGCGGAAATGCCCGCGATTCGGATGATCTTGTTGGCCCTCATTAGCCTGTTCCCTTCCACTTCGAAGTCCGTGCCTTGTAATGGTGTAAGTGATTGAGGTTCAAATATATATGAAATGACCCCCAGCTGAACCTTTCGTACACCAGAAGCGTGCGCGAAATTGACCTAAATCTTTGTATTTTATAGATTTGCACAGCCGGAGAGTTCCATTTTAGCCGCTTTTCCCCCCTGAATGCAGGTTTTTGCTATGGCGACGAAGGTGTCG
>JBQTID010000140.1:0-3304 GCA_052389275.1 Gemmatimonadota bacterium | reverse complement strand
GAACCCTCACGAGCCCAAAGGCTCATCCGGGTGACAACCAGATGCGTCTGCCCATTCCGCCACGGGAGCACTTTCACCGCAAGATGACGGTACGAAATTACGACGCGCTGTTGTCACTCAGCCCTGCGTATGACAGCAATGGCAACGTGAACGCGTGGGTGGGGCGATTCGATAGCCGGATGCGCGACCCGGCAAGGAGATCGTTTTCACGGGGTTGTGTCCGGGAGAAAAACTGCACGAGGAGTTGGTCGCCCCTGATGAGGAGAACTGCGAGCTCGTGAGCTTGAGGCTCTGTCGATTCCGGATACGCTGCTCGAGGAGGTGTAATCAGAATTGCGCTACACCGAATGGGGCGTCGCTAAATCAGCACCGAACTTAGCGGTAGGCGGAAGCCGGGAATAACCGCGCTGCCATCCAGGTTATCGTTCTCCCGCACGATGCGCGCTTCGTTGCCGGCGTAGATCCGCGCAGTCCGCGTCTCTGGATCGATAACCCAAACCATGCGGCTGCCTCCGTCCA
Organism: Gemmatimonadota bacterium; assembly: GCA_052389275.1. GTDB lineage: Bacteria > Gemmatimonadota > Gemmatimonadetes > Longimicrobiales > RSA9 > CBJLQC01. The sequence goes on along the minus strand of JBQTID010000140.1, from coordinate 2,785 downwards.
GGTATTCGAGCACCTTGGTCTCGATTTGGGACGCGGTATTCGACGGGGACAGAACCTCGATCGCCAAGTCAGGCGCGAATGGCCAGAAGCTGACCGGTACGGTTTCGGGCAAGCGGCTGCGCGCAATGAAAGCGACATCTGGCCCGCGCACGACGAGGGGATCGCGACCAATGACGAAGCCGGCTTGCATCTCGACCGAGCCCAGCTCATGGGCGCGCACGAACTCGAGGAGCGCCTGGGCGATTTTCATGGACACGCGCCCATGCCGTGCGCCCGGCTGCGGCTCGCGCACCAGGCGGCCCTTGGACACTTCCACGATGTAGCCGGGCTCTTCAGGCAAGCGCTCGTATTCCTCGAGTGTCACCACTCGATCGTCTGTATTAGCGCGAAGCTTTTTCACGTACCCAATGTAATCCTCTCGCAGGCAAGAGTTCCATACCTAAATGGGGCAGATGCTTGGCCATTACTCAAGATCTGTGGACGCTGTGCGACAAGTGCAATATTGACAAGTCAGATCTGGATATTTGACGCTTGACTGACGTGTCACTACACGATGAAGCGTACGGTGCAGAGCGCGAGCTGTGAGAATACAAACGAGAAGGTCCGGGAGCACACTCCCGGACCCCTCGCGTGACGGAAGGCGTCACGCCTGGTTGTCACCCTCCACAAATGTAAACCGCGCTACGTTGCTAACAGCCTCAGCCGAGCCTTAGCTTGCCGCCCATGCCCAAATTCGCACCGGTGAGCGAGCAGATGGATGCAATCCGCCGCGCCGCGGTCGAGATCATTCCGGAAGACGGCCTCGTCAGGAAGCTCGAGCGCAGCATTAATGCCGGCGAGCCACTACGCGTGAAGCAGGGCTTCGATCCGACACGCGCGGATCTGCACATCGGCCACGCAGTCTCGATTCGCAAACTGCGCACGTTCCAGGACCTCGGGCATCAGGTCATTTTCGTGGTTGGCTCCGCGACCGCGCGGATCGGCGATCCCACCGGCCGCAACGAGACGCGCCCACCGCTTTCGCCCGAAGAGATCGCGGAGAACGCGCGTACCTACGTCGACCAGGTCGGCAGGCTTCTGGACATCGACCGCGTTCGCATCGAATACAATGGCGATTGGCTCGAGCCGCTGACGCTGCCGGACATCATCAAGCTCACCTCGTCTTATACGGTAGCGCGCATGCTCGAGCGCGATGATTTCGAGAAGCGCTTCAATGATGGCGTGCCAATCTCGATCCACGAATTCCTGTATCCGCTGATGCAGGCGTACGATTCCGTGCACCTCCACGCCGACCTGGAGCTGGGAGGCACCGACCAGAAATTCAACCTGCTGGTCGGCCGCACGCTCCAGGAGCGCTACGGCCAGGACCCGCAAGTCTGCCTGATCATGCCGCTGCTGCGCGGCACCGATGGCGAGCAGAAGATGTCGAAGTCGTACAACAACTACATCGGCATCACCGAAGCGCCCGAGCAGCAGTTCGGCAAGACCATGTCGATTCCGGATGCACTGCTCGAGGAGTGGTACGAGCTGGCAGGCCTCGGTGCCGAACGCAGCGGCGATCCGTACCAGGACAAGCGCGCGCTCGGCCGCATCGTCGTGCGCACGTATCATGGCGACGAAGCCGCCGCCCGCGCCGAGGCGCACTTCGATCGCCTCTTCAGGCAGCACGCACTGCCGGAGGAAATTCCCGAGGTGTCACTCGATTTGTCGAACGCCCAGCTAAAACACCGTGATGGCGAGATCTGGGCGGTCGGACTGCTGGTGGCGAGTGGACTGGCGAACTCGAATAGTGAAGCGGTACGATTGATTGAGCAGGGTGGCATTGCAGTGGATGAAGAGCGCGTCAGCGGTCGCGACACCTACATCAGCGTAAAGAGCGAGCTGGTCCTGCGCCGCGGCAAGCGCCAGTTCGTGCGTGTGAGATTCGCGCGCTAGCTACGCAGCGGTCGAAGCTCAGCGCTCGCCTGTCCACAGCAGGATCACACTACAGGCCGTACCGCGAGGATTGTATTCCTGCGGAATCGAGGCTGCTCCGGCAAAAGCTTCAATGCCTTCAAGATGTTCCGGCCGAAGCACGTTAAGGGGATCATCGCTTGGAGTCAGCACTCGGCTGGTCTTCACGCCGTTAATATAGACATCGGGCAGGCAGCGTGTATCGCGGGCGCTGGCGACAATCGATCCGGTTCCTCTGCCATTCGGCACAACGCGAAAGCCACGCACGGTTCGGAACAGATCCGAAACGAAGTACGCCTGACGGGCGGCGATCTGCTCACGCGTCAGAAACGAGCCTCTACCGGTTTTCTGCCGGTCGTAAAAACCCCGTGCCTGCAATATGCGGTTACGCGTTGTGGAACGCGCGGTCACGGTCAACGGCTTAATAGGCAGCGCATTCACCGCCAGACTCAACTCGAGCCGCACCGTCTCGCCATGGCCGATCGAGAACGCTTCTACGGTGGAAGCGGTATAGCCGATGCGCGAGGCCTCGATTCGGAAGCTCGCCGCAGCAGGCAAGCTCACGCGAAAGCGCCCCGCTGAATCGGTTAGCACCGCGACCGGAACCGCGCTTTTATCGGAACCAATGACAACGATCAAGCCGGCAACAATAGGTTTTCGCGCCTGCTCATCGAGCAGTTGCCCATCGATAACTTGTGCGGCAAGGCTCTGAGCCAGGGCGGCTGTCAGCGCAACGATGGTCAGACAAGATAACTTCCGCATGGTGGACTCCGACGGACATCGCGCGGCCAGAGCACGGGACGCGCTGAGGCGGCAGTCGGAAGACTACCGC
>JBQTID010000139.1:0-3224 GCA_052389275.1 Gemmatimonadota bacterium | reverse complement strand
TAATCCGGTGTTCTAATCCGGTGTTCTAATCCGGTGTTCTAATCCGGTGTTCTAATCCGGTGTTCTAATCCGGTGTTCTAATCCGGTGTTCTAATCCGGTGTTCTAATCCGGTGTTCTAATCCGATTTTCTATTCCGCCCACCACGCTCGCGCTCGACGCGCTCCGCCAACTGCATGATAGCGCGCGCAGCCGTCGTGTCACCTGATTCGACAACGTATGGGATACCGCGATCGGTCGCGGTGGCGAGTGCGGCATCGACGGGGATTTCGCCCCAAATATCGAAGCCCGATTCACGCGCGCGCGCGCCCGCGTCATGTGCGATCATGTTCATGACCAACCCCTTGCAGCCCACGCCGGCATCGTGCAGCAGCCGCGCCGATTTCGCGACCACGAAGCGCGTGATCTCTGCCGGCGTCGTCACGAGCAGCACTTGCTGCGGATCCGGAATCAAATCTAGCAGTCGCTCGATGCGATCCGCGCCCGGCGGCATGTCGATCAGCAGATAGTCCAGCTCGCCCCACGCGACATCCGCGAGAAATTCGCGCAGCGTGCCGGTTTCGGCGACACCGCGCCAGATGAAGCCATCACCTTGCGGCGCGCGCCAGCGCAATGGCAGCTCATCGGGGGTCAGCAGATCCATCGACATGACGGCGACGCCGGTCGCACTGATCGCCGGTTGCACGCCGGCCTCGCTTTCGAGCAAATGCGCGCCGCTGACGCCGAGCATACGTCCGAGCGATGGACCATTGAGATCGGCATCGAGCGCGCCGACGCGCGCACCGCGCGCCGCGAGAGCTGCCGCCAGGTTTGCGGTGATCGCGCTCTTACCGACGCCGCCCTTACCGCTCGCGACGGCGACGATCGCGCGCACACTCGCCAGGCGCGCGCCGAGACGCTCGCGCTGCTCGATGACCTGCTCGAGGATCTGCGAGCCGGTCGCGTGCGTCACCTGATTGTATGTCCTGAATCTCCGCGTCATACTCAAATGCCGTAGTGTTGGTGCCGACTTAAAGGTGACGACTTAAAGGTGACGATCTAAACGTACCGAAGTTGTTGGTACCGATTCCACAACCGCCTTCAAAAATCGTGTTTGGCGTCGGCACCCTGAAACCGACACAAACCTCGGCACCAAACTTCGGCACCTTAGCTTCGGCACTTGAGCTTCGCACCTTGGAATCATGAGCCGTAGACCAAGCCGTCCTCATCGAACAGGGTCAACGCATCGACGGGACAGGCTTTGCACGCTTCGACCAGTCGCGCGCGCGTGACATCGTGGTGCGCGACGTCGACAAACGTTACAACGCCTTCCGCGTCGAATTGAAAGACCTCGGGCGCCGCGTCGATGCAGGTCTCGAACGCGACGCACAACGTGCGGTCGATCCGTACGCGCAATCCCGCGATGGTACGCTCTTCGAATTGCATCAGCGCATCCGCTTCGCGGGTCCAACCCAGCCGCAGCGAGGACACCACCGCCATTCCAGCCAGGGCGCGATCCGGCGCAGCCAGCGACGCTGCAGCTCGAAGGTCATGCCGAAGCATGCCGGACACTCGGCGACGGGACGGATGATCAGCGCCGCTCCAACTGCCAGCAACACGCCTCGCAGTACCACGAGCGCGAGGAATACGATGACGATGAAAAGCGAAATCTCCACGACATGAGCGCGCAGATCAGTGTTGCTCGGCCAGCGTCGTGATGCGAGCGCCGACGACCCGGAATGCGCCGCGCACGAGCAGCGGCAGGAGCAGCGTCGCAATCAGGCAGGCGACCGCCACGCCGCCGACGGTGCCCAAACTGCCGCGCAGCACGGCGCGCAATCCGAACCACACCGCGAGGTACAGCACGAAAGTGATCACGATCCCGAGAATCTGCCGAAAGGTGCCGCCCTCGATTTGCAGTGGAAACCCGCCTACGTAAAGCGCGGTCATGGTCCAGAAAAGGGCGATGGGGGCAAGCCATTCTACCACGATATCCTCCTCGGTAATGATCGGTTGCGTGGATTTGAAGAATTACGCGGCCCGGGCGACGCTGTCTAGAGCCTTGTGGCTTCGGGGCGTATTCCTTGCGGACAATGGTACAGAATCAACTCGCGTGGTGAGGTGGCAATATGACCATGGAAACACACAAGAACGAAACCATTGCATTGCTCGCGGGCGTCGGTCTCGGCGCTGCCATCATGTACTTCGTGGATCCGCACCGCGGCAAGGCTCGCCGCCACATGCTGGCGGACCAAACGGCCGGCGCGCTGCGGGACGCCGGACGCGACCTCGAGGTCACGCGCCGGGACTTGCGCAATCGCGCACAAGGTGTGGCCGCCGAACTGCGCCAGCATGTCGAGGATGATGTCGTTTCGGATCCGCAGCTGGTCGAGCGCGTGCGCGCCGAGCTCGGCCATCATGTCGATTCCATTCGGCGGCTCGAGATCAGCGCAACGAACGGCGAAATCACGTTGACCGGCAGCATACCTGCCGACCAACACGATGAAATCCTGCGCGTCGTTGATAAGGTCAGGGGTGTGCGGCAGGTTTACGATCAAACCGGCGGAGTCCACTGATGGCGGATGAAAAGCGGCAACTTCCGCCCGAAGACATACCAGACGACTGGAAACGTCCGGGCGGCCCTGCCGATTATTCGGAGGGCGGCGGCACCGGCCTCGAGCCGCAACCCGACGATGAAGTGATTGGCGGCGGCGTATCCGGCAGTGATGAAGACCCGATCGGTGAGCCCGGCATTCCGGATGAAGCGAGCTTCGATCCGGAGACCTGGCGGAGCAAGTAAATTGGAGAATGTGAGAGTGTGAGAATGTGAGAATGTGGGAATGTGGCTTAGACGCTCTCACACTCTCACACTCTCACATTCTCACACTCTCACACTCTCTTAAATCTTCAAATAAACATCGCCCGCCCGTTCTTCCACCGAATACGTCTTGATCGCCTGCTGCGCCGGGCCGGCCCGCACGGCGCCGGTTGCGGCGTCGAATTGCGAGCCGTGCCACGGACATTGCACGGTGCCGCAGATCATTACGCCATCAGCGAGCGAGCCGCCGCGGTGCGTGCAATGATCGTCGAACGCGACCCAGCCCGACTCGGTGCGCCCCAGCACGATGCGGCCGCGACTCGTGTGCAGCAGCTTCAGCTGATTCGGTTTCAGCTCATCGGCGCGCGCGACCTTTAGTGAATCACCATCGGACTGCACACGCTCTTCGCGCCACTTGCCGGCATGCGC
>JBQTID010000138.1:0-3698 GCA_052389275.1 Gemmatimonadota bacterium | reverse complement strand
ATCCACCAGAAACGCAGCACTCAGGACGCGTGTGCCTTCGCTCGGGAATGGCACCGCCGCGCGCGCGAAACGGCGCAGCTCGGAATACACGTCCATGGCTTCATCGCTCATCGCGGCATCCACGGCCTCGGCGCCGTCCGCGACTGCAATGTGCAGCCGCAGCTCCCAGTGTCCTTCCAGCAGCGCCAATCCTTCATCGAAGATCAGGTACTGGTCCTGGAGCAGCCGGATGAGCGGGCGCTTGCCCTTGAACACGACGCCGAATGGAGCCGGCAGGACGGTGGCGCGCCGCATGACGCCTTCGATGACTTTCTGATGCTGCGCGAGCGCGTCGGGACCGTGAGCCGGCAGCTCGAAGCGAGTCGGTGTTACCAGCGCCTCGATGTCGCGATAGCGCACGTGCTGGAGCTCGCCCTTTTTGCGCTCGAAGCCGCGCATGCCGCGCGCGCGCACGATCCCATACAGATCCAGCCCGCTCTGTTCGGATTGCTCCTCGACATGCTTCGGGTCGTCAGTCATTGGGCAGTAATGCGAGCATCTCCGTCTGCGGTTCCGGCGTAGTCACCTCAGGCCCCGACAATCCCATGTATACGTTGATCTCGCTGCGCATACCGACATCATTCGCCAGATAAATACCCGGCTCGATCGAGAACGCGACGCCGGTGATCAGTCGGCGCGTTTCGTTGGTCTCGAGATTGTCGATGTTGGGGCCCATGCCGTGCACGGACTGATCGATCGAGTGGCCGGTGCGATGCACGAATGCATCGCCATAGTTGCGTGCGCGAATATATTTGCGCGCGACGTCGTCTACATCACCGCCCGAGACCGTTTTCTGGCTTGCGTGCGCCTCGCGCAGAAAATCGACCGCCGCATCGCGCGCGCCGGTCACGACGCTGAAAATCTCCGCAATGCGGTCCGGCACTTTCGGTCCGAGATACGCCATCCAGGTCTGATCCGCGAATACGGTGTTCTCGTTCTCCTTCGCCCACAGGTCGATCAGCACGACGTCGCCTTTCTTGAAACGCGCGCCCAGGCCGGCCGGTGCGTAGTGCGGATTCGCCGCATTCACGCCATTGGCAACAATGGTCTCCGCACCCGTGCCGCAGCCGCGCGCCGCCAGATCGGCTATAACCCACGCCGCGACCTCGCCTTCGTGCACGTCGTGTTCGGCTTCGATCTCACGCGCGAGTCTCACGAACGCAGCATGCGCCGCCTGCATCAGGACGGTCGCGGCGCGCCGGTGCGCGGCCAGATCGTCCCTGGACCAGGCCGCGTAAAAGCGCGAGACCAGGTCCGCCGATGTCGTCACCTCGACGTCAAGTCCGCGAATCAATTCGACGACGCCCATCGGCACCAGGTCCATGGCCGGCACCGCGTCGTTCGTCGAGATCTCCATCGCGACGCGCTTCGTGCCATTCAATACTTTGCGCAGCGCAGCATTCAGCTCGCGCCAGCCTGAATACTTGTCGCGCCGCCATGGCCAGCCGGTCCAGTCGACATCTTCGATCTTGTGTGAGATCGCGTACGGATCGCCCTGCGCGGGAATCAGCACGAAGTAGCGGCGCGTCAGATCGCCCAGGCCGGTCAGCTTGGCGGTGACCGTGTTGCGCGCGTGCAGATCGTAGAGCAGCCAGCCATCCAGCTGCGCGGCGCGCAGCTCCTCCTGGATTTCCGGCAGACGCTGCATCAAGAGCTCGAAAGCCATCTCACACCCAACGTTTCATCATAGATGCTCGCAATCCAGTTAGCAGGCAGCAAGAACATGCCCACGATGGGTCATGTGTGGACATGCGCCTAGCTTACGACTTCGGCGGTAGTCCGGCCAGCGCGCGCACTACGTCGACGACACCGGCGCCGACGCGCGGCGGATTGTAGCCACCCTCGAGCGTGTGGACGATATGGCCGTGCGCGACCCGCTCCATCAAGTACGTAGTCGCCGCGTGCAGGTGCGCGGGCTCCAGCAACAGCTCGCCGAGCGGATCATCGCGCAGGCAGTCGAAGCCGGCCGAGACCAGCACGAAATCGGGCACGAACTCATCGAGCGTTTGATCCAGCTCACGCTTGAAGATGTCCAGGAACTCTTCACCGTCCGTGCCGGCCGTGAGCGGTGCATTGCGGATCGTGCCGCGCGCCGCCGGTCCGCCGCGCTCATCGCGATGGCCGGTGCCGGGATACCATGGACTCTGATGTGTCGAGAAGTAGTAGACCGACGGGTCGTCGTAAAAAATATCCTGCGTGCCGTTGCCGTGATGCACATCCCAGTCGATGATGAGCACACGCTCGATGCCCCGCTGCTGTAACACGCGCGCCGCGATCGCGACATTGTTGACCAGGCAGAAGCCCATGGCTTGCGCTGCCGTCGCGTGGTGGCCGGGTGGCCGCGCAAGCGCGAAGCCGTTGCTCGCCGCTCCGGTCAGCACGGCGTCGCACGCCGTAATTACGCAGCCCGCCGCGGCGAGCAGCGCCTCCCAGCTGGCCGGCGACATCATGGTTTCGCTGTCGAGCGGCACGATGGCGTGCTTGATCTGCGCGGCTTCGGCCGCCTGCTTCAGCCGCGCGACATGATTGGTAGTATGAGCGAGCAGCAGCTCGCGCTCGCCGGCCGGCTGTCCCGCGCGTTGCAGCACGAGGTCCTGGAGAGCCGGCGTTTCGCGATACAGCGCATTGACGATTGCCGGCAGCCTGCCCTGGTGCTCCGGATGCTGCCAGCCCGTGTCGTGCAGTGAGCAGTCTTCGTGCAGCACCAGTGCGGTGAGCAACTGCTCCATCAGATGTCGGTAACCGCGAGCGAGCGCGACTGCGTTGTCAACAGCTCGGCGCCGTCGTCGGTGATGACCATGATGTCCTCGAGCCGCACGCCGAACTTGCCGTATTGATAGATGCCCGGCTCATCACTGAAAGACATGCCGGGGCGCAATACGACTTCACTGCCGCGCACGAGGTAGGGCCATTCGTGCCCCTCGAGACCGATGCCGTGGCCGAGGCGATGCGTGAACAGCCGATAGCCGGGGCCATAGCCCTGCGCCGTGATGTATTCACGCGCAATGTCGTCGAGTGAGCCGGCCTTGATGCCGGGCTTCGCGGCTCGATACGCGCGCAGCTGCGCCGCGCGCACGGCGTCGTACGCGCGCTGCTGTTCCGCGCTCGCGGTGCCGAAGACAACGGTGCGCGTGATGTCGGAAGCGTAGCCCTGAACGCTGGTGCCACCGTCGATCAGTACGATCTGCCCTTCCTCGAGCGCACGCGGCCGCTCCAGGCCGTGCGGATACGCCGACGATTCACCGAACAGGACGAGCGCGCCGCCGCTGTAACCCAGCTTCCGGAATGCCGCCGACAGCATGCTGGCGAGCTCGCTCTGCGTCATGCCCGGCTTCAGCGTTTGCAGCGTCGCGCGGTACGCTTCGATGGTCACCCGGTTCGCGTGCCGCATGAGCGCTACTTCATGCGACGTCTTGATGCCGCGACACCACTGCGTGATCGGATCGCCACTCACCACCTTCAACGCCGGCTTTATCTTGGCGAGCGCATCTGCCACGAACCAACGCGCACTGCTTTCTACTGCCAGTGTGCCGGTTGCGTAGCCCCAGTCGCGCAGCGTGCTCCCGACCAGAACGTAAGGGCTTTCATCTTACTGCCAGACGCGAATCCTGAAGCGCTCGCCAATCTGACTTTCGGCCCGTTCTTTCTCGAACGCGGGG
>JBQTID010000137.1:0-1668 GCA_052389275.1 Gemmatimonadota bacterium | reverse complement strand
CCGCCCAGCCAGCCGCCCGCCGTCAACAAGCCAACGCCGATCAGCTCGAGTCCGAGCAGCAGGAATGATGGTTCGCTCGCAACACCGCCGCGCAGCAGTATGGCAACCGCGAATAGTCCGACGGCTGACAGGTTGACGATCATGTGACGCGTCGCGCGCTGCTTGCCCGTGCTGTTCGGCGGCACCGTGTAGGCGTAATCAACGAAACCCGGCACCGCCGCGAGCAGCGCGCTCGCAGTGCCGACCAGTGCCAGCCAGCCGCCGACGCGCCACAACTCTGGATTGTCCGTTAGGACACCGGCGGCGTCGAAGCCGAAAGCGCCGTACAGAAACGCGAGCGGAAACGGAATCAGCGCCGGATGAATCGGATGACCTTTGAAGCTGGCCTTGCTACGCATGTCGCCTCGCTATCAAGCACTCTCGAATGTGAGCCGCTCTCCATACGCCGCTTCGGTAAATGCTTCGATCGCGTCGCGCAGGCTGAGCTCGGGAAACTCCATTTGGTCGACGTCGCTCGCGCCGATGCCCAGGCGTTGCGCCTCCCAGAGATGCCGCACCGCCTGCGGATCGAAGCCGAGCAAGTGTGCGCCAACCACGTCAGCAGCGAGCGCGTCCGTGCTTGCAATGACAATGCCGGTCTCGACGGCATGGCCGCCCAGTGGTCCGGTCGCGATCATTGCGGGGTGTCCGACCGTGATCGCGAGATCGATTGGAAAGCGTTTGGCCATGGCAGCAATGAAGGAATGCATGTCGTCGAAGAACGTGTTGCGGTGGCGCTCGGTGGAGCGCGGATGACCGTAGTAGTCCGCGGCGGGAAAGGACATCGCGATGTTCTTGAGCGCGAGCGTAACCGTCGCCGTGCGGTGCAGCTTGAGCTGGCTCAAGACAACCAACGTCTCGTACTCGAGCACGCGCGCATTCACCTTCACCGACTTCTGTGGTCCATTCACATCCTTTTCGGGCGCATACTCGAGATCGATATCCGTGAAAGGCGGCCGATTGTGGTCGACGAAGGTTGCGCCCTCCTCCTGAACTACAGCCCACATGCCGCTGAAGCGGAAGACATCCTCGGTCTCGGCCGCCCCGGCACCGCCCGTTACAATCAGCTCGCGCGGCGCGCATTGCTTTATCGCGCGCAGCACGGCGCGCAGCGTGTCCGGCTGGGTCACGCCGGTCGTGTCGTCCGCCGATGCCCACGTCTCGTTCGGCTTCACGGCTACCAGCTTGCCGGCCACCAGTCGTTCGAGCGGCATGTGCTCGAGCGCGCGCTCGATACCTCGCTCGATCGCATCAATGTCCTGCGTAACCGCGACTTTGGCCATACCAATTCAGCGGTCGAGTTGCTGAAGCACCTTGGTGACCACCGCTTCGCGCGGCCGCAGCAGAGTCTTGTACTCGAGACTCTCGGCACGCGACAGCTCCTGCAATAGCGCGTTATGATCGTGCTTTAGAATATCTCGCAGCAATTCAGCTTCGTCGGGCGTCAGATCGATGTTGGTCATAGGTTTCACCTCCGATATCCGTGCCGCGGCAACGTCTATGCCTTAACGGTCGTGGCACGGGATTTACAAGCGCGAACGGCATGTCCGCAAGACACCCTTCAGCTTTCTGCCACTCGCGCCACGCGAGCCTAAGCCGCGCACGCGAGGCATCACGGCCATTCGCGGG
>JBQTID010000136.1:0-7124 GCA_052389275.1 Gemmatimonadota bacterium | reverse complement strand
CCGGTTCAGCAGCATCGCCGCGAGCTGACGTGGCTGCCGGCGCGTTCACCGAATGCAGCGACGAGTACTGGCGGAGTCCGGCGGTAAAGGATTCCCTGATGCGGGGGCTCATCCCGCTAGACTAAATCCGCGGCGCGCCAGTTGCGTGACGGCGGCCAGACCCCAAGCGAGGCAGCTGAATGCACACGATCGACTGGATCATTGTCGCGGCCTACATGCTGTTGACCCTCGCGATCGGGCTTTATCTGGCGCGCCGCGCGTCCGGCAGCCTCGTCGATTTCTTTGTTGGCGGACGCTCGCTGCCATGGTGGCTCGCCGGCACTTCGATGGCCGCAACCACCTTCTCGATCGACACTCCACTCTATGTTGCGGGCGTAGTCGGGACCCGCGGCATTGCCGGCAACTGGGAATGGTGGGCGTACGGCGTGGCGCACATCATCATGATCTACATCTTCGCGCGGCTGTGGCGGCGCGCGGAAATCATCACCGACAACGAATTGACCGAGCTGCGTTACGGCGGCCGGCCGGCCAGCACACTGCGGGCCGTGAAGGGTTTCTTGTTTGCGATCGTGATCGGCTCGATCGGCACCGGTTACGCGATGCTCGCGATGGTCAAAGTCGTCGACGCACTGCAAGTCTTTCCGAGTCTTGGTATCGAAGTCGGTGACAACGCTAAGATGTGGGCGATTGTCGCGGTCAGCGTGCTCGTGCTGGCGTACGCCGGCGCCGCGGGGCTGTGGGGCGTGGTCGCGACCGATTTCTTTCAGTTTTTCCTGGCGCTGATCGGCGCGATCATCGTAGCGGTCTTCGCGGTCGTGCACGTCGGCGGCCTGGGCGATGTGGTGCGCCTGGCGCAACAGAACACGGCATTCGATGCGTTGTCCTTTACGCCGTTCAAGTTCGGCGATGGCAGTCTCATCGCCTGGTCGAAGACTGCGGGAATTTCTGCGACGACGTTCTTCGCCTATGTCGCCATCCTGTGGTGGGCGTTCCGCCGGTCCGACGGCGGCGGCGAGTTCATTCAGCGGCTCTCATCGGTGCGCGACGAGCACGACGCCGAGAAGGCCGCGTGGTTCTTCAACTGGATGCACTATGTAGTGCGCACCTGGCCGTGGATTCTGGTTGCGCTGGTTGCGCTCGCCATCTATCCGGATCTCGAGGACAAGGAACTCGGATACCCGATGCTGATGCTCGACTTCCTGCCGGTCGGCGTGCTCGGGCTGGTGGTAGCTTCGCTGCTGGCGGCGTTCATGAGCACCGTGTCGACGCTGATCAACTGGAGCGCTTCGTACATGACCAATGACCTGTACGCGCGCTTTCTGCGGCCGAACGCATCGCAAAAGGAGCTGGTTACGGCCGCGCGTGTTGCCTCCGTAATCGTCACCGCCATCGCCGCGTTCGCGGCTTTCCAGTCGAGCAGCATCGCGACCGTCTATCGTTTGATTCTGGCCGTCGGCACCGGACCAGGACTGGTTTTGATTCTGCGCTGGTACTGGTGGCGGGTAAATGCATGGGCGGAGCTTTCCGCGATGCTGGCGGGCTTCGTGGTCGGCTTCCTGACATCGGTGGACAATCCGATTTACAGCCTCAAGATTGCCGACTTCGGCGTGCGCCTGCTGGTCACCGCCGGCATCACGCTGGTGATCTGGGTACCTATCATGTTGCTGACGAAGCCGGAGAGTGATGAGAAACTCGATTCCTTTTATCGACGCGTACGTCCGGGCGGACCAGGCTGGCAACGTCAGCGCGAACGGACTGGTATCGCGCCCGCACAGAACCTCGGCAAGGACATCCAGCGCGTTTGCGCCGGCATCCTGATTCTGTACGGCAGCATGTTCACGATCGGTGGCCTGCTTCTGTATCGATGGGGCACGATGTTACTCATGCTGATCATGGCCGGCGCCGGATTCGCGTGGCTGCGAAAACTCGGAGCTACGGAAATCGCGCCGCCAATGCCGGAAGCACCAACTCATCCATCATGAACGACATGACCCGCTACTCATTCGCAGCAGCGATAATGTGCGGCACGCTGGCTGCCGCATGCTCGGTTGCACCCGCGCCGGAACCACCGGCGCCGATCGCACCGGAAGACCGTCCGGCCGCCGCGCCGATACCACCGATCCCAACCGTTGACGGAGCGCTACGCCTCGATGTCGCGTATCCGCCCGAGAATGCAAACATCGCCGTGCGCGATTCCAACTTCATTTTCGGCTCGACCGGTTCGGGTCGCGCAACACTGACCATCAACGGCGCGCCGATCGATGTGAAGCCCAATGGCGGCTGGCTCGCATATCTGGCGGTGCCTGCTGACGGCGTTTACCGACTACAGGCGACGAAGGACGCCGAAACCGCGACGTTCGAGCGTCACGTCCGTGTCCCCGCACCCGCAGCCGCGCCGGTCGCACGGGCGCGCATCATTAGTGTCACACCGAGCGGCGCGCTGGCCGCACGCCGCGGCGAGAACGTCGAAGTCAGCATTACCGGCACCGCCGGTGGCCGGGCATTCCTGGTTTTGCCAAACGGCCAGCGCATCCCCCTCATCGAATCACGCGCAACCACTGCCGCCGCGAATAATGCAGCAGATTTCGAAACGCAAACTCCGTCTCCGTCTCCGCGTCCGTCTCCGACAAGCAGGTACGCGGGAATCCTTCCGGCCACCGCGCTGCGCAGTGCAGACACGAGCATAGCCACACCCCTGGTCGGCACCATCCCGACACTGCTCGAGCGCGACACATTGATGGAGCGTTGCGCCGCCGCCGCAAACGTCGGCCAGCTGGAACGGGCACCGCGCTGCCGCGCACTGAATGCCGAGGCAGTTGCGACCTACCAGGCCGGACGCGGTTGCACTTCCGTCGTGCTGATTGTCGGCAACGACACCGTGCGCGCGCCGGTGGCGCTCAATCTCGCCGTCATCGAGATGTCGCGGGTCGGCGTTGCGGTCGATCGCAGTACGGGCGGCCCGCAGCGTGCGTGGCGCATCCGTGGCCGCAACACACCTGGCGGTCCGTTTCATTACTTCTGGCCGCATGGCACCGAGCTGACCATCACGGGTCAGCGTGGCGGCTTCTATCGCGTGCAGCTGGCTGGTGACATTACGGCGTGGGTGCCGGCCAGCGATGTGCAGCTGTTGCCCGCAGGCACGCCGCCGGCTGGCGGACCGATTACCGGTGCGCGCTTCGCGCCTTCCGCCGATTACGTGGATCTGCGCATTGCACTGCCTGATCGCGTGCCGTATCACGTGGAAGAAACCGAGCGCGGCATTCAGATCGATGTCTTTGGCGGTGTCAGTCAAGTCAACTTCTTTCAATACGGCAAACTGGATCCGTTGATCGAGCGCGCGGTATGGAGCCAGCCGCGCGACAGCGTGTTTCGCGTCGACATCGCGCTGACGCGTCCCGTGTGGGGTTACGATGCGTTCCACGATGCGCGTGGCAGTCTGGTACTGCGTATACGGCGCCCGCCCGCGATCGATTCGTCTCAGCCGCTGCGAGGCCTGACGATTCTGGTGGATGCCGGTCATGGCGGGCGCGACACGGCGACCGTTGGGCCGACGCGCTTCGCCGAGGCGCACGCGAATCTCGCCATCGCAAATGCACTCGAGCCGCTGCTCGCCGCGGCCGGCGCGAAGGTCGTAATGACGCGTCGCACCAACATCTTTCTCGAGTTGGCGGAACGCACGCAAATGGCAGTGGATTCCGGTGCGCATCTATTGGTGTCGGTCCACAACAATGCGTTCCCTGATGGCGTGAACCCATTCAACAACAACGGCACCAGCACGTATTACTACCATCCGCATTCGGTCGACCTCGCGCAGTCAATGCAGGGGGAGCTGCTAGCAGAATTGGGGCTGCGTGACATTGGCTACGGCCGCGCTGATCTGGCTTTGGTGCGGCCGACCTGGCTGCCGGCCGTGCTCACGGAGACCAGCTTCATGATGGTGCCGGAGCAGGAGGCGGGGCTCAAGAATCCGGAATGGGTCGCACGGATCGCACGCGCGCATCTCAGAGGTCTCGAGGCATTCCTGCGCAAGCGAGCAGCCGCGCAGTAATGCGAAAAGCGATAGCGATAGCGATCGCGCTCGAGGTCGCGGGTGCGACTGCGCATGCGCAGGTCCGCCCGAACGCGACGTGGCGACAGATTCGATCCGAGAACTTCACCGTCATCTACGAGGCAGGGCTCGATTCGCTGGCACGACACGCGGCGCAGCGTGCGGAGCACGAACACGCGCTGCTGTCAGCCAGTCTCGTGCGTGCACCGCCGGGCAGGATCGATATTGTCATTGGCGACAATCTCGATCTTTCCAATGGCAACGCGCGTCCTTTCCCGTCCAATCGCGTTACCATATGGGCGCGCCCGCCGGTCGAAGAGCTGAGTCTTCAGCACTATGACGACTGGTTCGATCTCGTCATCTCGCACGAGCTCGTGCACATCTTTCATCATGACGTCAGCGGCAGGGTGGGACGCGGACTGCGAGCCGCGTTCGGCCGCGTGCCCCTGCCGTGGCCGGTCTTTCCGGTCATCGGCATAGCGGACTGGAATGTGGAGGGGCTCGCGACCTACATCGAATCTCGCCACACGAATGCCGGGCGCGTACAGGGCAGCTATCACGAGATGGTAGTACGCACGGCCTCGCTAGATAATGCGTTTCCCACCATCGATCGCATCAGCGGCGAGTCACCGCTGTGGCCGGGCGGCGCGAACGCATACATCTATGGCTCTCTCTTCATGGATTACATCGGCCGTCGCTACGGCGAGCGCGCGCACGGCGAGATCATCCGCAAGACCGCGGGATCGCTGCTGCCGCCGCCATGGCGCATGGATGCGATCGCCAGGCGAGCCGTTGGCCGGTCGTTTACGGATCTATACAAGGACTGGCGCGCGGAGCTGCAAATGCGTTACACCGCGCTGGCTGATTCGCTCAATGCGCAAGGTTTGACGGTGGGCGAGCGTATGACCGAGCGCGGCCGCTGGGCGTTACACGCGCGCGTCGCGCCCGACAACCGACGCTTCGCCTACGCGGAGGAAGACGGCCGCACCACGATATCGACGCGCATCGTCGATCCTTCGGCTGGCAGCGATGAACGGGTACGTCGCAATGGTCTCGGCACAGTCGCGTGGCTGCCGGACAATGCCTCCTTCGTCACGGCGCAGTTCGATTTCGATGGACCGTACGATCTGCGCTCCGATCTGTACCTGGTGCGATCGGGAAAGGAGCAGAGGCTGACGAAAGGCGCGCGTGCGGAGTCACCCGACGTGAGTCGTGATGGCAAGCGCATTGTCTACGTGCAGAATGCGGGAGGATCGAACCGGCTGGTGATGCGCGAACTCGAGGGTACGGTCGAGCGAGTGCTGAGCGAGCCATCGCCTGACGTGCATTGGACGCTGCCTCGCTGGCATCCGGCTGGCGATCGCATTGCGGTCCAGAGATGGAGCCGCGCCGGCGGTCACGACGTCGTCGTTTTGAATATGGCTGGACATGTCGTCGAGGAGATCCGCACGAGTGGCGTAGATGCAGCGCCTGCATGGTCACCGGCTGGTCGCTATCTGTTCTTTACATCGGACCGTACCGGCATCACCAATATCTACGCGCACGATTTTACGGTGGGCAAGCTGTGGCAGATCAGCAATGTGCTGGGCGGCGCGTTCTATCCGGATGTCAGCCCCGACGGCGGCTCGATCTACTACTCCGGCTATCATGCGGATGGCTTCCACATCGAGCGCATGACGCTCGATACTGCCGCCTGGCGCGAGCCTGCGCGGGCGGCGCCACCCAATGCGCAGCGGCGCGATACTCTGTCAGCCGCAACGCCAATTGCCGCGCCGCCCATCATCGTTACGACGCCGCGCGCGTATTCACCGCTGCCATCATTGCTGCCGAAGTTCTGGCTGCCTGTCATCATGCTGGACACCGTGTCGGGCGAGTTCCTGGGCGCGTTCACCGCGGGGGAAGACGCGGTCGAAAGGCATGGCTACGTGGCGCTCCTTGCATACGATCCGTGGCGTGAGCGCATCGCGGGGGATCTGGCCTACACGTGGTCGGGGCTGGGCAATCCGCTGCTGACCATCGAAGCTGCTCGCATCTGGGACAACACGGGTTTGAGGCGGCTCACGAATGCCACGAATGGATCAGTGGACACGGTAGGCACATACGAGCGGGAGGACCGGATCTCATTGTTCGCGAATATCCTTAACCGCCGCTGGCGCACGAGCAGCTCGCTGGTGCTCGGCGTTGAGGGCGTCGTCTTCAACCGCAAGGTGGCCGGGGCAGGGAGTTTTCGCGATCCGCGCGACCAGCTGCTCGGCATTCTCGCCGGTGCCGGCTTCGCAAACTATCGGGTGCCCGCGCTTGCGATCAGCGCGGAAGATGGCGTGCGCGCGAACCTATTCGTGCGACACCGCTACGAGATCGATCCGCTGCCCGAGCAGGATGAGACGTACACGCAGATCACCGGTTCGGCCGCCGCCTACAAGAGCGCCGGTGGCGGCGGCTACGCGCACAATGTCATCGGTGCGCGCGGCAGCGCGCTGCATCGCAATGCGCTTGGTCCCGGACCAACCGATGTCGGCGGCAGCGATGGTTTCCTGCCGGTGCGCGGCTACGCCGACAACACACGCATTGGTTTCCGCGCGTGGACCGCATCGCTCGAGTACAGGTTGCCGCTGGCGCTGATCGCGCGAGGCTACCGCCTGCGACCGCTCTTCATCGATCGCGTGGCTGCCGCCTTCTTCGCGGATGCCGGCAACGCAAGCTGCAATCAAGAAGAGCGGGCAGTCTTTTTGTCATGCGCCGGTAATCCGGACAGGCCTGCCGAGACGTTGCTGAGTGCGGGTTTCGAGCTCAAGGCGAATGTTGCGATGCTTTCATTCGTGCCGCTCTGGCTGCGGGCGGGCGTCGGCTTTCCTTTGCGCGGGGAGCACAAGCCAGCACAGGTCTATCTCACGTTTGCGCCCGCGTTTTGAACACCGGATTAGAACACCGGATTAGAACACCGGATTAGAACACCGGATTAGAACACCGGTTTAGAACACCGGCCGCAGTTCAAACCGAAGTTCTAAACCGCCTTTCTAATCCGGTTTTCTAATCCGGTTTTCTAATCCGGTTTTCTAATCCGGTTTTCTAATCC
>JBQTID010000135.1:0-8145 GCA_052389275.1 Gemmatimonadota bacterium | reverse complement strand
GGCAGATATCAGTGGCAGGATCTGGTCGGTGTTAAATCGCCGGCGTGGGATCCTTCGGGCCAGCGAGTAGTATTCGAGGGGCTTTCCACCGCGGGCTTTTCCGACCTCTATACCGTCGATTTCACGACGCAGCAGCGTGTGACGCTGACGCAGGACCGTTATCGAGACGAGGATCCCGACTGGTCTCCGGACGGATCGAGCATCGTCTTCGCGTCCGACCGCACTGCTTACGGTGCCAACGGCTTCACCAATCTCTATCTCCTCAATGTCGCGAGCCGGCAAATCAGCGCGCTCACATTCGGTAAGTGGAACGATCAGGATGCGCGCTGGTCACCCGACGGGACGCGCATCGTCTTCAGCTCGGATCGCGCCGGCTCGTACGATCTGTACGCGGTGGATCGCGCGGGTGACGGCCGGCGCATCACAATGCTGACCGGCGGTGCGTTCGATCCGGAATGGCTGCCGGACGCGAGCGGGCTGGTCTTTGCCGGCTTCCAGGAAGGCTCACTCAAGATCTTCCGCTACTCCTTGCAGGCGGACTCGGCTAACGCGTTGCGCATTGCGCTCGCGCCGAACGCAGTACCTGCCGCTCACAGCACATGGGAATGGCAGGAGCTACGCACGCCCGCGCTCGCGACGGGTGAGCCACAGGCATACAAGACGCTCGACAAGGTGTCCGTCGATTTCGCCGGTGGCGATGCCATTGTCGCACCCGGCGTCGGCACCGCGCAGGGCATTCAGTTCCTGATGAGCGACATGCTCGGCAATCACATCGTCTTCCTCGGCGTCAGCGCATTGCAGGCATCCGGCTTCGAGGATTTCGTGGACAGCTTCAGCGGCAATCTGCTGTATCTGAATCTCTCGCACCGCCTGAACTTTGGCGCCGGACTCTTCCGCTTCAAAGGCCGCTTTCGCGATGTCTCTTTCGATATTTACGAGGAGACGACGCACGGCGCGTACTTCGTCGCAAGCTACCCATTCTCGAAATTCCGGCGCGTCGAAATGCAGCTTTCGCTCGAGAACAGCGACCGCGTGGACATTGAAGATGCGTTCGAATCCGGGCTCGGTGTCACCCGGCGTCCGGATCTGCGCGATCTGACTCGCAGCGGATTGTTGACGAGCAATTATCTGTCGTATGTGAAGGATAATACGCTGTGGCTGCCGACCGGTCCGATCGACGGCGAGCGCTTCAATCTCACCGGCGGCATGGTCACGTGCTTCGCCTGCACCGTGCCGAGCGAGGTCACAGGTGAACTGATCGGCCATGATGCAACCGCCGAGAACTACGTTGTGATTGGCGACTATCGACGCTACTTCAGGACGTCGCTCTATAGCGCGTACGCGCTGCGCGGTTACGTTTTCTTCAGCGACGGCGCGATTCCAGCGCGCGCGGTGCTGGGCGGGCCGACGCGACTGCGCGGCTATCCGCGCTATTCACTGGCGGGATCACGCGTCTGGATGGTCAATCAGGAATGGCGCTTTCCGCTGCTGCACGGGCTCAGCCTGTCCTTTCCGTTCGGCAATGTCACTGTGCCGGGTGTGCAGGGCGCGCTGTTTGCCGATGTCGGCTCGAGCTGGCTGGAAACCATGGCAAAACCGGAGGGCACGTGGGGAAGTTACGGTACGGGATTCCGGATGTCGTTCGGAGCGCCGCTGGTGCTGAGACTGGACGTTGGACGCCGCTTCCGCATGGGCGAGCTGCCACCGGTCGTATTCAGCGGGGGCGAACGGTTCGGCCAGACCTTCGTCGATTTCTTCTTCGGCTTCAATTACTAGCCATTACCGCCTGCGCGCCGGCAGCGCCGGAAGCGCCTTCACCACAACCGACGGTCTCGCCTGAGCTGGCGCAGGCGGCGATCGACTCGTCAGCATTGCGCGTCCCGTTGCGCATCGTGTTCGCCTGGGCCTATCAGGACGAGAGCATGCGCTTCTCCGGTCGCGGCTCTGTGCGAGCCGAGCCACCCTACAAAGCGCGCACGGACCTTTTTGGACCGCGTGGAGAAACATTGATGCGCTCGGTTGTCATCGGCGACTCGATGGCTATGCGCCCGCCGGGGCTGCCACCGGGTTTGCTGCCGCCGGTCTCACTTTCGTGGGCAACGCTCGGCGTGCTGCGGCAGCCGCCCGGGTCGGTGCTTGAGCTTACGCGCCTGAATGGCGATACTCTCACGGTCGGCTACGTGCGCGCACAGGAGCGGTGGCGCTTCAGGCTGGTGAATTGGCGCGTGCGTCACGCCGAGTGGAATGGTCCGGGCGCAAGCCGAAGAACGGTCGAGGCAAGGGGGCAGGGCGACTTCGGTCTTGCTGCCGAAGCGACTTACCGCGACTGGGCCGCGTTTCGCGAGCTCAAAACAACTTTGGAACAGGTTAATGAATCGAGTGCGTTTCCGTTTGATACGTGGATTCTCGACAGTCCTTAGCTGCGCGCTGCTGCTGGCGGCGTGCAATTACGGGTTTCAGGGTGGCGGCGGATTTCCGGAGGACATACGCACGATCTACATCGAGCCATTCGAGAACCAGACGGTTCAGGCCGAGCTCGATCAGTTGCTGTTTCAGCGTCTGACTGACCTGCCGACTGCGCGTGGGGCGCGCCCGGGCAGTCAGACGAACGCCGATGCAGTCGTGCGTGGTAAGATCGTTCGCTACGACAACGTCGGACAGAACTACGCGCCCGGCCAGCAGCCCGGAAGCGCTGTGCAGATCCTGACGCAGCAGGTGACGATCACTGTGGCCGTCGAGATCGTGGATCGTAAGCGCAATGTAATCTTGTGGGATTCGCAGGCGCTGGTCGGCCGCGGTGAATGGCGGCAGGATTCGCAACTCGAAACCGACGGCCGCACGGTCGCGCTCAAGCATATCCTTCAGCAGATCATCGACGGAGCCCAGTCGCAGTGGTGACCGACGGCGTGTCGGTCGAAACATTCCTGTTCACACTCGCCGCGATTACGGTCGCGGCCAAAGCGTCCGGCCACCTGGCGAGGCGGTTCGGGCAGCCGCCCGTCCTGGGTGAGCTGCTTGCCGGCGTCATACTCGGCGCCAGCGCGCTCAACATCATTCCCGCCGGCGGTGGGCTGCACGAAGTCATTGCGCTGCTCGCCGAGATCGGCGTCATTCTGCTGCTCTTCGAGATCGGTCTCGAGACGGACCTGAAGGAGATGTTCAGCGTCGGGCCTGCGGCAACGATCGTCGCATCGGTCGGCATTGTGCTGCCGTTCGCGCTCGGCTTCCTGCTCTGGTATCTGTGGCAGCCCGACCTCGCGCAAGGTACGAACGGCTCGTCGGTCACAATGGTCGCTATCTTCATCGGCGCAACGCTCACAGCGACATCGGTCGGCATTACCAGCCGCGTCCTCACGGACATGGGACAGATGGGCACGGCCGAAGCGCGCATCGTGCTCGGTGCCGCCATTGTCGACGACGTGCTGGGGCTGGTCATTCTCGCGATCGTCAGCGGCCTGGTCGCGGGCGCGTCCCTTTCTCTGTTCGGCATTGCGCTGAAATTCGCTATTGCAGTCGGCTTTCTGATCGGTGCCATCGTTATCGGCCGATTTATCATGCCTCGCGTATTCGGCTACATCGAGCAGATGGATGTGCGTGGCATTCTGGTGGTGGCCGCGTTCGCGTTTGCGCTCGCGCTGTCCGCACTGGCCAGCATGGCCGGTTCGGCCATGATCATTGGCGCCTTCGCGGCGGGTGTCGTTCTGAGCTCGACCAACCAGTTCGATTACATCGCCGACCGTATGAAGCCACTGGTCGACGTCTTTACTCCCATCTTCTTCCTGTACGTCGGATCCGCGGTCGACCTGTCACTGCTGAATCCATTCGCCGCGACTTTCGATGCGGACATTCTGATGGTTGCGGGTGTCGTATCGATCGTCGCGATCGTGGGCAAGGTATTGGCCGGCTATAGCGTTGGTTGGGGCAAGCAGCAGCTCAACCATCTTGCCATCGGGGTCGGCATGATTCCGCGCGGTGAAGTCGGTCTCATCTTCGCGCATCTCGGCCTGGACAGTGGCGTGATAGGCAGGGAGGTTTTCAACGCGGTCGTGCTGATCGTAATGGTGACTACTTTCATTGCGCCGCCGCTGCTCAAAAAGATTTTCAGCCGAGTCGATCCGGCGGTTGCGGCGTGAGCGGCGTGATCCGAATCGGCGCGCGCGGCAGCGCGCTTGCGCTCTGGCAGGCCGAACACATCAAAGCCCGGCTAATGGCGGCGCACGCGGGACTCGACGTTGAAATCGAGATCATCCGCACGACCGGTGACCGGATCACCGATGTGCCGCTCTCGAAAATCGGCGACAAGGGTCTCTTCACCAAAGAGCTCGATCAGGCCGTGCGGTCCGGCCGCGTCCACATTGCCGTGCATTCGTTGAAGGATATTCCCACCCGCGTCGAGCCAGGACTGCTGATCGCCGCCGTCAGCAAGCGCGATGACCCGAGTGACGCTCTGGTCGTCGCCCCGCGCCGCGCGCGCAGTCTGGCCGCGCTGCCCGCCGGCTCGCGAGTCGGCACCAGTTCCTTGCGACGGCGCGCGCAGCTGCTTGCATTGCGTCCGGACATTCTGGTCGCTGAGCTGCGCGGCAATGTCGACACCCGCCTCGCCTCCGTACGGGAAGAGAAATACGACGCCACTATCCTCGCGCTCGCCGGCATGAACCGCCTCGGACGCGCGAGTGAGGCCGCGGAAATCCTCGACGCGCAAAGCTGGCTCCCCGCGGTTGGCCAAGGCGCGCTCGGCATTGTCGCGCGCGAGGCCGATGGCGAGACGAGAGCGCGGCTGTCGATACTGGATGACTACGACACGCGTGTCGCGACGGCCGCCGAACGCGCGCTGCTGCGCGAACTCGAGGGCGGCTGTCAAATTCCCATCGGCGCGCTCGCCCTTGTCAGTGGTGACAATCTCACCCTGCGCGCGCTGGTCGCTACCATTGATGGCACGCGTGTTGTCCGCGGTGAGCGCGCGGCATCACGCTCGCGTGCGGAAGATCTCGGCAGGGAGCTGGCGCATGACCTGCTGGATCGTGGCGCGGGCGACATTCTCGCGCAGCTGCGCAACTGGCGGCCGGACGAAATTCCGCAACCGGCAGCGCCATGAGCCAGCCGATTCAACCACAAGCCAAAATCTTCTCGCGCGAGCAGCTGCGCCGAATGTGCAGCCGGCCGCGCGAGCAGGCGCTGGTTTTCACGAATGGTGTATTCGACGTGGTGCACCGCGGCCATGTCGAGTATCTCTACGCCGCACGCGCGCTAGGGGACGCGCTGGTCGTCGCGCTCAACAGCGACGCTTCCGCGCGCAGGCTAGGCAAGGGGACTGATCGACCCATCAACCGCGAGCAGGATCGCGCGCTGGTCGTCGCCGCTCTCGGCTGCGTCGATTACGTAACGCTCTTCGCAGAAGACACGCCCCGAAGTATTGTAGCGGAGCTTTTGCCGGACGTGCTCGTCAAAGGCGGCGACTACCCTGCCGAAACCATTGTGGGTCGTGCGGAAGTCGAAGCTGCCGGCGGCCGCGTCGTCGTAATTCCGCTGGTGCATGGCCATTCGACTACGGAGCTGTTGAACCGGATCCGGGAGAATTCTTGAGCAAGGCCATAACCAGGCAGGATCGTCAGCCGAATCAGCTGCGTGGCATAAGCATGCAGCGCGCTGTCGCGCCGCACGCCGAAGGCTCGTGTCTGATCGTTGCCGGTCGCACCCAGGTATTATGCACTGCCAGCGTCGAAGAAAAAGTGCCGGACTGGCGCAGGGGCGCGAGCGCCGGCTGGGTGACTGCCGAATACGCGATGCTGCCGCGCGCGACCCACACGCGTACGCGCCGCGAACGTGGCAGTCTGGGCGGACGCACGCAGGAGATTCAGCGCCTGATTGGTCGCGCGTTGCGCGCGTCCGTCGACCTGGTCGCGCTCGGTGAACGGCAAATCATCGTCGACTGCGATGTGGTGGTCGCTGATGGCGGCACCCGCACGGCCGCTATCTCCGGCGCCGCCGTTGCGCTCTACGATGCGTGTAGCATGCTACTCCGCAACGGCCTCGTGCAGAGGCAGCCAATGCGCGAGCTGGTCGGCGCCGTCAGCGTTGGCGTCATCGCTGGCGAGCCGCGCATCGATCTCGATTACACCGAGGATGTCGCCGCCGACGTCGACATGAATCTGGTCATGCTCGAATCAGGCGGCTTGGTCGAAGTGCAGGGCACGGCCGAGAACAACAGCTTCTCGCGCGCTGAGCTGAACGCGCTCATCGACCTCGGACTCGCGGGCATCGCTCAGATAATCACCCTTCAGCGTCAGACCCTTGGCATCTGAGCTGCTGGTCGCCACGCGCAGCGCTGACAAGCTTGCTGAGATCCGCGCCATTACTGCGGTAACGCGCGTGAAGCTGGTAACGGTGCGCGACCTGGGAATCGAGAAGACAGCAGCTGAAGACGGGCTCGAGGAGTTCGAAACATTCGTCGAGAACGCTGTCGCCAAGGCCCGCTACTTCGCGCAATTGACCGGCATGCTAACACTCGCGGATGATTCGGGACTGCTGGTGGTTGCGTTGAACGGTGCACCCGGCGTTCGCACGAAACGCTTCGCGATCGACAATGGGTACGCCGGCCCCGAAGTCTGCGGCAAGCCGCTCGACCATGCGAACAATCGCTTTCTGCTGGAAAAACTCGCCGGCGTGGAGCGGCGCGAGGCTCACTACATGTCGGCTGTCGCGCTCGTAACCGAATCGCAGCTGCTGAGCGCGTTGGGCACGTGCCACGGCGAGATCACGCATGCTCCGCGCGGCAGCGGCGGCTTTGGCTACGACCCGGTGTTCTACATTCCGGATCTCGACAAAACATTCGCCGAGCTAACGCGCGCAGAAAAAAATCGGCGCAGCCACCGCGGCGTTGCAATGCGCGCAATCGCGCCTCATTTGACGTGATTTCGCGAATGATATCATCGCGAATTCATGACGCCGCCGGTTGACCAAAATGTGAATTTCCGCTAGTTTTCAATGCTCCATACGGGGCGTAGCGTAGCCCGGCTAGCGCGCCTGCTTTGGGAGCAGGAGGTCCCCGGTTCAAATCCGGGCGCCCCGATATTTTCAGTGAGGCGGTTCGGAGCAGCGGTTCAGAGCTGCGGTTCAGAACTGCGGTGCAGCAAGGCGGGGCCGCAGTCATGAACCGAATCTCCGAATCGAATCTTTGAACCGAATCCTTGAACCGCTGCGCTGTTTGGAGTACGCGCCCGTAGCTCAGCTGGATAGAGCGGCGGCCTTCTAAGCCGTAGGTCATAGGTTCGAGTCCTATCGGGCGCGCTACGAAGCTGGGCGGACACATTTGGTGAGCGTAGCTCAGTTGGTCAGAGCATCGGATTGTGGTTCCGAGGGTCGGGGGTTCAAGTCCCCTCGCTCACCCCTTTTGAAAACCGGGAATCGGTTCGTGAAGGCGGTTCGTGGGAATCGGTTCGGGAAGGCGGCTCGGGAAGGCGGACGAATTTCCGATCCGAAGTCACGATCCGAAGTCCCGATCCGAAGTCCCGATCCGAAGTCACGATCCGCAGTTCGGCGTACGCGCCCGTAGCTCAATTGGCAGAGCAGGGGACTCTTAATCCCAAGGTTGAAGGTTCGATTCCTTCCGGGCGCACCTTGCGTAAGTCCTTGAATACGTTAATTTAAAGGGCTTCAGACAAGCGGTCATGGCATGGCCGCTTGACGATAAAAGATACAATAGCTATCTTTTAAGGCTGCCAACGAATGGCGGATGATTTTTGACAATCGAGGTCGAGCGCTCCCCCTCCGAGCTGTCTGGAAACAGACCAAGGACGGGGTCAAGGGAGCGAGACAAATTCGAGTGGGCCCGATCGCTGGTTGAGCAGCAGGCCCGACACCCTCCGGGTGGCGGGCGGTTGAGCGACCCAAAGCGATCCACCCTTGCCAGCATACGTTCTGGTGAGGTTTTGGGTTACAAACGAAAACGTAATTTCCGAACGCTAACAATACGCGAATTAGCGAAACGTTAGGGTTCGATTCAGAGCTGTTTCTACTCTTTGGAGAGTTTGATCCTGGCTCAGGACGAACGCTGGCGGCGTGCCTAACACATGCAAGTCGAACGAGGCCACTTCTTCGGGAGTGAGTCGAGTGGCGGACGGGTGAGTAACACGTGAGCAATCTACC
>JBQTID010000134.1:0-15084 GCA_052389275.1 Gemmatimonadota bacterium | reverse complement strand
ATCGGCGTCGCACGCGCAGTGCGCTGCGTCCAGCGAAAACACAACGAGGAGGTTGCGCTGCGTCCGGTACGCGTGAATCGCTCTCCTCACACGAGCGTAGAGACAGCTGTGGTTTGCCTGATACTTGTTCATGACTCGATCCTTTCTGGTTACGCGTGCTGGCCGTGTTCGGACACGCGGGATTGGCCAGCCGCTTTTGCGTATCCGCGGAGACCAGTCTAAACCGGAGCTGTCAGGCGCTATTCAGTTGTGGATCAGATGTGGGGCACTAAAATCAGACGAGAATCAAGTCTATGTGGGGAAAGGAGTTGCAGAGGCAGTGCGACGCGGTGGTTCAGCCCACCGCGTCCAGACAGGCCGCCAGCCCCATGGCACTGCAGGTAAAGGATGGCGTGTCGCGCAGCGTGTATTTGCTCGCTTCCGTCAGCCGCAATGCCATCAGCAAGTCCAGGAAGCGGCCGATGTAGTCGGTTTCGAATGCGACGACGAACTCCTGATCATCAAGTCCATACGAGTACGTCGTGTTCAGCTTGACGTCCGGCCATTCGTGTCCGATGCGGATGTGCTCGTCCATCATGCGCTGCCGCTCCTCGTGAGAGAGCATGTACCAATCCCGCGTCTTCACGAATGGGTACACGAAAACGTATTTCGAGCCCTGCGGGTTGATAGCGACGCGCGCTAGCTCGAGGCGCTCATCCCCGCCGTACTTTCGCAGGTATTCTTCTTCGTACTTGTTCACGTAGATGGAGCGGCGGGTGAGCGCGAAGTACGAGTAGCGCAGCGAAAGATACGCGCCCATTTCGCATTGCCAGAGCGCGGCCGCAAAGTTCTGGAGGTGATCGAAATCACGAGTCGCCTGCCAGAGCAGCAGATCGCAGTCACTGCGAGTCGCGACCGTCGAATACGAATAGATCATAAACTTGCGACCCCATTCGCCGGCGACCGTAACGAGTTCATCCTTGTGGCGTTTGCGCTCGCTGACCGGGAGCCGGCGCCACGCCGGATCGACCTGATAAAACGCGAAGCGCACGAATTCGCGCTCCTTACTCTTCTCCTGTTCGCGCCGGATGCGTTCGTACGCGTCCTCAGCCATGGCGGGGCGAGGCGGCAGATGCTCGCGTGTGCCGCGCGGCACGTTGGCGTTCTTCTTCATACGCAAATGTTGCTACCGCTCGCGCACGTTCGCAAGTTGTTAGGACATGCGCGTTTTCCCGTTGCTTCCCGTGGCTCTCGCGCTGGCAGCGTGCTCGCTGCCGCGCTGGCCGGTCGATGCGCCGCTCACGTCGCCGTATGGCGTGCGCTTTCTCGGTCTCAATCCGGACATTCACAAAGGCGTAGACCTGGCCGTGCCGGTAGGCACGCCGGTTACCGCGATGACCGGCGGAACCGTAGAGTTTGCGGGTGAGATGCGAGGTTACGGGCTGGTCGTGATGCTGAAACACGGCGCAAACGTGCGCAGCGTTTACGCGCATCTGTCGACGCTGTCGGTTCAAAAAGGGGACCGCGTGACGGGGCGACAAGTGATCGGGCTATCGGGACAATCCGGCAACGCCGGAGGCCCGCACCTTCATTTCGAGGTGAAACGCTGGGGGCGCGAAGAGGATCCCGTTTCTCTACTGGGCGATCCGCCTCGCCGTTCGCTGCCGGCAGCGCGCTGATCGTGCGAAAGGTCAAGCAACCGCTCGCGCCAGAACAAGTAGCGCGGGGATGCGGGCTGTTGGGATGCGAACGGGGAATGTGCCTTTCGGCGCCTAAGGCTCCGCTCGCCTCCCCATTGCGTCCCAACCACACCATTTTCGGCTCGCTACGCACAAGGCACCATGTCGCCTTCAGGCACATTCCCCGCCCGCATCCCAACGCTTTCGTCACAGCAAAACAAAACGAGTTGAGGCGGTTGAGATGCGCTACCCGCTTCACTGAATCATCGATTTATAAGTGAGGGCCGGAGAAGTTTGCCTGTAGGCGACATGGTTCCTTGTGCGTAGCGAGCCGAAACGGGGCGGCGGTGACGCAATGGGGAGGCGAGCGGCGCCTTAGGCGCCGAAAGGCACACTTCTTCGGCCCTCCACCCCTTGGCTGAAACATTGGCGTGTTCAAGCGGCCGAACGGTCGGGCAATGCCGGAACAGTGCACAAGTCGACGTCGGCCAGAACCCTGCCGGTGTTTTCAGCCATCAACAGCTCCGCCTGATCACGGCCGCCGCGCGCGACAATCGCGTTTGCTACGCGCTTCGGAGAAACCGGTCGATGATCCGCGTGATGATCGGTCGATATGATGTCGGCGAGTCCCGCGTGCAACAAACGCCACGCCGTCCGCTCGATCGCCGGACCGTAATCACCGATCAGACTGCCGCCGTTCACCTGAAGCGCGGCCCCGGCATCTTTCCAGGAAATTATCTCTTCGATCGTGACCGGCGTGCCGCCACGACGGTAGCGCTCGGGATGACTGACGATCATGCAACGACCAGCGGCAATGACCGCGCGCACGATTTCCGTGCAGTCGACGCGCAAATCGAATCCGAATTCGACGAGGGCGTAGCGGGTGCCGCGCACGCCCGGACGATCCGTGCTGAAGACGGCCCGCGCGATCTCGGGTGACGGACACAGAATTTCCTGGCTGAAAAACAGTTGCGGTACGTGGGGCCGCCCGGCAACCAGCTTCTGCAGTTCCGCGAAAACCTGCTCGAGCCGGTCCAGCCTCGCGTCCAGGCCGTTTGCTTCCTGCGTCAACCAGCCGAACAGATGAGGACTGACGGCCAGCCGGGTAACGCCATCATCGAAGAGCGCGCATAGATGACGCAGCGCCTCATCGAAGGATTGAGCGCCATCGTCCACGCCAGGAAGCAAATGATTGTGCAGGTCGACGATATTCAATGTGACGGTTCACTCGGGTGAATGCCGCGCCAGATTTCTTCCTGCGCGAGAGTTGCGCCACGCAGCACTGAACGACGGCCGATCCAGCGTTCATTCAGGAATTGGTGGACCTCCGCGTCGATGCGCGCCGGCGTCCAGTTCAGCAGGCCGGCCATGATATGCGCGGCGGGAATGGCGCAATCGATGCCGTCACAGCCGCCCGTGCCGACGTGCGCATGACGCCGCAGATCCTCCAGCGTGCGGCAGCGTTCCACGGAGACAGCATATACGATCTCCGCCCGCGTGACCGCCTCCGTCCTGCAGATCGGCGCCAGATCATCCGCGGTGGCACCCGCGAAGATGTCAGTGATGCGCGAGCCGACGCGACGCCAGACACGCTCGAGCGCCCAGCGCGGCAGTCGAAGGCTCTGGGTCAGCGCGTCGAAATCCGGCTCTGCCTCGGCACCCGGCAGTGCGTGCTCACCAGTCGTGCATGCGCGGTGCGGCCGGCCGAGCTTCTTCAAAGCGAGATCGACCGCTTCCTCGGATTGAATGCGATACGCTGCGAGCTTGCCGCCCGCTACCGAGAGAATGCCCGCGACGCCATCACGCGATTCGTGATCCAGGATCTCGTGACGTCGCGACAGATCATCCGAGTCGACGCCCCACTCGAACAGCGTATTACGAACCCCCGCCCATGCACGCAACGGCCGCCACGAGCGCGCCTGCGGCAGTGCACGCGCCGCGGCCTCGATCACGTACGCGACTTCGTCACTGTGAATGTCCAGATCGACGTGGCCGGGATCACCGAAGAAATCCGTGTCGGTCGTGCCGACAATGGTCTCCGCGCCATGTGGCACGAGAAACATGACACGCCCGTCGATGCCTTCGAGAATCAGTCCGTAGTTGCCGATGCGCCGCTCGAAGGTGACGTGCACACCTTTGCCCGGCCGCATCGCGACTTTGACATCCGCCATTGCGGCAACTTTGCCGGCCCACGGGCCCGCCGCATTGATGACGAGCTCCGCTTCGACATCAAAGCTGCGGGATTCGATGAGATCGCGCGCGCGCACACCATGGACAGTCCGTTCGCGCAGCAGGATCTCGTCGACTTCGGTGTGCGCGAACAAGTCGGCACCGGCTGCGCGCGCATCGAGTGCGTTGAGCGCGGCGAGGCGGAACACATCGCAGCCCCACTCATCGAGCGTGATGGCGCCCGCGATTGCCGGGTCGAGACCCGGCTCGAGCGAGAGCGCTTCCGCGCGCGACAGGCGCGCATGCTTCAGCCCGCCTTTGCGGCGCGCGTGTGAATCGTAAGCGGAAAGCAATGCTTCGGTAGCTTCGTGAAAGAAGTGTCGCCCCGGAAACAGCGGCCAGAGAAATGGAATGCGCCACGTCACGTGCGGCGCGATGCGGCGGATGCGGCCGGCATCCTCGGAAGCAATGCGCGTGGTCGGTACGTCGTATAGAAGATACCTGAGGCCGCCATGCACCATGCGTGTCGAGCCACCAGTCGTGCCGGCGCCCCAATCCTCGCGCTCGAAGAGAGCGACACGCAGGCCGCGCAGAGCGGCGTCTCGGGCGATGCCCGCGCCGTTGACGCCACCGCCGATCACGGCAATGTCATAATGCATTGACCGTATTATAACGCGGTCAGAAATAGGTGGCGATTGAGGCTAGTAGAAAAGCGTGTTCGGCGCGGTTGTTGAATTGGTCATGGCCGCGGCCGCGCACGAAGTCGAGCTTCAGCACGGAATCGCGGGTTGGCCGAAAGTTGAGGCCGAGGGTTACCTGTGCGGTCGAGCTGCCGTCCAGCTGCGTGTCGAAGTCCACATAATCCAGCCGCGCCTTGGCCGCGAATGCGGATCCGCGCATCGTCCGGATCCATGACCGGCCGAACTCCCTGATCGCCTCGACGTAGAGGCCATGTTGTCGCTCGGCATAGATGCCTTGTAACCCCGGCGGCACATCGATTCGTACCAGCGCCGCTTCACCAGTGATGACCAGACCAGCCAGCGTGGCTTCCAGATCGAGCACGCCGATCGACAAATCGCGGCGCTCGTCGATCGGTGTGCCTTCCTCGTTGAACACGTTGTAAGCGCCGTGGTGTCCGGACACGCCAATTTCGTATCCAACCATCGGACCCCAGGCAAGCCGGCCGACAAGTGCGGGCACGCCGTTGTTGTCTTCAAAGTTGCTGCGGCCGAGCGCGATGCGCGTGCCGGCTTCCGAATCCGTAATCAGACCATCGTGAAAGCCGTTGGTCGCGTACAATTCGTACGTCAGGCGCCCGCTGCGTCCCAGCGGGAATTGCCCGAGTGCGCCGAAGCCCGGCTCCGACAGCGCAACGCCCAGCAGCTCGGTCGAAACCAGCGGCCGGTCGGTGAACTCGTTCAGCGGACTGTCGTGCGAAAGATTGAATCTGCCGAGCGGTGATAACAACATGCCGCCACGCACCGCGAGTGCTGGGTGAATGCGCAGATCGATGGCGGCGTACTCGAGCTTGAAATCACGGCCACCATCCTCGAACTCGAGCTCCGCTCCAATACGCACGAAATCGCTGACGGTCGTGTTGGTGAAGATGTTGAAGCGCTTCGCCTCGAAGCCCGCTTCGTCGCGCAACCCTTCGACCTGCTCCCAGCGCGCGTGCGCTTCGGCATATCCGCCGATCGCAGTTCGGCCGAGCAGCCGGGTCTGAAATGGTTTGTCGTAGATGCCGCCGCGCACGAATGGTCGCTCCGCGCGGACAGTGTCCGCACGAGCGCGCGTGGTATCCGGATCCTGCGCGTGAGCCAACGCAGGCGCACCCACGCAGCAGAAGACAATGAACGATAGCCAGCGGGCTCGTGACAAGATCATGAGCGACGCAACAGATCGATGGTAATCATGTCCGCACTGCGATCGACGTGATAGTGCGCAAGCGAACGCACCGCGGGTCCGCGCAGGACGTTGCCCGTGCGATCGTACGTGGAGCCATGACACGGACAGACCAGCACGGGGCCTTGAATTTCGACGGTGCAGCCGAGATGGGTGCAGGTAGGCGAAAGCGCCGCCACTTCACCGTTGTCGAGGACGAGCGCGTAGACCGGCTCCGCACCGCCGGATGGTTGCAGCTTCAACGATCCGCCGGGTCGTGCCAGCTCCGGATAATGCAGCAGCGTCAGCTCGATCTTGCCGTTTACCGGCGTGACCGGCCGCGCAACCAGCGATGCGCAGGCCGCGACCAAGGGAGCCAGCGCGGCCGCAGCGCAGCGGCCTGCGAACGAACGGCGATCCAGGCTGGCAGCCGTTATGTCGCTCACCGTGATTCCACGAAGTCGAGCAGCGCGCGCCGCTGGCTGCCTTGCAGTGCGTCGAAGAGATCGCGAGCGCGCCTGGCCTCGCCGCCATGCATGAGGATCGCCTCCTCTACATTGCGCGCACTGCCATCGTGCATGAGAAACGCCTCGCCGTTCAGGAATTGCCGCATCAAGCGCAATCCCCAAAGCGGAGTGGTGCGCCACTCCCTGCCAGTTGCCTGTCCATCGGGCCGGTCATCGGCGAGCTGGTCGCCCATGTCGTGCAGCAGCAAATCCGAATACAACCTGACGTCCTGATTCGACAACGCCGGAATAGGACTGATGCCGGTGCGAAGCGTCGGCACGTGGCACAGCGCGCAGCCGATGGTGTTGAACAGCGCGCGTCCGGTCGCGACGCTCTCGCTTTCAGGACCCGGTGCCGGCGGCGCCAGCGCGCGAATGTAGTGAACGACAGCCTGCACGGTTGCTGCCGGAATCTCCGGATCGGGCACCATATCGATCGCCTCGGTCGGCACGCTCGAATTCGCGTGCCGATTCTCGAACGGCAGGAACTCGGACGTTATCCCTATGTCCTGGTGATACGCCTGCACGACTTGCTCGACGAGATTCGAGATTTGCGCTTTCCGTCCGAAGCGACCGATGCGCGGCACGCTGCCGCCGCCGGGCTCATGCTCGGGAACGAAGCTGCCGGCGCTCACCATGTTGGGACGCCCGGAAATGCCATCGCCGTTGCTGTCCGTCGGGTCCGCAAGGGCGAGAATGGACGATTCGGGAATCGCCTCGATCAGTCCCACGCCGAACACCGGCGGCGGCAATCTCAGCGATACGGCCACACCTGGTGGAACGATCTCGGGCTCCGCGCCCGGAATCGCCTTGTCCTGAATCTGGGGGCCACCCATAGAGCGCAGCATGTCATTGTCGACAGAACCAATCCGCCGCAGAGCATTCTCCAGACGCCCGCGGCCGTCGCCGCTGTGACAGGACGCGCAGGACGCGTTATTGAAGATCGGGCCGAGGCCGGTAGCAGGTGCGAACCGGCGCTCAAATTCCGCATCGCCGCGGGCGAAGGCGGCAAGCTCGGCAGTGGTCAGGCCGGGCAGCGGCGCGTCGAAGACGTCGCCATCGGCGGGCGCCTCGGTCAGCAGGTCGGCGCAGGCCAGCGCGGTGGCGCAGGCGGCGATGACGGCCAAGGCGCGTTTCATCAGGAGTTATGATTTACTAAGATCATTATTAGGTGATCCTAAATTAAGCCATCCGCCTTGCCAGTCAACAGCACACCGGCAGATTGGGGCCGGACAACCGGGATTAGTGGGGAATAGCATGATTTTTCGGAAATACGGGTCGACTCTGCACAGCGTGGAGACGAATTTCGATCCAAGAGCGATGAACGAGATCGGCTTCAGGAAAAACGACGCGCAAAGTCTGGGGCAGGACGAATTCGAGGGGAAATACGAGCGGCGTGCTGGCCATGAGCTCAGCGCAACCGCCGAAGGCAGTGTGCAGAATGAAGCGGAAGAGCGCGTGCTCAAGGCCTTGAAACAGCAGCTCGACCGGCTGGAGGCGGAGCTCGAGGCTGGCGCGGTGCTCGTCGTCGAAAGCGAGCATGGAAAGGACTATCCGAAGATGCGCGAGAAGGTGTCGAACGTCGTCGTCGGCAATGAGAACCGCCTGCATTTCGAACGGTCTGTCGATCCGCCATTGCGGATCGGTGTGTATGCGCCGAGGAAGAGCTGAGCCACGATCTACCGGCGGGCTATGATCAGTTTCGTCACGGCTCCGCGCATGTAACCGCACGGAGTCGCAGCTCGGAGAAGCTGCGTCAGCTTCTCCAAACTCATTCCACCCTATACGACGCCGCGGCCGCCACGACCGGTGTCGAGCCGATCACCGGGCGTGGCGCAGCCTATGTCATTCGTCCCGAATCGGAAGCATGGCTGGTTCGGCACTATCGACGTGGCGGAGCCGTCGCGCACGTATCGAACGATCGTTACGCCAGATTCGGCGGCGATCGCGCACTTCACGAATTGCGAGTCAGCGCGGCGGCGCGGGCGCGCGGCATTGCAACGCCCGAAGTGATTGCGGCGATTGCCTACCGATCCGCGCTGTTCACGCGCTTCGACATTACAGTTGTTTTCATCGATCACGCGCGCGACGTCGCCCAGCTCCTGTTCGAGGAGCGCAGCGCGGGGCACGATGAAATCGCGCGCGCGGCGTCATTGATCGCTGACATGATTCGCCTGGGCCTCGTGCACGCCGATTTGAACCTCAAGAACGTTCTGGTCACGCCCACGAGCGCTTACATCGTGGATCTCGATCGCTGCCGGCTCGTGGACGCCGCAGCACCTCGATCCGCGACAAAAATGAAACGGCGATTTTTACGGTCGCTGGAGAAGTGGGAGTCGCAGACCGGGAAGATCGTAGCCGATGCTCACCGCCGGACGCTCGAGGCGGCGTTC
This sequence comes from Gemmatimonadota bacterium, assembly GCA_052389275.1. Taxonomy (GTDB): domain Bacteria; phylum Gemmatimonadota; class Gemmatimonadetes; order Longimicrobiales; family RSA9; genus CBJLQC01. Next base: position 6,477 of record JBQTID010000134.1, on the reverse strand, counting down.
CATGTCTAAGCGGCTGGCATTGAAGCAACCGCCGCGCACTGTGCTGATTGTCATGCTGAGCGCGCTGGGCGATGCGGTGCACGTTCTGCCCGTTATCAATGCGTTGAAGCGCGCATGGCCGACCACGCGCATTACCTGGATCATCCAGCCGGTGCCGCATTTGCTCGTGAAGAATCACGAGAGTGTCGACGAATTCATTGTATTCGAGCGCAGGCGCGGTCGAGCCGCCCTGCGGTCTTACGGCGAGCTGCGCCGCACGCTGAAAGGCCGTCACTTCGATCTGCTGATCAATCTGCAGGTTTATTTCAAGGCCGGGCTGATCACGGCAATGGCGCCTGCCGCCATCAAGCTCGGCTTCGACCGCCGTCGCGCGCGTGATCTGAACTGGCTGTTCACGACGCATCGCATCCCGCCGCACGCGACCGGGCATGTGCAGGATCAGTACTTCGAGTTCGTCGAGTACCTGGGCATCGATCCGCAGCCGCTGGCATGGGGGCTGACACTCACGTCCGATGAACGACGGGCGCAACGTGAGTTCTTCGCGCCGCTCGGCCGCACCTGCGCCATGGTCGTGGGCACCAGCAAGCCGGCGAAGAACTGGGCTCCCAACCGATATGCGCGCGTCATTGAAGCGCTCGACGCGAACTTCGGCTTGCGCGCGGTGCTGGTGGGCGGACCATCGGAGATCGAGCGCGACGCCGCCCAACGAATCATGGAACTGTCGCGCGTGAAGCCGATCAACGCGTTGGCCAACGACGTACGCCGGCTGCTCTGGCTGCTGGACGGGTGTTCGCTGGTCATCAGTCCGGACACCGGACCGCTGCACATGGCTCGTGCATTGGACCGTCCGGTCATCGGACTCTACGGCTATACGAATCCGAAACGGTATGGGCCGTATCGCAAGTATCAAGACCTGATCGTGGCTGGCTACGCCCGCGCGCCGGACGAGGATTATCCGCTGAACGCCGAGTACCGGAAGGACGGCATGCAGCGGGTAACGGTCGGCGCCGTGCTGGAAAAGGTAAAACTGGCGTTGGAGCGGTATCTTGGGGCACGCTCGGGGTAGCACATGGGAGCATGGGAGCATGGGAGCATGGGAGCATGGGAGCATGGGAGCATGGGAGCACGGGTAACGATCGTTGATGCAAGCATCTAAACGCATACTCTGGATCGATGATGAGGTGGAGCTGTTCGAGCCCCATCTGCTCTTTCTGCGCCAGCGTGGGTACGAAGTCGACACCACCACGAATGGTGACGACGCGCTCGCGCTTGCGCGTGACCAGAGGTACGACCTGATGCTGCTCGATGAGCAGATGCCCGGCAGGCGAGGACTGGATGTGCTGGGCGAGCTGCGCCGGGAAGCGCCCCACGCGCGCGTTGTGATGGTCACGAAATCCGAGGAAGACCGCACCATGGTCGAGGCGATCGGCCGGCGCGTGGACGAGTATCTCGTGAAGCCGGCGTCGCCGCGACAGGTTCTGTCGGTAGTTACCAGGCTGCTCGAAGGCCAGCAGCTTCAGCAGCAACGCTCGGCACAGGACTTTGCCGCCCGTTTCGGGCCGTTGTCACGCGCGCGCGACGAAGCTCGCGACTGGCGGGATTTCCTGGCTCTGTACGATGAGCTGGTCGAGTGGGACATCCGGTTGCATGATGCCGGCGAGCGCGGTCTCGCCGATTCGGTTCAATCGCTCATGATCGATGTACGGCGCGAGTTCGGCGATTATGTGTCGCGGGAATATGGCTTGTGGACGAACGCGCGCATTCCGGACCGGCCGACGCTTTCGACGGATGTCGTGCGCGACTACGTGGTCCCGCAATACACGGGCGGCCCGCTGCTTTTCATCATCATCGACTGCCTGCGCCTCGACCAGTGGCGCGCGATCCGGCCGATGCTCGCGCGCGACTTCGACATTGACGAGAGTCTCTACTACAGCATCCTGCCGACTGCGACGCCGTATTCACGCAACGCGATCTTCAGTGGCCTGTATCCGGAAGACATCGCGCGCGAGCACCCGCAATGGTGGCACACCGACGAAGGCAGCCTGAACGCGTTCGAAGATGAGCTGTTTCGCGATCAGCTAAAGCGGCTGACCGGCAAGGATGTGCCGGTGCACTACGAGAAGGTCTTCACGGACGAGAACGCGGATGAGCTGATTGCGCGCGTGCGCGGCGCGCTCAAGGCGAAGCAGGTGGTCGCGTGCGTCTTCAATTTCGTGGATTTGCTCACGCATGGCCGCAGCGAGTCGGCGATTCTAATGGAAGTTGCGCGCGATGTGCCCGCGCTGCGCGGGCTGACGCGCCAATGGTTCGAGCGCTCGGCTGCGTACCGCGTGCTGAAGGAAGCCGCGGCGCGCGGCGTGCCGACGGTTCTGACCACCGATCATGGCAGCATTCATTGCGAGCGGCCGGTCACGATCTTCGCGCGCCGCGATGCAACCAGCAATCTACGCTACAAGTTCGGCCTCGATCTGCGCGCGGAGGTGCCGAGTGCCGTCTTTGCGCTCAACAGCGAGAAGCCGTTGCGCTTCCCGCCGGGAAAGATGGCCACCAACTATTTGCTCGCGCTCGAGGATTATTTCTTCGTGTATCCGACCAAGCTGCGTGAGTACCAGGCGCGTTATCGCGGTTCCTTCCTGCACGGCGGCGTCAGTCCGGAAGAGATGATTCTGCCGATCGCAGTCATGCGGCCGAGAGTGGCCGCGCGATGAAGCTGTACCTGCGGCTGCTGGGCTATCTCGGTCCATACCGTGGACTGATGCTCGGCGCGCTGATTGCGACCTTCGGCTTCGCTTTATTCGATGCGTTCAGCATTGTCGCGCTGATTCCATTGCTGCGCGCACTCTTCCAGCAGGATGCGCTGGTTCTCGATACCGGCGACAATCGCATCGGTGAACTGCTTGACCGGACCGTCGGCGTGATGGTGGAGCCGGGGTTGGGGTCGACCGAGCTGCTGCTGCGCATCAATTTGTTTGTGCTCATAATCTTTCTGATCAAGAACATCTTCGATTTCTTCCAGCAGTATCTGGTCGTAAAGCTGGAGCAGTCGGTCACGCGCGATCTGCGCAACGCCACTTACGGGCACCTGGTCGACCTGGACATGCGCTTCTTCGGGCGGACGCGTGCCGGTCAGATCATCTCGCGCCTGACCAGCGACGCCGACCAGCTGCGCAACCTGATCACCCGCAACATCGCGAAGTTCGTGACGTCGCTGCTGCAGGTGCTGATCACGATCGCAATCATGATCGACTTCTCCTTCAAGCTGACCATGGTCGGGCTGATCGTGCTGCCGGCAATGTTCGGCATCTGGGGGCGCTTCCTGAAGCGACTGCGGCGCGGCGATCGCACCGTCCTCAACCTGGGCGGCGAGGTTGCATCGCATCTGCAGGAGACCGTACTCGGCATTCGCCAGGTGAAGGGCGCCGGTGCCGAGCATTTCGAGAAGCAGCGGTTCCGCAACTGGACGCAGCGCTATTTCAAGGCGGTCGTTCGCAATGAGCGAATTCGAGCTCTCGCCAGCCCGCTGACCGAGATGATCGGCGCGCTCGGCACCGTGCTGCTGCTGTGGTACGGCAGCCAGCTGGTCCTGGTCGAACGCACACTCGACGGCGCGGCCTTCCTGACCTTCCTCGGTTTGAGCCTCAAGCTCTACTCGCCCGCGAAGTGGTTGTCGAAATTCCCAGCCAGTATTCAACCGGGACTGGTCGCCGCCGAGCGCATCTTCGAGTTCCTCGACGCGCCCTACGACGTGCACGATGCGGCGAACGCGCGTGCGTTCGGCGGCGTTACGCGCGGCATTCGCTTCGACAACGTTTCCTTCGAGTACGAGCCCGGCCGGCCGGTTCTGCAAGACGTGGATTTGAGCGTGGCCGCGGGTTCGGTGGTGGCGCTGGTGGGGCCCAGCGGCGCGGGCAAGAGCACGCTCGTCGATCTGGTCGCGCGCTTCTACGATCCAATCGCCGGCCGCATCACTGTGGACGACGTCGATCTGCGCGAGTTTCGCATCCAATCGCTGCGCGCGCGCCTCGGCATTGTCGCGCAGGAAACGGTGCTGTTCCACGACACGGTGCGCGCGAACATCGCATACGCCTTGCCGGGCGCGTCGGATCAGGATATCGAGCGCGCCGCGCGCGCAGCCAATGCGCACGAGTTCATCTCTCAGCTTCCGGAAGGTTATGAGACGGTGCTCGGCGAGCGCGCAACGCGCTTGTCGGGCGGACAGCGTCAGCGGCTCGCGATCGCGCGCGCGATTCTGCGTGACCCGCCGATTCTCATTCTCGATGAAGCAACCTCGGCGCTGGACAGCGAGTCGGAGCGGCTCGTGCAAGAGGCGATGGAGAAGCTGCTGCGCGGCCGCACGGTGTTCGTGATCGCACACCGGCTGTCGACCGTGCGCAACGCCGACCAGATCGTCGTGTTGCAGAACGGCCGGATCGTGCAGCGCGGCACGCATGAGGAGCTGCTCGCCGAGGGCGGGCTATATCGCCACCTCTATCGGCTGCAGTTCGCTGTCGAAGACGAAGCCGCGATCCGCGTATGAGCGCTGCGGATCCGCAACGCATCCTGCTGATTCAGCTCTACCATCTCGGCGACGTCGTTCTCACCACCCCCGCGATCCGCGCGACCCGCGCCCGCTTTCCGAAAGCGCGCATCGATTTTCTGGCCGGCCCGCTCGGCGCGCAGACGCTCGAGAACAATCCGCATCTCGACCAGGTCATGGTCGAGCCGTCGTTGAGAGAGCTGCGCCGCGCGCGCTACGATGCGGTGGCCGACATGCATTCGGTGCCACGCACCGCGCTTTACACGTTCGCAACGCGTGCGCGCGTTCGTGCCGGCATTCGCGGCCGCGGGCCTCGCAATTTTGCCTACACACATCTGCGTGAGCGTGAAAGCGAAGCCGTCTACATGGTGCGGCAGAAGCTGCGCGTGCTGGCGCCACTCGGTGTTGATGCCGAGCGCGCGGACCTGAAGCTCGAGATTGCGATGGGCGAAGTCGAACGCGTGAGGGCGAAAGCAATCCTGGCCGAGCTGCCACGTCCGATCGCCGCGCTTTCGCCGGTCGCGAAGCACGAATTCAAGCAATGGGGCACCGAGCGCTGGGCGGCGGTGGCGGATGCACTCGCCTCGAACGGTGTCAGCATTCTCATCACGAGCGGGCCCGGTGAGGAAGAACAGGCGCGCGCGGTTGCCGAGCGCATGCAGCACAAGCCGCTCTGGCAATACGGGCGCACTACGGTGCGTGAGCTGGCCGCGCTGTACGAGTCGTGCGCGCTCTGGCTCGGCAACGATGGCGGCCCGAAACACGTTGCGGTTGCGGCCGGCACGCCGACCGTCACGATTTATCGGAGAAAGCTCGGCCGCGTTTGGAGTGATGAAAACGATTCCAATCAAATCTCGCTGAATTCCGGAAGTGACGGTCTGAACACGATTGCCGTTGAGGACGTGGTGGCCTCTGCGTCTTCGCGCCTCCGCGAGGATCGATGAACGTCTGCATAACCCTCCTGACCGGTCTCGGCGATGTCGTGCACGGCCTGCCGATCGTCAATGCGATCAAGCGCGCGCAGCCAACCGCGCACATCACGTGGGTGACCGAGCCGATGCCATCCGGCATGCTGCGGCCGCATCCGGCCGTCGATGAAGTCATCGTCTTTCACAAGCAGCAGGGCATCCGCGGCGTCCGGCAACTGCGACGGGAAATGAAACGGCGGCGGTTCGACGTCGCATTGAACTTCAACATCTACTTCAAGAGCGTTTGGCCGTTGCTGTTTGCGCGCGCGCCCAGGCGCATCGGCTTCGGGCGCGAGCGCTCGCGCGACGGCGTCTGGCTGTTCACGAATCAGCATTTGCCGCCCGGGCCGCGCGCACACACGCAGGACATGTTTCTCGAGTTTCTCGCTCTGCTCGGCGTGGCGCGCGAGCCGTTGCAGTGGCTGATTCCGATCACGGTGTCGGAGCGGCTGGAGCAGGAGGCGTTTTTCGATCCGCTGCGGGACCGTCCGATCGTCGGCGTGGTTGGCGCATCGGCGAACCACAACAAGGACTGGCCGGTCGAGCGTTATCCCGCGCTGATCGATGCGCTTGTCGAGCGCTTCAATGCGCACGTGGTTCTGCTCGGCGGTCCGGGCGCGCGCGAGCAGGCGATTGCGCGCGCGACCGTCGAGGCAACGCGTAACCGTCCGGTCTGGGGGCTCGGCGACTCGATTCGCCGCCTGGTCTGGCTGATCGACGGCTGCAGCCTCATCATTGCGCCGGACACCGGGCCGGTTCACATCGCGCGCGCGCTCGGGGTGCCGGTTATCGGATTGTATGGCCATACCAACCCGTGGCGCGTCGGACCGTACCGCAAATACCAGGAGCTGTGGATCGACAAATACACGGAGCCGGGCGCAGCGCCGGACCCGAGCTCGTTCGATCCGAAGGGCGGCCGCATGGCATTGATCAGCGTGGCTGAGATTCTGGAGAAGGTCGCTTGCGTATTGT
>JBQTID010000133.1:0-22196 GCA_052389275.1 Gemmatimonadota bacterium | reverse complement strand
CGTGTGTTCAATCGTGAACTACACGCAGGAACACTCGCACCGGTCACGCGCACTCGACCCCGACCGCAGTCAACACGCAGTCCACACGCACACCTCAAGTAATTGAGAAACAGTCCACTAGTTCGCATACCGCACGCGCACGTCATCGACTCCGAACGCGGAACCGGTTGCAATTCCTCCCAGCCAAAGCTGTGCGCCTCCGTACTGATTGTGCAATCGCAGGGTCGAGCGCCATCGAATCGTTTCGTTTACCATGAACACAACCGAGCCATCCCCGCCAACGCGAATCCGGAAACGCTGGTATGTGGCTGGCGGCAACGCGGCAGTCGGCTCGCTCCACAATTCGCGATGAACCGAGTAGGCGACGCGGTTGGCTTCAGTCAGCCAAAGAATCGATGCGAGCCGGAGAAACTGTGGCGCGACATTGCTCTGCACCGATGCGGGCTCCGGCGCGACCAGGGCTACCGCGATGCGCGCAACGCGCGCGGCTCCGGGGTCTGCGGCCGTCAACGTTGCTTCGATCTCCATGCCTGGCCGAATCGGCAACACGTGCCGGCTGAGCACGCCGCTCTCCCACTGCCGATCGGCGTTGAATATCAGAGCTCCCGATCCATCGACGCCGCGTCCGGCTGATGTAGCGGAGGCCGGTTCTCCGAACGCGAGCCAGCGCGCTGGATCCAGCGTGCCCTCGAAGCTGTCATCGAGAGGCGTGGCTGGTGCCGAGCCGGTAAGGACCGGCAGCGTGCTCGACCGCCAGCCGCCCGCAGTGACACTTACGGTTTCGAGCGTGGATTGCGAGTTGACCAACAACGCGGTCGCCGGATCCTGCGTTGACACGAGACGCGCGCTCGTGCCCGGCGATAACGCGAATTGTACCGGCTCGCGCGCAGGAATTACATCCCTGGCCGGATCCAGCAGCTCTGCGCGCAGCTCCGTCGTCGCCGAATCGAGCGTACGCGTGACCAATCGCACGTCCTGGACATAGCGCGGACTCGTGCCACGCCACCCGACGACCGCCGTCTGTGCGGATGTTCCTGACACCATCGTTGCCGGCCCGCCCAGCGCGGGCATTACAAAGATGCCGCTTCGGTTGTCGCGCGTTGATTCGAACGCGGCGTATCGCCCATCGGGCGAAAAGTGCAGGAAGTCATCGCCGCCGGGATTTACCGTCAAGCGCGTGAGATTTCCCGTTGCGAGCTCTCGTACGACCAGCTCCGCGTTGCCGAAGCGGGTACTGGTGAACGCGATGCGATCGGCCTGCGGTGGCCACGCGATGTGATAGTCGTCCGCCGTGCTCTGACTCACATTCATGACGCCGCTGCCATCCGCGTTCGCGACGAAGACGTCTCTTTGCTGGGGCGTGCCGGATTGCGCCACCCAGGCGACGCGCGTCCCGAGCGGCGACCACGCCGCCTCCACGACCGTCCGCGTAGCCGAAGTATCGAGCGCAACCGGCGACTGATCCCGCGCAACCGGATACGCATACAAATCAACATCGTATTCGGTGGCGGCCGAATTACGCGTTCGCGAAACCAGTAGCCATTGTTCATCGGGAGACCAGCCGAGCGCAAAGTCGTCGCTGCCACCGGTAACGAATCGAAGGGTGTCGCCGCGTTCGACGTCGACGAGGTACACGTCGGTACCTTCCGGTGTAATCCGCTCCAGCGCGACGTATGCGCCGAGCGGACTGCCAAGTGGATTGACCCAGGGCAGTGTCGCAGCGCCCTGAGCACTCGCGCGTGCAGCACCTGCCGCCAGCTCGCCCGTGATCATTAGATCGGCTATGCGATCGTTCCCGGCCGAATTGAGGAGCAGCGTGTCACGCAGCATGACCGCACCAATCGAGACTCGCTGTCCCATACGCGTCAGCACGAGTGGAATTGCGATCAGCACAAGCGTCGCCACGACCGTCGCGAGCACCGTCTTGTTGCGCAGCAATGCGCGCGCGCTACCTGCAACATCAGCTGCTGTGCTGCCGGCCAGCGCCCTGTGTGGCTGCTGTCGCAGCGCTCGCAGCAGCAGGTCGATGGCGGCTCGCTCGCCACGATCGCGCGCGAGTGGCAGTGCAGCTTCCAGGAATTTAATGGCGCTTTCGCGCGCGCCGATTGCAATCGCATCATCGGCGGCCGCACGCAACGAGCGAAACGCATCGACTGGTCGGTTCGCCAGCTGGTAGAGACGAGCGAGTTCCGCGGGCGAAGCTTCATGTTGATACTCGAGCGCTTCGGCCACCCACCCTGCCAGCAACACAACCGGCGCATCGCCGAGGACAGCTCGCACGAGCTCGATCGGCTGCAATCCGACCACGAGGTACCCCGCTCCGGATTGTACGAATAGTCCGAGGTTCTCCAGCGACAGACCAACTGCCAGCACCGAGTTCTCTGGTACGTGCGCCGCGGCGGCAAGCAATCGCAGCGGCGCGGGTCTGCCAATCAGCGCGGCAGCCGCAAAAAGACGTCGCTCGACAGCACCGCACGATGCGAGTCGCGCTCGCCACACCGCTGCCATTTCGATGGGTGCGGCGCTCAGCGACCGCCCTTCCGCGTGCCAGCGGATCAGCTTCTGAACTTGACCAGGCAGTCCGTTGGCAAGCGTGAGGATGCGATTCTGGTCATCGGCTGCGAGCAGCGGCAGCCCCCACGATGCGGCGATCTCGCGCAATTGCTCCGCGCGCATGGCTTCGAGCCGGAGCAGCGGTACGGCGTTTCGACCTGCGATCTCCAGCTGTTGCGACCAGCGCTCGGCAACGGCTTCGGATTCGAACGTGAGCACCAGCAGCACGGCCGAACCCGCGAGCCGCATACCGAGATATCTCACCAGATCGAGGGTAGCCTCGGAGCTATGGTCGGCTTGTTCCAATACGAGGCAAACCGGCTGCTCATATGCGACCGCCTCGACCATGGCTGCAACTCCCTCGAACAACCTTAGCTGCGCGGTCTGATCGACCGCAGGCGCCACCGAAGGCAGCCTGAAGCGATCTCGCAATTCGGGCAGCAGTCTCGCCGCCTCGGCCAGCAGGTGTTCACTGGCACCACCTACGCCAGGCGCGCGCGTTAGAGGTCGTAACGCATCGAGAATCCCGGCAAAGGGAACCGCCTGTCGGGGCGGCTCCCAGCCCCAACAGAACAATGCGTGCTCGAGCGCACCGACACGGGTTTCGAATTCGCGCAGAAGCGCCGTCTTGCCGATGCCTTCCGGCCCTGCGACACAGATCGCACCGGCGACACCTTCGCGCGCCGTACGCCATGCGTCCCTCAGTACCGCGATTTCATCTTCGCGGCCAATTACCGTAGAGGGGGTCGAGCGCGTCGCCATCGCCTCGACGTCGCTGCCGCCTCTGACGGGCTTATACCAGGGCGTGCTGGCATTCAATCGGGCCAGCGCTTCGGAGATCTGTGGCGGCTCTGTAAGTCCCAGCTCTCGCCGTATCCGATCCGAAAAAGTGGCAAGCGTGCTGGCCGCTTCCATGCGCCGGCCGCCGGCTGCGAGTGCCCGTGATTCCAGAATTGCAGCGGTTGGCTCGAATGGCGCCCTGGCTGAAAATGTCTGCGCCCATTTCAGCGCTGCATCGTTGCGGCCGGCGATCAGCGCCTCTTCACACAGCTGAACGAGCACACCGTGATACTTCCCTCGCAGCCGTGCTCGCTCGCTTTCGCACCAATAGCCGAAGCTGGGCTCACTAACGTCCGTGTCTTCCAGGAGATCGCCCGTATAAAGCTGGGCAGCTTGCTCCAGCTGCTGCCCGGTTACCGCATTTTCGAAGGCCCGCACGTCGACCAGGATCTGGTCCGCCTCGAGACCCAGCCGCTCGCCATCTGCCCGTATCAACCCTGGCGCACCTTGCCGCAACCGATGCAAAGCCTGCCGAAAGGCGTTACGCGCCCGCGCCTCCTCCATTTCCCCCCAGAGCAGACCAACCAGCTGCTCTCGACTCGCCTCGCCGCTAATGGCCAGATAGCAAAGCAGCGCGAGGTTCTTGCCGGGCGCGACCGTGCCGATCGGATGACCCTTGTCGTCCAGCAGGGCGGGTCTGCCGAGCAGTCGAATCCGGTAGCGAGCAGTTGTCGAACTCGTTAAATCCATTGGACTTGCACCAGCCTCGCAGCATCCGCCGTTACGCCGCCAACTATCAATATAACGCACGTGTTACATCTGCATTATATTGTTTTCCTTCGCGCGTGGTGAGAGGGTCGCTTTATTTTTTGCGTAATTTTCAACGGGGGCAGGGCTGTTACCATGCCGGAAATCATTCGGGGAGGCACACTTGCAACGGACGAAACGGAGCCGTAACGGCTTCACCCTGGTCGAGGTCCTGGTCGTCGTGGCCATTCTGGCCGTTCTGGCAGCGGTGCTGATTCCGTCAATTTTGAATCAGATCCGGAAGGGTGACATTAATCGCGTGGCTTCAGATCTGGCGGCGACCAGAGCGGCGGTCGTGGCGTTCGTCTCGGACGTCCGCCGTTACCCGAGCACATTGAACAATCTGACCACAGCAATCACAGTCAGCGATACGAGCATCATTGGTGGTACCTACCCGGCAGGCCTGGTAAGCAAGTGGGACGGGCCGTACATCAGCAAGGCGCTCCAGGGGGACACGGCGTTAACGACCGGTTTCGGCGGACTCGTTCTCAAGCAGATGACCAGAAACGCGATAGGTGCGGTGGATTTCCTCACCATTCGGATCACGGGCCTCACGCAAACCGATTTCAACGACATTGACGAGCTGATCGATGGCACCGCGAGTACCAGCACCGGGCAGTTGCGCTTTGTAGACAGCACCATTGATACGGTCAAGTATCTGGCCGTTCCGATCAACTGAATGAGCATTTCGATGCGGCGGCGGAACGGCTTTACACTTGTCGAAGTGCTGGTGGTGGTCGCGATTCTGGCGGTGCTTTCAGCCGTGCTGATTCCGACCATTCTCAACCAGATCCGGAAAGGGCAAATCGGCCGCGTCACTGGCGACCTGGATGCCGCGCGCGCAGCGATCGAGGCCTTCGCGGCGGATGTGCAACGATTCCCCGGTGACCTCGAGGATCTGACCACCCAGATTCAAGCTTCACCGACGGACCTCGACATTAACGGCGTTGGTTATCCCACCGGGCTGAGATCCAAGTGGGACGGACCGTACATGAACAAAGTGCTGGAGGCTGGTATCCTGCCGACCGGCTTTGGCGGCAAGATTCAGGACGATCTCGATCCCGTGCTTCAGGCCAATGGTGTGAATTACGTGACGATCGAGGTCCTGGGAATTGCCGAAGCCGATTTCAACGACATCGACGTTACCATCGATGGCACTGCAAACTCGTCAACCGGCCAGCTTCGGTGGACTGCCGCTAATGACGGCACGATTACCTATCTTGCGGTCCCGATCAATTAAGAATCCTGACCCGCGAAGCAACGATCCAGTTTGCCAGCGCGGAGCTGGTCCGAAACCTCAACGAAATCGCGGTCGCGCCGGCACTGTTCACGTTGACCGGCAAATCATAGAACACAGGCTTGGCGATCACGGCAGGCACGGTGCCTGCGGGCTGATCGTGAACCTGCTCGAGCACCATTGCGAGCGCCACTGACGCGGGCACGTCCTGCAAGTAGACCGTAACCGTCTTCGCTGCCACTTCCGGCGACAAAACGATGCTGGCTCCTGCCGCTTCCGCCAAAAGGCGCAACAAATCTCCGGCGTTCGTGCCGGCTGCGCTGAGCGTGATACGCCGCTCTTCGATGGGTGTCGGTGCCGGCGGGGGCAAGCGCACCGGCCGCGTGCCGAGCGCGCCGATCGGCAACGGAGGCAGTGGCTCGGGCTCGGGCGCCTCGCGCCAGATCGAACAACCGCCGAGCAGAGTGGCCAGCAGAAGCATTGCGCGCCGGATCCGTAATGGTTGTCGCATCAACGCGCTCCGGTCAGCCGGGTAATGTGACTACGGACGCGGATTTCCAATGCGGCGAAGCGGCCCGCGCTCGCGGCCAGGAACAGGTTGTAATGGCGCACGGCCGCGCTCCGGTCTCCAAGCGCTTCCATCACTTGAGCGTACGCATAATGCGCCTCCGCTGAAGGATCGGATGCCAAGGCTTCCTCGAGCAGCTTACGTGCCTCTGGATAAACCGCGTTTTCCACGTACAGGATCGCAAGATTGACTTTCGCGGCTGCGTCCGAGGGGTCTGCACGCAACGCTTCCTGGTACGCGGCGACAGCTTCGCGCTTCTTGCCCAATGCATACAGGACAATGCCGAGATTGCTCCATGCGGCGCCGAAGTTTGGATCCAGACTAACAGCCGATTTGTAGTTCTGTTCTGCCCGCGCCAGATCTCCCAGCGCTTTGTACACGCTGCCCAGGTTCTGATAGATCTCCGGGCTCGTGCTGCCTGCGGCGATCATGCGTTCGTAGATGTCGCGAGCAACGGCCCAATCTCCGCGGTTCTGTGCCGCAAGTGCCTGGTCGCCGCTCATTGTCATGGCGGCGCCGCGCGGCTGCTCGACCTGGATCCTCAAATTGCCGCGCTCAATGGTGGTTGGAGCCGGCTCCGAACGAGGCGCCTCAGGTAGCGATTCGATGATTGGCTCGGCGCCGGACGTGCGCGCTTCGGGCCGCGGAAAGGACACCGCGGGTGCAGACACTGGCAGGTCGTCACGCGGATCGTCGATCTCTTCGATTTCGTAAGGCAATACCTCGGTATCAACCGGTGCACCCGCAAACGATGCAGTGTCTGAGCGGGTCGACGCGGTTATGATCGGCGGCTCGCTCTCGCGATTGCGCAGCAGGCTATTGAGCGCCCAGCCGAGCGCTACAATGCCCACGGCACCAGCAACCGGCATGAGCACTTTGCGACCGGGCAACGTCCATTTCCTGGATTTGCGTTGCGGCGGTCGCTTGAGTGAAAAGAAGCTCGGGCTCTCGCTGCCTGCCTCCGGACTGTTGTGGCGCGCCTTCTCTCGCTGAGCGGCCTTCAGCGCATCGGCAATCAAGCTCATCGCGCTACCGTCCCGACCACCGCGGCCAATACGATGAGACCTACGATCGCCGCGGCAACCAGCCAGTGACTGCGCTTGAAAGCAATACGCGCAGCCGGCGAAGCGCTGGTCTGGACATCCTCGCCCTGAATCGCGGCGGTCGCCTGCTCGACATGCGCAGGGTCGATGCGCCGTGATTGCGCCACGTAGCCGGCGAGCAGCGCACGATCGCATACCAGGTTGATGACGCGCGGCACGCCTTGCGCTGCCTGATAAATCCGCCGCAACGCGCGCGGTGTGAACTCGATGCGTCCTTGCGCGCCGGCGACGTTCAGCCTGTGATAGATGTAGCGCTCGGTTTCTTCCGCGGTCAGGTCCGCCATGATGCAGCGCACCGAGACACGCTGATCGAGCTGGGCCATGCTTGGTGTCTGAATCTTCTGCAACAGCTCCGGCTGCCCGACCAGGATGATTTGAATGAGTTTTTCCTGTTCGGTCTCGAGGTTGGACAGAACGCGGATCTGCTCGAGGAATTCGCTCGACAGGTGCTGCGCTTCGTCGAAGATCGCCACGCAGGTCCGATTCGCGGCGAGCTGCGCGAGCAGGAACGCGTTCAACTTGTCCAGCAGTGCTTTGCGCGTCGCTTTTGCCGGAAAAGCCACACCGAATTCCGTGAGCAAACCCTGCAACATTTCCAGGCCGCTCAGAAACGGGTTGAACATGAGCGCCGATTTGTGCGTCTTGGGATCGAGCTTTTCGAGCAGGTCGCGACACAGTGTGGTCTTGCCTGTGCCGGGCTTGCCGGTGAGCAGCATGAACCCTTCTTTTTGGGTGATGCCGTACAGCAGCTGATCTTCCGCTTCCCGGTAACGTTGCGAGTAGAATACGTAGCGCGGGTTAGGCGTCAGCGAGAACGGCCTCTCGCGCAGTCCAAAGAATTCTTCGTACATGCGCTCAGCGGGTGGGCGGCTGCCCGGTAATGATGGAAGGCGTCAGAAATATTACCAACTCGCCTTTGTGCTCCGCTTCAACGGTTTTGCCGAAGACATAGCCGAGAACGGGTAGATCCTTCAGGAACGGGATGCCGGTTCGCGTTCTGGTGCGCCGGGTCTGTATCAAGCCACCAATCACAATGGTCTCGCCGTCGCGAACGCGTGCCATGGTATCGATCTGACGCCGGTCGATCACGGGTGCGCGCGCCTGGCTACCATCCTCCAATTCGATCGATTCGACGCGCGCAACGGACGTTACGACCGGTCGGATATTCATGGAGACCGTATTGTCCGGCGCGACCTGCGGCAGCACATCGAGCACGATACCAACGCCGATCTGCTGCGGCTGGATCTGCGTATTGAAGCCTATGGTGCCGCCGGTCGGCCCCAGGATCGGCTGGCGCGTGACATTGAACACGATCTCATCGGTGGTGACGTCGAAAATCGCGCGCTGGTTGTTGAGCGCCGACACCTGCGGGCTGGAAAGGACGCGTACATCGCCTTGCTCCGAGAGTGCCCGTAATACCACCGTGATTTGCTGAGTGCCGCCCTGTAACTGAAATTGCACGCCGCCCTGCGCTGGCACTTGCGAGCCAACCCGCAGGTCAACGCCGCCCAGCCGCTGCACCGCGCTCCAGTCAATGCCGAACTCGGCACTGCGATCGAGTGTAACCTCGACGATCTTGGCCTCGATCAAAACCTGGCGCTGTACCGAAGCCTCGAAGGTCTTGATGAACGCATCGACTTGCGCGAGCGTCAGCGGCGGCGCATTGACCAGGATCGTGCCTGCAACCGGATTGATGATCAGTTTACGACCATCTTCACTGACTCGGCTGAAAGGCCCGCCAGTGCGAAGGCCGCCGCCGAATCCCGGTTGCTGCTGCACCTGCGCGGCTTGCTGGACGGTGCCGGGCTGGTCGAAGACCAGCGCCTCGACCGCGACGCGGATTTCCTCCCACAGGTCAGCCGCCGCCACGGATGTGATGACGTCGCTGCCTCCGCCGCCCAACTGTTGCTGGCCGCCCCCCTGAATTCCGGCGCCGCCCACACTGCCGAGCCGCCGCTGAATCACCGTGGAGCCGGTGCCGAAGCGCGAGAGCGCAACATAGTCCAGTGTAAATATCCGGGTCTCGACCCTGGTGGGTCCCACTCGCAGCACGCCGCCCTGAACGGAATAGCTGAGGCCATGCGGCGCCACGATCGCACGCAGCGCATCGTCGAGCGTAACACTCGTGAGCCTCACGTTCACGCTGCCCTTGACCTCAGGGTCGAGCTGGTGCCCGAGACCGAGACTCTCGGCGAGACCTTGCAATACCGTGCGCAAATCCTCGTTGACAGCTTCGATTCGGTCGATACGCGGCGTCTGCTGCGCGGTGCTGACGTGTGAGACGGGCAACTGCGGCAACGTTTGTGAAGCGGTGGAATCGTGTGGCGTGCTCGCTTTTTCCGCTGCCGGTTGCAGCGTGACCCGCGAGCCGAACGTCTCAGCGCCTTCTCTGCGCGCGGCGCAGCTCGCGAGCAGCGCGCAAAGCGCCAGGTTGACGAATAGGTAGCGGTGCACGCTACTCTCCTTGATTCAGGCGAAGGATCGCGCGCTCGCCACCAGTGGTGGTGATCGATACGTGATCCCGTTCAATGCCGACCACTCGGCTGCCGTCCGGCAAAGCTGCGCCAACCCGCACCAGCGCGCTGTTGATCACGGCAATCCGATCGCTGACGGTGATGAGTATCGCAGTCACCTTGAAAACCGGTCGCGCTCTGGGCGCGGGAGCGGCCGGCAACGGTTCCGGCTCTACCACCTCGAATGCCACGATGTCGAACGGATCGTCACGCATCAGCTCTGGATAACTCAAGCTTTCCGTACTCGTATATTTTGGGTTCACAGGGCGGAGGAAGGCAGCTAGCGAATCCAGTTCGGCCGCCGCCGGCCAATCACGGCCCGGCAATGGATTGGTCCGGTATTGCTGACGCAGACCGACCAACACGGTCGCCACGACTGCCGCCGCCACGAAACGCCACCACGCCGGCATACTAGGTTCCGCTTTCTGGTGACTCGTACACCGTCAACAGGAAGCGCGCATGGACGCGTTCCTCTTGCCGCTTCAGCTGCACACTTGCAATGCTCACTGCCGCGGGCAATTGCGCAATGAATTCGACGGCCGTCGCGAAGTTGGCCGTAAACTCGACGGAAACCGCGTAGCCGGCTGGTTTGAACTCCTGCCCCGCCAGAATCCGCGTACTGGCTGCACCGATGGTGTCCGCGCCGGTGAAGCGAATCCGTGCATCGGGAATGCCGGCATCTTCTGCACGTCTGGAGAGTATCTGGGCAACGTAGAGCCGATTTGCCGCCGGCAGTCCCAGTCGCGCGAGGTCGACCTGAGCGCTCGCCCATTGCTGGCGTTCAGTCGGCGTAGCCGGGACATGGCGACGCGGCCAGTCGCGGCCAATCGCTTGAACGGCGCTCAGACGGGCCTCACTTTCCGCGAGCCCCTCCCGGCGCTCGCGCGCTGCATTCGCCAGCATTGCAACAGTGATCGCTAGTACACCATTGAGTGCAAGAGTTTCGAGCGCTGCCCGTTTCGTCGGCAGCTCGGTTCGCAACGCAGCAAGGCGAGCCTTCAGCTCCGGCCATTTCATGGCTGCTCCTGCGCGGTGAACAGAAGCTTGAAACGCACACCCGACGCCGGTTCCTCGACGCCACCTGCCTGGAAGTAGTCGAAGTCTTCGACCTCGACACTGGCCATGCCTGGCTGCGCCAGCAGCCGCCGCTGAAGCGTGCTCAGATCGCTGATGCTCTCCGCATTCGTGCCGCTTTCCGCGCGCCCAGCCAGCTCACCCTGCCACGCCGATCCCTGCCTTGAAATCTGAAGCGTATCGAACTGGACATTCTCCGGCGCCGCCGAAGCCAATGAAGAAAAGACCGTCTGCAAGGTGCCGTTCTCATACAACACACGCTGAAGCGCTTCGATTTGGCTGGCTTCTTCACGGCGCTGCCGCGTCACGCTGATCATCGACCAGATCGGCTCGAAGTCCGCTCGCGCCCGCTCATCCAGGTCGCGCAGTCGTGCTTCCTTGTATGTGAGCACCGCCATTTGCGCGATCGCCCACACGCACACCAGCGCGAGCGCAACGTACGACCAATGAGCCAACTTCTCTATAATGCCACGCGAGTGTCTTTTCCGCGCAACCATTTGCGCGGCCAGATTCATTGCGGGATGCGTCTCGGCATCGATTGCTGCGCCGACCGCCAGCAAGGCGGCAACCGGATCACGAGCGTTGCCGAATGGCAGGACCTCCGTGCTGAAAGCGCGCCGGATGCGCGCCGAGAGATCATTCCAGAGTGTGGGCTCCGCGGCGATCAGTACGGCGTCGAGCATTGCACCGCGGAACTGCTGCCGAAGGTACAGCGCGCCGCGCTCGATTTGGTCCTCGACAACGTCGCCGTAGCCTTCCGCATC
Organism: Gemmatimonadota bacterium; assembly: GCA_052389275.1. GTDB lineage: Bacteria > Gemmatimonadota > Gemmatimonadetes > Longimicrobiales > RSA9 > CBJLQC01. The sequence continues at coordinate 10,797 of JBQTID010000133.1, read as the reverse complement.
CAGCTGCTCCGGCAGATGCGATTCCAGGATCAATCGCAGCTTACCGCCGTGAAAGAAGCCTGAGATCGTGCCGCTGGCCTGGCACAACACAACCGCGGTCGGCGTGTCGCGGCCGTCCAGCTCGTCGAACAGGCTGCCGATCACACTGGGCAAAATGGCGACGTGCCGAATTTCCACATTTGCCGCCTGGGCGGCTTCCCTCAGGGCTTCGAGCACCGCCCGGCTGGTGGTGCCCGCCCACAATTCCTGCTTGGCGGGCGGACCCGGCGTCGCTTCGCCAATCGGCATGTAAACGACGACGCCATCCGAGAGACCTGAGCGCCTCGCCATCTCGCGTTGCAACACCTGCTGCAAGACCGTTGGCGCAGCCGGCGGCAGCGCCAGGCGGTCATAGCTGGAGCCGAGCACTTCGAGCAACAGACAGAGTTCGGCGGTGCCTCGTCGCACAGAATTTTGAAGTGCTTCGCGCAGCAAATCCGCCGCGGCGCCGGCATCCGGCACCGCGCGCTGCACATGTTTGATGTCGCGCAGGTCCAGGCCGTCCGGCCGGCGCTCGTATTCGACGAGCCACAAGCCTTGTGGTCCCAGCACGGCAGCGTAACCTTGCGATGGTCGTTTTCTCACCGCTGCGTCCCGATCGACTGGTAGATGCTCAGAATCGGCAGGATGATGGACAGCGCGACGACTGTGATGATCACGCCGAGTAAAATGACCATGAGAGGCTGCAATGCGGTGGTCATTCGCTTGACCGCGGCGGGTATCTCACGCGCGTAATAAGCTTTCACGCGCGCAAGGCTTTCATCGAGCTTGCCGGTTGATTCACCAAGTGCGATCGCGCGCACGACCACTGTGGGAAATAGCTCGTTGTCACCGAACGCGCGACTCAATGTTTCCCCCTGGATTACTCGCTCGCGTGCACGCTGCACCGCTTTTGCCACCACCCGGTTACCGACAATGTCCTGGATCAGTGTGAGGCCGAGCACGACTTCGACACCGGTTCGATAGAAAAGCGCGAGATAGGTGACCAGGCGGGCCATGTTGATCTCGCGGATGAAGGCGCCGAAAACCGGCAGTCGCAACAGCAGTTTATGGACGAACCATTTGCCGGGCTCGGTTCGAGAAAAGAGCCACAGTCCCGCGATCAGCACCAATCCGCCCACAGCCAGCACCAGCCAGTGAGTTCTCAGAAACAGCGCGCCGGCCATGACTATCACAGTCGGCAATGGCAGCTCGACGTCGTTGCGCGCGAGAACGGGCAAGAGCCGTGGGTAGACGACGCCGACCAGTCCAACGGTAAGCAGGCCGATCCCGAGCATGACCATGGCAGGATACATCATGGCCTGCTTCACTTGCGTGTTGATGTCCATTTGCCAGTCGAGATAATCGACCAGCTGCTGGAGCGCGTAATCCATATGCCCGCTGGCTTCGCCCGCCGCTACGGTGCCGACGTACAGGCTGGGAAAGGCTTTCGGATGCTCGGCCAGCGCTTCAGAGAGTGTCTTGCCGTGCTCCGTGATGGAGCTCGAGATCTCTCGAACAATGGTTTTTATGCGACGGCTCCGCAGCCGCAGCTCGACGTCGCTCAACACCTGCACCAGCGGTAGTCCGACCTGGACCGCGCCGGCAAGGTATTCGGTGAACGCCAGCAGCTCCTGAGGGTTGATGCGTCCGTCCGTGAGCTGCGCTGATACCGGCGCGTACAGCTCGGCTTTGATGAGGTAGGTCCCGCGCTCACGGAGCGCTTCCTCTAACGCAGCCTCACTCGCCGCTGCTCGCCTGCCCTGCTCGATGCGGCCTTCATTCGTCAATGCCTCATAGACAAATTCAGGCACGATGCCGGCCTTTACGCCGCCGTAACACGAAGCACCTCGTCGAGCGATGTGACGCCGTTACGAACCTTGTCGAGGCCGTCGGCGAACAAGGTCGGCTGATCGGTGCTGGCCTGGATCTCATCCGCGGATCCGCGGTCGTATATGCGGGTCACGACCGCGCCGGTGATAGGCAGGAATTCGAACAGTCCGACTCGTCCGCGATAACCTGTCTGAGCACAGGCGCGACAACCGACAGCTGCATAGACGGTATGACCGGCCAGCCCGAATCGCTCCTGATCGATACGAGGGATCACAGCTGGCTGCTTACACTTGTCGCAGAGTTTGCGGACCAGGCGCTGTGACACCACCAGCAACAGGCTCGAGGTAAGAAGAAACGGTTCGGCGCCCATATCGATGAGACGCGGAATCGCGCCCGCCGCGGTATTCGTGTGCAACGTGGTCAGGACGAGGTGTCCCGTCAGGGCTGCGCTCAAGCCGATCTGCACGGTTTCCCGGTCCCGCATCTCACCGATCAGAATTACATCGGGATCATGCCGCAGCACCGACCGCAAGCCTGATGCGAATGTGAGCCCGGCGCGCGGATTGATCTGCGATTGACGAATGCCGCTCAGCTCGTATTCAATGGGATCTTCCAGCGTGATTATGCAGCTGGTGCCGGTATTCAGTTCGGCGAGGGCGGAATACAGCGTAGTCGTCTTCCCGGAGCCGGTCGGGCCCGTTACGGCGATCAGGCCGTGAGGACGAGTCAAAAGTTGACGAAACAGCTTCAGGTCCGATGCGGCAATGCCGAGCGTATGCAGATCCAGTGCGACGCGGCTCTTATCCAGCAGTCGAAGCACGACATCCTCGCCGTACAATGTCGGGAAGCTGGAGACGCGCACGTCTACTTCACTGCCGTGGATTTGAAAACGAAAACGACCGTCCTGCGGCACGCGCGTTTCCGAAATGTTGAGACCCGCCATGATCTTCAAGCGAGTGACCAGCGATGCATGCAGCGCTCTCGGATAACTCGCGCCGTCCTGAAGCACGCCATCAATGCGATAACGCAAGCGCGTGGTTTGCTCCAAAGGCTCTATGTGAATGTCGGTCGCCTGGGCCGAGATGCCTTTGCGCAACAATTCGTCAGCGACCTGGGCTATGGTGCCGTGCTCGTCGCCGGAAGAAACGATCAAAGCGGGCGCGTCGTGAGCATCGGCTGGCGTTTCGGCAGGAACGACCGCCATGCCATCCAGCGTGGCAGGGTCGAGCAGCGTTTCGATCGCGTTGCGCGGCGCCCCTGCCACCTTGATGGCACGTCCAGTTGAACGCTCGATGTCCGTGACGGCGCCAATGTCGAACGGGTTCGCCATTGCTACCCAGAGGCGGCCGGCCTGCTGCTTGATGGGAACTGCGGTGTGAGCGCGCGCGACTTCGGCAGGGATCAGCTTTGCCGCGGCCGGCTCCTGCTGGAGCAAGAGTGACGAAAAGAATGGTACGCCGGCCTGCTCGCAGAGGACCTGGATGAGACGATCTTCGCTGAGATAGCCCAAACCTACGAGCGTCTCGCCGATATTCTTGCCGGTTCTTGCTTGTAACTTGAGAGCCTCATCGAGCTGTGCCTGCGTGATGAGCGCACCCTCAACCAACTTTTCGCCAAGGCGCTGCTTCGCAACCATCAGCTCACTCGCGAGAGATGCTTCGAGTCAATAAGGCGTTCGCCTGTTCGATCTGAGCCGGGAAAGATTCGAATATAAAACCCGCACCGTGCTATTTGGCAATACCTTAGCCCTATTGACGACCTTTGCTGCTCGCGCTTAAGTAAGGGCCATGAATGACAAACGCCGCCGCATTCTGCTGGTCGAAGATGATGCAGCCGTCGCTGCCGCACTCTCGAAGTTTCTGACTCGCCGTGGTTATGAGGTCACACAGGTCTCGGAAGCGGAAGACGCGCTGACCCGCTGTCGTGCCGAGACCTTCGACCTCGTCGTCTCTGATGTTCATCTACCCGGCGCATCCGGATTGGATCTCGCGCGCGAGCTGCACAGAATTGCGCCGCTGCAGCCGGTCGTTCTGGTGACCGGTGATCGTGACGAAGACATCGCGCGTCTCGCGCTCGAAGTCGGTGCTACGGCATATCTTCAAAAGCCCTTCGACGTCGCGGAGCTGGAAGCCGCGGTCCGGCAGGCGCTGGCCGGCCGGCAAGTCACTGATTCGGCGCTCGATTTACTGAAGGCCGAATTCGGCGGCGCCGCAGATGAGGGACTGCTCGGACATGTCTCGTCGGCTGTGCTGCACCTCGCCGAGCAGCGCTCGGGCAGTGGGCCGGGTCACGGCTATCGGGTTGCACGCGTCGCGAATGCGCTGCTCATCGCGGCCGGCTCGATCTCTGAAGAAAATGATGACGTCGAGCTTGCCGCGCGTGTGCATGAGCTGGGAGCTCTGGTGGGATCGACCGGGGCAGTCGCGGACCTGCATGCGCGCACGCTGTACGTGCTGCATGAGCTGGGCGTCGCTCCGGCTATTCTCGATCTCGTCGATGGCCTTTACCGGCCGGGGCGTTACCGCAAATTCAGCGAACAGACGAATTTCGTGACGACGGCGACCGCCGCCCTCGCTGCGGCCGATCTGCTCGATCACGCATTCATCGAGCAGCGCGCGTCCAATGCTGCGCCTTCCGATGCGGAGCGTGCGGCGCTCGCGCGCCTGCATGAACGCGGCCTTGATGACCTGGCACCGATCACTGCATTCGTGCCACATGCAATGGAGACGATGACACGACTGTGGCGTGCCGAGACCTAGCCAACGCTACGGCTCGAACTCAACGATAGTCACACGTCCCGCCTCGACCCGCACGCGCCGCCACACGCGTGTCTCACCGATATCGACACCCAGCAAATACGTGCCTGCCGGCACATCACCAACCGCGAAATCCTCGTCATAGCCACGCAGGGAGTGCGCACGCTCACGATATGTTTCCGCGAACGAGTATGGCGTTTCCTCCGGGAACGGCAGCACGAGACCATGAACGCGCGCGCCGGGCACGGGCTTGCCTTCGGCGTCGCGGACGCGGCCGGCTACTATGCCGGTTCCGGGCAGCGGTCGGATCCATAGCTGCGGGTTGGTCGTGAATTTCGGGTAGCGCTCCTGCGGGTTCACGATTGCCGCCGAATCCGTACTTGGCGCGAGGTGAACCTCGAGGTGCAGATGATCGTTGGTCGCGCGCCCAGTATTACCAACCCGCGCAATGACATCACCCGCCGCCACGCGCTGTCCGATCCTGACTTCCAGCGAGCTGTTGTGATAATAGACCGAGTAGATGTGCTGATCGTCTGCTCGCCGGTCATGCAGAATCGCGACCGTGTTCGCGCCCGCTTCCGCCAGCCCCGCGAATGCGACGCGGCCATCGCCGATCGCGCGCACCGGCGTGCCCGCCGGATTGTTGAATTCGACACCTTGATGTTGCTGGAAGTTGCCGCCCATGGTCGAGCCGTAACGGTAGGTGGCGTCGATGTGTGGATTGCCGTCCGTATCGCTAATCGGCCGCTCGAAGAATTCGTGCACCGGATCGCGCGCCGTGATCGGCGCGCCCGCATCCGCAAACGAAACACCCGGCAGCTGATTCCCGGCCAGAATGAGGTTCAGGCCGCGCTGCGAGCCCGCGACCGGCCAAAGCGGCGGACCCCACCACGTCATGTCCCAGATGTCCGCAGATGGCCGCCAGAGATCACCGGCCGGCAGATAGAACAGACGATACGTGCCTTCGCTGTCGGCTGACGCCATGCCGAACGACGTTACGATCACTGGGTGATCCGTCCCTGGCGCCGGATAGACCGCACGAATTCCGCCCGGCAAGCCTTCGGGCCACCCTGGTAGCTTCAAGTCGAAGCGCCTGAAAGCCGAGTCGGGACGCGCACGACGATACACCTCACGCTCCGTGGCGAGCCAAACCATGCCGAGTGTGTCGCTCGCGAGCACGGAACGCACACGCGTGGTCGGAGCGCCCTCCGCCGCCGTGAAGTTCTGCCAGGTCGCACCACGATCTTTCGAGACGGCAACACCGAACAGATGTCCAACCCAAATGTCGCCGTTATGCGCGACGTCGAATGAAAGCACGTACTCGCTCGGCAACGTATAGAGATGCTCGGCGCATGGTACCGACCTCGCCGTTGAACCGCCCGCAATGCGCGAGCTCGCCTGAACGCAGCGGTACGTACTGCCATCATTGGAAGTAATGCGCAGCCCGTCCGCAGTGGCGATGTAAATGGTGTCGCCACGATTGCGCAGCCCGTCCGGAATCACATACTGCCATTCGGGTCCGAGCTCGCTGAACTTCCAGTTGCGCCACGTGCGGCCGCCGTCCTTCGAGCGGCCCCAGCCGTTACCGACTGTACCGTACCAAATCGAGCTGTCATCCGGGAATGCGAAAGAATTGACGAAATTCCACGAGATCGCCGTCGAGTCGCCGCTCGTCAGGCGATCCCATTTCGCGGAGTCGGGCCGGAACACGAAGATGCCGCGCCCGTAGGTGCCGACCCACAGCCTGACATCCGGCTCGGGTGAGCGCGCTACCACCAGCACATGCGTTCCCCAGGTCGTGTCCGGCACCTGTGTCGGTGTGCCGAAAACCTGATCGGGTGCGCGCCGCCGCGGCGGGCCACCCGCACGCGGGCCCGCACACGCAGTCAACCAGGTCAGCGCGACAAATGCGAAAACAGTTATTCGAGTAAGCATAGTTGGGCTCAGATAAAGAGCTGCCGTTCCGAATAGAGGGCAAATTGCGTGGGCGTTTCCCACACTTTCACGTACAGTATGGCGTCACTCATCTTCTGCGGCAGCAGGCGCTTCATCTCGTCGTAGAAGTAGCGGGCCTGGTTTTCGGCGGAAGGCTCGAGCTCGGTGAACGGTGTCAGCTCGTTCAGATTTTCATGATCGAGATAGTCCGCTACCGCGCGCAGCTGCTTCTTTACGTCCACGAAATCAAAGGCAATGCCTGCCTCGTCCAGCTCGGTGCTGGTGAGCGCCAGCTCGACGACATAACGATGGCCGTGCAGCCGCTCGCATTTGCCGCGATAGTTTCTGAGAAAATGCGCGCTGTCGTAATGCGCCTGGACGCTGACTATGAACATGCCGCTCATGATCGTTCGATTCCGATGTATTTGACAGTGCTGCCGTCGGCCTGTTCGAGCGCGAACAGCACAGCATCGGCAACCATTTCCGGCGCGAGCATTTGCGCGCGCTGCGGCAGACCCGGGTTCGCTGCGTAATCTACGCTGTCCCAGATCGGTGTGTCGGTAGCCGCGGGCTCGATCAGGGTTGCGCGCACGCCGGTTCCCTTTAGCTCGACCTCCAGCACTTCGTGCAAGCCGCGCAACCCGAACTTCGATGCGCTGTAGGCGCCGTTCGCAGCGAAAGCCTGCCGGCCTGCGACCGAACCGATCGAAACAATGTGGCCCGACGCGCGCACCAGCATATGCGGCAGAAACGTTCGAATTACGACGAACGGCGCCCGCAGATTCGCGGCAATCAGCTCGTCGAAATCTTCGATCCGAGTCTGCGCCACCGGCGCCAGCGTGAAAGCACCCGCGGCGTTCACCAGCATGTCGGGCGCATCGCCGAAATGCTCGAGCACCTGATCTGCCAGCCGATCCAGATGCAGATGGCTAGCCAGATCGGCTGCGAGGGGCGTGCCGCCGATCTCTGCCGCCGCGCGTTCCAGGCGGTCGCGTGAGCGCGCCACCATAATGACACGCACATCACGCGCACGCAGCGCGCGCGCAACCGCGAAGCCAATGCCGCGCGAGGCGCCGGTTACGAGAGCGGTCGAACCTTTAGCCAACGATGGCATTGGTGACTGCGAGCCGCAAGAATTCCTCGCGCGTCTTGTTGTCTTCCAGAAAGACGCCGCGCATGGCGCTCGTGATCGTCTTCGAGTTCTGTTTTTCGACGCCGCGCATCATCATGCACAGATGAAATGCTTCCACGATCACACCGACGCCCTGCGGCCGCAGCGTATGTGAGATCGCTTCGGCAATCTCATCGGTCAGCCGCTCCTGCACCTGCAATCTGCGCGCGAACACATCTACGACACGCGCCACCTTCGACAACCCTACAATGCGACCGTCCGGAATGTAGGCAACGTGAACCTTGCCGAAGAAGGGCAGCATGTGATGTTCGCACATCGAATACATCTCGATGTCCTTGACCAGTACCATGCTGTCGTGCTGTTCCTCGAACATCGCATCGCCTATGACGTGGTCGGCGGACATGTGATAGCCGCGCGTCAGCCAGCGCAAACTCTTTTCCACCCGTTCCGGCGTGCGCAGCAGACCGACGCGCTGGGGATCCTCGCCCAGTCGCAGCAGCATTTCGCGCACGATTTCGGCGAGCGTCGCCTCTTTCAGTCCTTTATCCGCCGTCATATTCCACGTAATTGCGAGGAGTCTCCCAGAGTACCAGCCGTTCGAGCTTCACATCTGCCGGCATGCGATCCGCGAGTCGGCGCCAGATCGCGACCACCAGGTTCTCGGTGGTCGGATTCACACCCTCGAACCATGGTACATCGAGGTTGAGATTGCGGTGGTCGACGTCGGCAATCACCAGCTCGTCGACCATGGCACGCAGCTCTTTCAAGTCATAGACGAATCCGGTCTCCGGGTTGATTTGACCGGCTACCGTCACATCCAGCTCGTAATTGTGGCCGTGCCAGTTCGCGCTCGCGCACAGGCCAAAGACCTCTTCATTTTTCTGCGGGCTCCAGTCCGCCCGGCCGAGCTTGTGCGCGGCGCTGAAGTGAAGCCTGCGCGTCACCAGAATACGCGCCATCAAAACCTCCTGCTTGAGCGGCCGTACCTCCCGCTCTATCTTGGCAAGTCCTTCAAACCTGAGTTCGAGTGTTTCGACTACTGGCCGGCATTGCCGCTGCATTCCGCGTCTCGGCTGCAACCGCGGCGGCGGCATGGTCAGCTGTTTGGACGTTTCCGTCCATTCTTTTCTCGGCTTTCCTGGTAGCCTGGGCAGCCGAATCCGCGCAGTTCCTGATCAGCCAGGGCCTCGCGCTCGCTATCCTGGCCTGGCTGCAAACGCTGCCGGAATTCGCGGTCGAAGCCGTCATCGCCTGGGAGGCTGGCAAGGATCCGTCCAAAACCCATCTGGCCATCGCCAACTTCACCGGCGCAATCCGCCTGCTGCTCGGCCTCGGCTGGCCGATGATTTACTTCGTCGCGGCATTTTCCGCGATGCATGCCCGCAATCAGAAGGTCTGGGCCGAGATCCATCTCGACGATGAGCACGCGGTCGAAGTCGTCATGCTCACACCGCCCCTGGTTTACTTCTTCTGGGTCTGGTTCAAGGGCACCATCTCACTGGTCGATGCGGCGGTTCTGACCGTGATGTATATGGTTTATCTCGCGATTCTGCTGCGAGTGCCCCCCAGGAACGAAGAAACGCTCGCCGACGTCGGCAGGGTTCCGCGTGCCGTGCTACGCCTGAAAAAGCGGATGCAATGGGCGGCCATCATCAGTCTGTTCGCTGCCGGCGGTACGCTGCTCTATTTCACTGCCCACCCGTTCCTCGATTCGATGCTCGCGCTGGCGACCGCGTTCGGCGTCAGCCAGTTCGTCTTCGTTCAGTGGGTCGCGCCCTTCCTGTCAGAGTTCCCCGAGAAGGTGAGCGCCTTCTATTGGGCTCGCAAGATTTCATCGGCGCCAATGGCGCTCATGAACATGGTATCGAGCAACATCAACCAGTGGACGGTGCTCGCCGCCATGATCCCGGTCGTGTATTCAATGAGCATCGGTCACATGGCTGCACTGCCCTTCGACGGCGAGCAGCGACAGGAGATTCTGATCACGATTCTGCAGTCCGTGCTCGGTGTGCTGATTCTCTCGAACATGCGTTTCGCGTTCTGGGAGGCAGCTCTGCTGTTCGTGCTTTGGTTCGCCCAATTCCTGAATCCCTCATTGCGCGAGGAGATCTCGTGGATTTATGCGATCTGGGCAGGCGTGCTGGTCGTGGACTCGATCGCGGATCCCACGCGCTGGCGGGCACAAATTTTGTTTATCGAATTGTTAAGAAAGCCGAAAAGCGCTACGCCGAGAGGCGCTACGTAACTTCGCTACAGAACTGCGCTACAGAACTGCGCTACCTAAAGGCGCCCAACCGAAAGGCGCTACATGACGGCGCTACAGAACTGCGCTAAGGACTCCGCTACGGAAAGGCGCCAACAGCGATTCTCCGTCGTAGCGCTTGTCCGTAGCGATTCTCCGTAGCGATTTTCCGTAGCGCTTGTCCGTAGCGAATTTCGGCGTTCCCTGTTATATTGGTTGTACGATGGATTGACGTACTGGGGGGTCCACTTTTGGGCCGACTCAATACACTTTGGGGCCGACTCTCGCAGATCTACGTCACACCCTTTATCGGGAAGGCGGAAACCTCGGGGTGGTCACCAGTCTTAAACCGACTGGGCTCCAAAAATACCCTTCAGTACGTCGAACTTCGAAAGCCGGAGCGCTGTAAAGCGTCTCCGGCTTTCTCTTTTGTCCAGATCAGCCATGGGATTGCGCCGTTTCGCATTGTTAATTGCTCCCATGAGCTTCGAAAAAATGCGCGTATACCTTGCTGCCGAGAAACTGGCGCAAAAGGTCCATGCGCTTATCCCGACGATTCCCGAAGCACGAAAAGATGACGGCCGCCACCTCGGCGAAGCGGCGTCATCGGTTCCATACAACATCGCGGAAGCCTACGGACTAGGCCGGTCCAATCCGCGGTTGAGTCAAGGAAAGAAGCTGAACCATCTCGAGATTGCCCGTGGTTCTGTGGACGAGGTTCGCGCGATTCTGCGAAGGCTGACTCAAGACGGCATTCTGCCCGAAAAGGTTACAACACCACTCATGATTCTGGCCCGAACAATTGCAAAAATGTTGACCGGCCTGATCAACAAGATTCGCGAGGGATAGCACATTACGCAGTAGCGCCGTCCCGTAGCGCC
>JBQTID010000132.1:0-34321 GCA_052389275.1 Gemmatimonadota bacterium | reverse complement strand
CTTGATTAGCTCCGCTTCCGATACAGCAGCAGCTTGCCGGCCAGCACCTGCTGGAGCGACCCGGATGATTGAAACTTCATCTGGTAATCCGGACCCCGTGTCGGCTCGAAAAACACGGTGTCACCGAGGATGTGATACGTGCCTGTCGCGCTGTCCGTCGACAGCGGAACCGGAGCAGGGTTCTGGGAAAGCGGGATAATCCTGAAATTCGTAATGTCGCTGAATGTGAGGTCGGCGTTGAGACGCAGTTCACCGCGGACAAAATCGAGTCGTGCGTCCGCGTTTCGCATCACTTCAGCGGGCAGGCTCTCACCGTCGATTCTGCTGAGCAGGTAGAGACCGGTCCGCGTGATTTCCGGTGCGGCCGTATCAACGCAGGCTGCGAAAATGAGTGCCGGCGCGAGCGAAACCAGAAGCTGAGTGCGGCCCATATGGCACCGCGTGTTAGAGGATGATTCCGAGCGGGATCAGTACGGCATAACCAAGCACGATCAGCAGTGGCGCCGCGACTGTGGACCCCTTCGCCAACAGCATGTAGCCGATTGTGATCGCCGCAAATCCGGCTGCAAGCAGGATGCCATTGATCGCCGAAAACCGTACCGATGCGCGATCAGCAGGAGCCGCGGGCGTACGTGCCGTTCTTTTAGCCATGCCTTGGAATATTCTCGCCGCCCGTCCGGCGGTCAATTCCGAAATCCGTCTCCGTATCCGCCTCCGGCTCCGTTCCCGGGTTCCAATAGGCTGGTTCGTCCGGCGGCTCGGTCGCGCGTAACAGCTCCATTTTCAACCGATCCCGTCGACGCCGGACAAAGTACAGCGCCAGTACACCGATGGCCGCGAAGCTGACGAACGCGGCGGATTGTGTAAGGACGGCGAACCAGCCGTAGCGACGTCGTAAATCGCGCCGCCAGTGAATTTCCAGCTGATCGATCGAAATACCGTAGGTGGCAGCGAGCGCCGCCTCGAAATCGCCGGAATCGCGCCACTGGCTCATGAACAGCTCGAGCGCGCGTGTGCCACTCTCGTTTACCAGATATTTCACCACGCTGGCGGCCAGCAGGTAGGCGATGCGTGCATCGCTGCTCATGGCCGGCCAGGCCAGGCCGAGGGAGTCGAGGGACGGCGCCTTCTGGAGCGCAAATGCAACCCTGAGCCGCCACTCGCCGCCGCCGTCCAGCTCGCCTGCCGCCCACGTCGCGTAGCCCTCATCGAACCAGCGTGGAATGTAGGCATCGCGCAGGTACCGGTGCAGCGCGATGTGTGCGAGCTCGTGCCTCAGCACGGCGGTCAGCTGATCGTAGCCGCCGCGCCTGCCACCATACGCGCGCAAAGCGATCAGCCCTTGCGCTGGCGCGGCCACACCTACGCCCCACTCCGGTGCCCGATTGCCGGTCAGCTCGCGAAAACGCCTGTCATTGTCGGCGAGGACGATCGTGATCGGTTCGCCAAAAGTCGGGGCGGTGGCCGGTAAGGCGGGCAGCGCGACGAAGGCGCGCGCGTCGTTGATGACGCGCTGCGACAGGCGGTCGTTGGCGGTCCACGAATACACAATGTAATCGCCCGACCGCACGAGGTTCTGCGCGAACGCCGCGCTCGAGCTGCAAACTGCCGCGAGCGCGGCGAGCAAGAACTTCATCGACTCGATCGACGTCCGCGTTTCCGATCGCCGAGCGGAACGCTGGTCAGCTCCCCGTCGTCATCGTCGGTATCGGTGAGATCGGCGCGCAGCAGCGCGATGCGCTCCTGTGATGTGAGAATGCGCTCCAGCCGCAGCACAATGACCAGGCGCTCACCGATGCGCGCGAGACCCTGCAGATACTCCGCGGACAAGCCGCGGAAGAACGCTGGTGGCTGGGACACATTTTCGGAGCGCATATGCGAAACTTCGACCACACTGTCGACCAGCAGACCGACGCGCTCCTCATCGATCAACACCACGATGATACGAGTGTCCGCGGTCGGCGGCGCAACCGGAATCTCCATGCGCTTGCGCAGGTCGATGATCGGCAGGACTTTGTCGCGCACCTGCACAACGCCATCGATGAATTCGGGTGCGCGCGGCACATGCACCGGCTCGCGATACTCCAACACTTCCACCACATTCGAGATGTCGGTTCCGAACTCCTCGTTATTCATCCTGAATACTACGATCGATACGGTTGTGCTGGTCGCTGGCATGTCGCTTTCCTCTTCGTCGAGGGCCATTTCGGACCGAAACAACAGGTTCGGATCAACGGGCGTCACCAGCCCGAGATCGGTCGTCACTACGCCGAGATCGCCGGCCTGCGCCCATTCGCGAATGCCGAGCACGGAATCCGCGGTGAGAGCGAAGCGACCGCGGCCACGGCGCACGATCAGCGCGGCCGCGCGCGCAGACTGCGCCTGAAGTCCGAGTCGCGGCGCAGCATCGATCGCCGGCAGCCAGGTGCCGCGGTGGAATATCACGCCGGCAACGTGTGGGGGCATGCCCGCAAGATGGCGAATCTTCGGAGCGTCGATCACTTCCTCGATCACTGTCGCAGGCAGACCGAAGCGTTCACCCTCAGTCGTAAAAACCAGATGTGCAGCCATCAGCGGCGACGCTTTCTAGCAATGAACAGGCTGCGCCTGGCTACAGTTTCCGCTACCTGATCCAGGGATACCTCATTCTCCGCATATTGTGCCGCGGCTTTCGGCATGCCGTAAATGACCGACGACTCCCAATCCTGCACGGCGGTCCAGCCGCCGACCTCACGTATTGCGCGCAGGCCGTCCGCTCCGTCGCGTCCCATTCCGGTCAGCACGACGCCGCCGCTCGCAGGCCCGAAATGCTTTGCGACCGCAGCAAACAGGATGTCGGCGGCGGGACGCACGCCCCAAATCGGGTCGGAATCGTCGAGCGTAACGGTAACGCCGTCCGCGGCGCGCTTGAGTGACATGTGAACGCCACCGGGTGCAACGTAGACGCAGCCGGCGCGAACCAGATCGCCTTCCTCCGCTTCCTTGACCGGCACTGTACTGAGGCCGGCCAGCCGCTCGCTGAATGCCCCCGTAAAAGCGGCGGGCATGTGCTGCACGATCAGGATCGCGGCGGGCAGACCGGCGGGAAGTCCGGGTACGATCTCAGTCAGCGCGCGCGGTCCGCCGGTCGATGCGGCAATCGCAAATGCACAGCGCGCGCGCTCCGGACGGCCGCCGGGTTTGGTTGCCTGCGGCTGCACGCCGTCGACATGGTGGCGTGCCCTGAGATTCGCGACCTTCGCGTTAGTAGCGGCGCGCAACGCATCCATCAGCCGGTCACCCAGGATGTCGACGTCGCGCGCTTCATCTCCGGCAGGCTTCGCGACGATCTCGAGCGCGCCGTACTCGAGCGCCTGAATCGCGGGGCCAGTCATGTCCTTTACATGGGAAGACACTACGACCACCGGGCGCGGAGCTTCGCTCATGATATAACCGAGCGCGTCGAGGCCGCCGAGATCCGGCATCTGGAGATCCATGGTCACGACGTCCGGATCGACTTCATGCAGCAGCCGGATCGCCTCGTAGCCCGTGCGTGCCTCGCCGACCACGCGAAAGTCCATTGATGAGTTGATGATCTCGGACAGCAGGCTGCGCATCAGGTCGCTGTCGTCGGCGACCAGAACGCGCGTCTTGCGCACCGTTGAATCAGAGAACGAGATCGTCACGTCGCACCGCGCGAATGAGAACACTGCCGTCCGTTGCATCGAAGTAAACGGAGCGGCCGAACGAGCCTCCGACATCTTCACCGCGCAGCGGCAAATACGCTTTGGCCAGGGCGGCCCTCACGGCTGCTACGTTACGCTCACCCAGCTGCACGCCTTCGGCGGGCAGCACATCCTTGAACATGGCCGCGCCGCCGGCAATACGAGCATACATGCCGCGGCGGCGCGCGCCGGCACTCAACATTGCCTCGATCAGGTGTGGTACCGCAGTCGGCGCATAGCGAGCGGGCGTTCCAGGTTTCGTCTGCGTCGCTGCCGGCAGCATGACGTGCGCGAGCCCGCCGATCTTCTTGGCCGGATCATACAGGACCACGGCAACGCAGGAGCCGAGGCCAATACTGTAAAGCACGCCCGCTTCAGCGATCACCTGGGCTTCGCCAATCTTAACGTGGTGGCGCTGCGCGTTCATGCTTTGATGAAGACGCGCTCGCGCTGCGCCACCGGCCTGAACAGCCCGGCAGCACGGCCAAAAATCGATTCCACTTTACCCAACACGAGGTAACCACCAGGCGCGAGCGCCTCATGAAACTTCATGAAGAGCAGCTCCTGGATTTCGCGCTCGAAATAGATGATCACGTTGCGGCACATGATCAGATGCTGGCCGGTCGCGAACGAGTCTTTGATCAGATCCTTTGCTTCGAACTGGACCAGCTTGCGAACTTCCGGTTTCACTTCCGTGAAGTCCGGCTCCTCGAACCAGCGGCGCCGCGCTTCATCGGCGATATCGGTGAATGCGAACGCGGCATAGCGCGCAACGCGTGCCTGGCGCAAACTTTCCTGATCGATGTCAGTGCCAAGCACCTTGAACTTGAGTAGTTCCCGCTCGCGCCCCGAGCGTACGGCATACTCGGTCAGCATCATGGCTATGGTGTAGGGCTCTTCGCCGGCGGCACAACCGGCGCTCCAGAGCCGCACCGGACGCGCGCGCAAGTCGAAAAGCCTGGGTACGACTTCACTCTCGAGCGCACGCCACAGGTCCTGATTGCGATAGAATTTGCTGACATTGATCGTGATCGCATCCAGCAGCCGATGATGTTCACCCTCATCCTGCTTCAGCAGCTCGCCGTACTCGGCATACGTGTGGATGCCGCGCGCCCGCATGCGCACCGCGATGCGGCGGCGCAGACAATGCTCCTTGTAGCCATCGCAATAGAAGCCGATTTCGCGCTTGATCTGATCCTTGAGCGCCTGCAGCTCCTGCGCGTCCTTCGGGCTCAACGCACCGTGCGCGAGCGGCAGCGAGTAATGGGGGCGCGCGTCGCTCAAACAGCCGCGCTTGCGACGATGTCGAGATTGTTGCGCACGACCTGGTTGGTGGGATTCAGCTCGAGCGCCCGCGTCCAATACCTCACGGCCTCATCGCGGTCGCGCTTCTTGTAATGGATGTTCGCGAGCTTGGCATACACGTCATCGCCGAAGTCGGGATCGAGCCCGAGCGCGCGTCGATAGTGCTCGGCGGCTTCATCGTGCGCGGTTCTGCGATAGGCAACATCGCCCAGGTTCTTATGTGCGTGAACCAGCGTAGCATCCTCATCGACAACCTGGCGATAATAGCGCTCGGCCAGCGTGAACTCACCGCGCCGCTCTGAAATCGCGCCTGCGAGCAGCAGCAGTGGCGCGGCCGCGCCATGCACGCCGAGACCCTCGGTAATTGTCGCGTCCGCGCCGGCCAGGTCTCCACGAATCGCGCTCGCCAGCGCTGCGTAGTAAAAGAAGATCGCAGGCGGCTGCTCGGAAATGACCAGCTTTTGGCGATACTCCTTGAAGCTCTCGATCGCCTCGTCGAGATCGCTGGCCTCCAGGAATGCGACCCCGCGCGCGAGTGCTACCGCCGCGGTGCGCGGCCGCACCTGGTCGGCCTCGTTCAAAACCAGCAGCGCATCATTCGGGCGCCCGAGCCTGCGCAATGCATAGGCGAGATTGATGAAGGCGCCGAAATGCGGTCCGGTCTCCTCCAGCAGGCTCTTGAACTGGCGCACCGCATCGCGGTACCGCTCGGCCCGCAGCGAGACGAGCGCGAGGTGAAAGCGCGCGTTGAGATTCGCGGCGTCCAGCTCGAGCACCCGCTGGAATTCGCGCGACGCGTCGTCAAGCATGCCTGCCCGATAGAACGCGACACCCAGGTTCTGGCGCTCGAGGATCTCCGCCTCACGGCCGCGCGCGGGATCGATCTCGACCTGCTTTTTTTCGACGCGATGCGCGTAGCCGGCCTGAATGAATCCGTACAATGCCCTGCCGACATCGAACTCGTCGATGTTGATCTCGTCCGCGACCTCGCTGACTGAACGCGTGCCGTCAAACAGGCGCGCGATGGTTTCCTGCTCGGACTTGAGCTCGACTTCCGAAGCCAGCAGGCGGTCGATCTCGACCTCGAAGATCAGGTCGAGCGAGGGGATCTTCTTCTCGATCTGACTCCACTCGTCCACGCGGCGCGCGGCTTCGAGCAGCAAACTGTCCGGACTTATCGAGACGACGATGTCGGCGTCCGGCAGCTCGTCCGCTTCGAAGAAGAAATTGCCGCGTGCCCAAGTAAAGAGGTGATAGATCGCCTCTTCAATCTGCATGCGGATGTAGAGCTGAAGGTCCTTCTCCGAAATGAATTCGCGCGAAATCAGCACTTCACCGAGACGCTTGTCCGGTTCTTCATTCTGGAGCTCGAGCGCGGCCGTCAGCTGATCCTGCGTGAGCAGGCCATCGCGCACCAGCAGATCGCCAATACGATCGCGGCGATTGACAATGCGCGCGTACGTGATGCGGCCTCTATCGAAATAGATCTGGCCGAAGCGCGACTTGTCCGTGATCGACAGACACCCCGTCTTCTGCCCGAGCGCGAGCAGCTGGCAGACGTCCGCCAGGCTCGCTTCCTTCAGACTGCCCTTGATCGCCATGCTACTCCAGCTCCTCGAACAAGCAGTCCTCCAGATACGGCCAGGTCCATATCACTTTCTCACGACTGAGGAAGAAATCATCGAAAATCGTCTCGGGCTTGTCGTGCTGTTCCGCCATGGTAGCGACCCACGCGGCAGGCGTCTGGTTGCGCGCATCGGCGCTGGCAGCCACCGCAGCCGACTGCAGCACTGCCATCTCAATGACCAGTCCACTCTCGAAACGCGTGCGCAGCCGGTCCTCGAAACCGAGCGCCGCGGGCGGCTCGTTCGCGCCGAAGACGAGCTGCGCGTTGTTGCGGCGTAGTTCCTCAAACAAGTGAAACAGCTCATCCTGCGCGCGCTCGGTGTCGGCGAGCGCTTCCAGATCGTCGAGCACGAGCAGCTTCACGCGCCGGTAGCGGTTGCGCCAAGTCTCGGCCGCATTCTTTTCGAGCGCATGAATCAGCTCAGATGCGAAGTTGCGACCATGCAGGAACGCAACCGGCTCGCCGGGATGCCTGGCTATGAAATGGTTCGCCAGCGCCGCCATCAGCGTCGTCTTGCCTGCGCCTTCCGGCCCGTGCAGGAAGAGCGGATTGTATTCCTGACCGGGTTTGTCGACGACCACGCGCGCCACTTTCACCGCGAAAGAGTCCGCATTGATCGTGAGCTTGTCGAAAGAACGATTGGGCGGCGGCAATGGCAGCGGCTTGTTGCGCTCGCGCACCTCGCTCAGCGCGGCCTCGCCGTCCGCTACACGGTCCGGATTCTTGAAGAGATCCGGGTCTTTCAGTTCCGGTGACTGTGGGTCGAGGACGTAAAGCTCTTCACGCAGGTGCTGCAGCTTCTCGATATCCTCTTCGTACTGCTCGAGCAGCAACTCGACTTCGGCCGCGGATGCAGCGCCACCGAGCGCCGCTTCCAGCCGACGCGTCGCGTAGCCGTCAGCCTCGTATTTCAAAATTGCGCCCGCCAGCTTTCGTTCCTGCTCGACATTGTGAACGACTTCGTCCACCGTGCCGGCGATCTCGGACAGGAATGACCCGAAATCGTCCTGCCGCCGCTGCTGGCCGAACATGCCGGAAATCTCATCCGCTGTGACCGATCTGCCGTCCAGCTCCTGAATGGCGAGCAGTCGGTTCAGACCACCCTGAAGCTCGCGCACATTGGCAAACGAGATGCGAGCGAGTGATTCGGCCACGCCGGCAGCGAGTCGATGGCCTCGCTCATCAGCCTTCCGATTTACGATTGCTACACGCGTTTCGTATTCCGGCACGCCGAGATCGGCGATCAGGCCGCCGGCAAAACGCGAAAGCAGCCGGTCGTCGAGATCGTTGATGTCGGCTGGCGGACGGTCACTCGCGAGCACCAGCTGGCCGGTGCGCGAGGACAGTGCGTCGAGCGCGCGCAGCAGCTCGTCCTGGGCGCTGCGCTGCCCGGCGAGGAATTGCACGTCGTCGAGCATTAGCAGGCCGATCTCGCGCACCCGATTGCGGAAACCTTCGCGCTCGCCATGCTCGATCGCCGACATGGCTTCTTCCATGAAGTGCTCGAGTGTGTCGTAAACGATGGTGAGACTGGGATGCAGCCGGCGCGCGTGGTGCCCGATCGCGGTTATGAGATGTGTCTTGCCAAGGCCAGACGCGCTATAGAGGAACAATGGGTTGTAGGCGCTGCCGGGCAGCTCCGCCACTCGCCGCGCGGCCGCCGATGCGAGACGGTTCGCCGGTCCGACAACGAAAGAATCGAAGGTAAATCGTGAATCAAGCTCCAACGGACTCATTTAAATGCAATAGCAAGAGGGACAGCGATAGCGATCATTGCGCCGCATCGGCGCGGAACTTCCGCGACAAACTCTGTAGCACCAGCTGGCTGACGCCTTTGAGGGTCTCGAATACGCCTTCACCGTTGATAGTGGCGGCCGGGTACGATGGCACACCGCGGTAATTCAGCGCGTCCTCCAGCTCTGCGATCGGCGCGACGCCGGGCAGGTCCCGCTTGTTGTACTGCAGGACCATGGGGAAATCGCGCAGGTTGATGTTTTCGTCCAGCAGATTCTCGTGCAGGTTGCGCAGGCTCTCGATGTTCTCATTGAACTGCTCGCGCTGCGAATCAGCCACAAAGACCACGCCGTCCGCGCCGCGCAACACCAGTTTGCGCGTCGCGTTGTAGTAGACCTGACCCGGGACTGTGTAGAGCTGAATGCGTGTCTTGAAGCCCGAAATGCTGCCCAGGTCCAGTGGCAGAAAGTCGAAAAAGAGCGTGCGATCCGTCTCGGTCGCGAGCGAAACCATCGGCCCTTTTTTGTCATCTGGAACGTATGAGTGAATGTACTGCAAGTTGCTCGTCTTGCCGGACCTCCCCGGTCCGTAATACACGATCTTGCAGGTAATCTCGCGGGTTGAATAGTTGACGAGAGACATCAGGCCTGGTTCCGTTCTGCCGTAAGTACTTTCTGCAATCCCGCCTCGAGATCCCGTTCGAAATTCGCTTGCGTAGTCTCGGCGAGCGCTTCCTGAAACTCGGGTAGCGCGGCTACGGACGACCGCAACTCCTCGAAAAAGAGCTGCACAATGCCGAGCGATGTTTCTGTGTCGAAGATGATGACGAGAATCAATTCGGCGACCGGTGTCTTTACCGGCGCCAGAAACAACTGCCGTTGCTTGCCGGCATGATGTAGATGCGTCCACCGATTCGCAGCGGTCAGCTCGGCAAGCGCGCGCGCCGACGCGTAGGTAGCGGCCGCGAGCGAAGCGACGTTCATCACTTCATAGCTCCTGGTGAACCCATGCTGCGCCAGCACCTGCCCGCTGCCATTGATGAGCAGTGCGATGCGCGCGCGCGATGCGCGCACGAACTCGGCAATTGGTGGCTTCAGCGCCTCGACCAGTTTCGCCAGGTCGTCGGTTCTCACTGAAGTCCTTCCGCCGCTCGATGTGCTTCCAGCCGGACCTGTCCGAGCTGTGCGTTCTTCTCGGCCACTACTACTACCAGGAGATCCCCGCCATTGGCGACGACGACATGACCGACTTCCGCTTCCAGTTGCAGGGTGCGCAGGTTGCCGAAGTTGGCGGTCTGGGCCGCACTGTTCGTGCGGCGGAAAAGCGACGACGCGAGGGCCGCGACCACGTCACCCTGCACGCCTTCCGCGAGCTCAGCTAGAACCGGCACACCGGCATCGGTCTCGACGATCAGCGCGCCGCGCACACCGGGTACGCGGCTGAGCCGTTCAACGGCTTCCGCGAATATGTCGCTCATGAGTAAACCTCGAGGAAGCGTGTCGCGATCGCTGATGCCTGCTGCGCACTGCGCAACACCCAACCAGTCGGTGCGTTTTTCTGCGCAGCCAGCAACACGATCATGCCGTCGCGCACCGGCGAGAAATGCAGCACCGCCGCGTCGGCTTCGAGCAGAGCACCCTTCCAGCCGCCAAGGCTCAAATGCTGCGCGGTGCGCAACGCTTCTTCGATCGCAGGACCGAGAATCGCGCCGAGCGCTTCTGCCTGGCCGCCTACTGTGCCGGCGAGGGAACCGCCCATCACGAGTCCCTGATTGTCGAGGATGAGCGCACCGAGTATCTGACCACCTTTTAGAATCGGGTCGAAGATTCGCCTCGGGTCATCGAAAGATTCGGGCGCGGTCGCGGGCGCGGGCGCGGGTGGCGCTGCGGGCGCGGGGCGCGGTTCGAGGGGCGCGGGGGGCGGGGCGGCGGGCGCCTGGACGGCCCGGACCGGCTGGACCACCTCGGTCGCCTGGACCCCACGGGCGGCGGGCGAAGCGGGTGCTTCGGCCCAAGGTTCGTCGATCAGGTCGAGTGCGGGCGCTGGTTCGGCGGTGGCTTCGCCCAAACGTTCGCTGATGATCCGCAATCCTTCCTGAACCGCCGGATCACTGCTCTTCTGCGCAGCCGCGCGCTCCAGATGACGCTTCGCGGCGATATGGTCTTCCTGCTCCAGGTAGTAGAAGCCCATGCCGCGCAGTGCGTCGAAATTGTCGGGTTCGAGCGTCAGGACCATCGACCATTCATCGTACGCCTTGACGCGCTGCCCCGACTCGAAATACAGCATCGCGAGCAGGCTGTGTCCTTCGACGTTGTCGGGATGATGCTCCAGTCCGCGCAGGCACAACCGCAACGCCGCATCGCGTCTGCCCTGTCTGCGGTATGCGCGGGCGAGCGGCAGGAACGACAACGACGTCGCATCCCGCGCGACGTCTTCACTCCAGCGTTGCAGATCGGCCGGTGCCGGTGACTTCATTTACGATCTTACCGTTTGCAGCAATTGACTTAGTGAGCGCACGTGATTGAGCGCCTGCGATACGAGCTGCCGTTGATTGCCATTTTGCGCGAGCCGAAGGTACGTGTCCCATGCGTGCGTAGCGCGATCCAGCTCGCCGGTGCGCACGGCCGTGAAGCCAAGATGGTAGTGCGCATCCGCGAACAGCGGATCCAGGCCGACTGCGCGGGCGAACGCTTCGGTCGCCGCGCGCATGCGTCCTTGCGCGGCGAGTGTGCGCCCCGACAGCAGTGCGAGCTCCGCGTTGTCGGGATAGCCGGTCTCGAGCTCGGCCGCCAGCTTCTCCGCCTCTTCCAGCTTGCCGTCCTTGAGCAGACGATCGACTTCCACGATCGCGCGCTGCACTTCAGGTTGTGACAGTGCCGCGTGGCGCTCCTGCACCAGCACAACGCCGGTGCTGACCAGGCCGAAGATCGTCTTCGCAATATCGAAGCTGCTGCGGCCGAGGTCCGCGGCGATCTGTCCGAGGTCGCGCTCGCCGTCGATTTCCGCCAGCACTTCCCATTCTTCCGGCCGCAGCTCGAGCGGTGTGCTCTCGCCTTCCTTGCCGGGTGCCAGCATGGGCACGGCTTCGGCGCCGGGTATCTTCGATTCGAGCCGCGTCCATTCATCAATGCGGCGCGCGCCTTCCATCAGCAGCGATTCGACACGCACGCGCGCGAGCAGACGATGCGATGCGATCTCGGTCCGCTCTTCGAACTTGAAGTAACCCTCGCTCCACGCCATCACCTCGTAGATGGTTTCTTCCATCTGGAAGCGAAGCTGCTTCTCGAGCTCTTCCTCCGAGATGCTGCCCATCTCGAGCAGGATCTCCGCGAGCCGCCGGGTCGGATCGCGCCGCTGCTGCTCGAGCGCTGAATCCAGCTCGCGCTGCGTGAGCTTGCCCGAACGGATCAGCATCTGCCCCAGCCGGCGAGTCGAACGGCGACGCACCGCGAACACGATCGCGCCTTTGCTGAAATGCACGATCGCTTCGTCATCCAGCGATTCCGAACGAATCGTCAGGACGCCGGTCTTGTGCGCCAGATCCAGGAGCTGCAGAACATCCTGGATGCTCAGCTCTTGTAGTGGGCCTTCGATCGCCATGGTTAGATCGAGCCGCTACGCATGAGCGAACCCCGGCTCGGCTTTCTGCAATGCCGTAATTGCCTCCGGATGACCTGGATCGAAGTGGAGCACGCGCTTGTACGCGAGCGCGGCCTGGTCGCGACGCCCGGCCATGTCCAGCAGCTCGCCGAGCTTGACCAGGCCGTCGAGGTGATACGGGTCTACCGACAGCATGTCGACCACGATCGCAATCGCATTCTTGATGCGGCCGGCTCGACGCTCGAGATCGGCCAGCGCGAATGCCGCTTCGCCATGACTCGGCAGGAATTCGAGGGCGGCGCGAAACTCGGCTGCCGCTTGATCGGTTCTGCCGGCGTCGGCGAGCATGTGACCGAGCATGACCCGGGCACTGATCGCGAAATCATCCAGCTCGACGGCTTTTCGTAACGCCTGCTCGGCCTCCTGCAGCTGCTGCGCGCCGTAATACGCGGAGCCCAGTTCGGCGAGCAAAGTCGCGTCATCGGGCTGTAACGTGCGCGCCTGCTCGAAGATCATTACCGCGCGCTGGAAATCATTGACGCACGCGAGTCCGCGGCCGAGCAAACGCAGCGCGTTTGCATCGTCGGGCACCATCTGGACGAGCCGCTGCGCGGCTTCGACAGCCTCCGTAATCTTGTCGAGCTCGAGGAAGCAGCGCGCCGCGCCGGCCAGCGCACGACGCACGATCTCCTGCGTGCCATCCGCCGCCAGATCATCGCCCGAGGTGATCTCCGAAAGCACTGCATTGAATCGTTCTACCGCTTCGCCCGCGAGCCCGCGCCGCAAGTAGATGTCGCCTTGAAGGAGCAGGAACTCGCGCTTGTCCGCGCCTTCGCGCAATGCGCGCTGTGCTTCTTCGGTGGCTTGATCGAGTTTGCCCTGCGCCAGCGACTTGCGCGCCTTGCCAAGCAATACCGCTCCAGCCCCCGCGACCGACCGCGCTTGCGCAGGCGCGTGCGAGTGCGGTACGGCTTTAGGCTGGACCGCGGCGGGCAATGCTTCCGTGAATGCCTGGTCGAGCGATTCCTGCTGGAACTCGAACGTCGCGATCTGTTCGCCAACCTTGAGTCGCTCGGCGGCTTCCAGCTCGGGCGCGAGGACGCTGGCCTCCTCGAATTGCAAATCGATCAGAAGCTTGTAGCGCGGCTGCGGGATATACGGGTTCAAATCGAGTGCGTGCTTGGTCTCACGCAGCGCACCCTGATAGTCGCCGAGCGCAGACAGCGCAAAAGCGAGATGGTAGCGCGCTTCCGCCAGATTGGGATCGCATTCGACGGCGCGCACCAGAGCTGCTTTCGCTTCGCCGGGACGGCCAGCTTCCATCAAGACAATGCCGTAGCCGGCATACGCGACCGCGAGTCCAGGGTCGGCTTCAACAGCGCGCCGGTACGCCTCGAGGGAGTGCTCGAGTCTGCCCGAGCGCGCGAGCATCAAGCCGAGATTGCGCTGCACGTCCGCGAGCGCGCGGCCATGCGCGAGCGCAGCCCGGAACGCGCTCTCGGCTTCGTGCGCATCGCCGCGATGATGCCGCACCACCGCCAGGTTGTTCCAGGCCAGGGCGTATTCCGGATCGATATCCAGAGAATGGCGGTACGCGCGTTCGGCGGATTCCAGCTCACCCGCCTGGTGGCGCGAGACGCCCAGCTCGTTCCACAACTTCGGACTCTTCGGCTCATCCTGCACCAGCTGTTCGTACAGCGCGCGCGCTTCCGCACTGTCGCCGCGCAACAGCAGCATCTCGGCCTCGGCCTGATGCACGAGCAGCGCGTCCTCGCCGCGCTCGGTCGCGAGGCGGAATTCACGCAGCGCCTCGTCGTAGAGAGCCTTCTGTCGGAATGCCAGGCCAAGATTGTAATGCGCGAGGGTGCCGCCGGCCGCGACGTCGGGCTTGGCGCGATCGCCGACCAGCTCCTCGTAGCGGGCCGTGCTGTAGCTGTCGAGCGAAAGGTTCGTCTGCGCCTTCGAAAGCGTCGGGTTCAGGTCGCCTGCGCGCGCAGCCGCATGTTCGGCCTTTTTGGCTTCGCCCAATTCACCGTAAATGAAAGACAACAGGTGATAGGCGTCGGCAAGCTTGTTGTCGATACCGACCGCGGTCTCCAGCGCGTCCTTCGCTTCGATGGTCTTCGCGCTCTGGTACTGGATTTCACCGCGCAACAGATGCGCGCGCGCGTTACGTGGCTCGACCGCGAGCGCGAGCTGCACTTCCGCAAGCGCGGCATCCAGATTGCCGCGCTGCTGCTCCGCGCGCGCGAGTCGGAAGCGCGTAGGGAAATCCTGCCTGACGTTGGCGGCCTGGCGCCATTCTTCGATCGCGGTGGCATGATCGCCACCGTAGTAGTACGCGCGCGCCAGCCGGTCGTGCGCATCTACGTCGTCAGGATCCTGCGCGAGCCGCTCGCGCAGCTCGGCGACCAGCGTCTCGAAGTAGCCGGTATGAAAGTAAGCGATCTGCACGTTGCGCTCGGCGACTTGCATGCGCGGATCCAGCTCGAGCGCTTTCTCGAAGTGCGTGATGGCTTCGGCGTACAGCCCCTTGTTGTAATAGACCACGCCCAGATTGTTGTGCGCCCCGGCATCGTGTGGGTTGATGCGCTTGGCGAGCGAACGCAGAATTTCAACGTCGCGCACAGAGCGCGGCATGGGCGCCTGCGCCGCTGCCGGCGCCGCGCCTTTCGCATCGCCGCGATCGTTCCAGGGAATCGATTGGGGGGCTTCAGGTGCCATTAAGTGATCTGCAACTCTCTTTAACCAATCCGCAGTGCGCGCAGTATGACTTTGAGTGATGCATCATCCGGCAGCAGCAGAAAATGCGCGCCGAGATCGCTATTAGTGTCCATGCCGAGGCGCGTATTGACTGCAAAGACATAGTCCTCATGCTGGCCGAAATTCAGATAGCTGGTGGTCAACACGGCCTGCGCCGTATCGATCGCGATCGACGGCGGCGACATGATCAACATCAAGCCCATGAATTCGGACAGTGCATTGATGTACGCCCCGACCAGAATGTTGCCGACCTCGCGCAGCGCTGACTGCTCGACTTCACCGAATTCCTCGGGTCGCTGCGCGCTCTCGCGCTGGAGTAGGACGCTCGTCAGCTGCACCGCGGTGCGCCACGGAAAAATTTGGACTGTGCGTCCGGTCACATCGCCCAACAATTGCATCATGACCGCAGAGACGATCTCGTCAGGCTTGCCGATCAGCTCGCCGACATCTTCCAGCTTCACGATCTTGATTTCTGGTATATCCACCATGATGCGCTGGTTGACCATCTGGGACAGCGCGGTCGCAGCGTGCCCGGCCCCGATATTGGCGACTTCACGCAGTGCGTCGAGCTGACGTGGCCCTAGTTCTCTGGCATCCATTAAACAACGCTGATCGGATCGAGTACGAGTGCGGGCCGACCGTCGGCCAGAAGCGTCACTCCGGAAAAAATCGGCAACGTTCCAACTGCGCCATCGAACTGCTTGACCAGAATCTGTTCGCGACCGACCAGCCGGTCGACAGCGAGCGCGGTCCTCCGCTCGCCCAGCTCGGCGATCACCGCAGCCGTCTCGGTGCCGGTGGTCGGGCTCTTCAACACACTGCGTAGACGTATTAACGGCAGTACTTCGTCGCGCAGTCGCACGACTTCCCGTCCTTTGTTGCGTTCGATCGTGACCGTTTCCAGCTCCAGCGCTTCCGCCACGTGTGTGAGCGGAATCGCATAGTCCTCGTCGCCGACGCGCACGCGCAACGCTTGCGCGATCGCCAGCGTGATCGGCAGCCGCAAAGTGAAGGTCGTACCTTCACCAAGGCGCGTCTGCATGTCGATTGCGCCGCCCAGCGCTCGGATCTTCGAGACCACTGCATCCATGCCGACGCCACGCCCCGATACATCGGTCACTTGTTCAGCCGTCGAGAAACCAGCGTGCGCCAGGATTTTCAGCAGCTCCTCGTTCGTGACATCATTCGTCTCGGCAACCGGCAACCCTTTCGAGCGTGCCTTCGCGAGCACTTTCTTCGCGTTGACGCCGCGCCCGTCTTCCTGGACCAGAATCCGTACACTGCTGCGGTCGCGCCATGCGCGCAGCACGAGCGTTGCCTTCTCATCCTTGCCGGCACCGTAACGCTCTGCTGGTGGCTCGATGCCATGGTCGATGGCATTGCGCAGCAGATGCACGAGAGGATCGGCAATCTCTTCGAGTATCGCGCGATCGATTTCGATCTCGCGTCCCTCGATCTGGAAATCGACATCTTTGCCGAGCGCGCGCGCCGCGTCGCGTACCATGCGCGGATAGCGGTCGAACACATCGCCAACCGGTACCATGCGCATCGCCAGCACGGTGTGCTGCAGCTCGGTGATCAAGCGTGTCATGCGTGTCGTCAGATCACCAAGCTGGCCCCGCTGGCCGGCCACCAGCTGCTCGATCGTGCCTTGCAGGATCGCCATCTCGCCGAGACCCTCGGCGACTTCATCCATGCGTCGCTGATCGACGCGCAGGAAGCTGGTTTTCTGTGCTGCGGCGTCGACCGGCGGGGCTGGTTTTGGCTTGTCCGCCACAACCGGCTTGTGACTCCGCTCGATCGAGAAGCTTGCGATCTCAGGCAGCGTCTCGAGATATGCCTTTACCGCGCCCTCATCCGCATCGCGCTTGAGGATCAGGGCGAACTCACCATCGAAATCGTCGCCGAATTGTTCCGGCTCCGAGCGCTCGACCTGCCCCTTCTGCACCAGCGTGCGCGTCATGATCAGCGCGCGAGCAATCTTCATCTGCTCATCGGACGTCAGTGAAACGCGTGCGTATGGAACGCCGGCCAGCAGAGCCGCGATCGTCTGCGGCTTCGCGGGCGAGGTCGCGGGCGCCGGTGACGGCGCGGACGCGGGCGGGGTTTCCTCCACGGGCTCGCCACTCGCGGAAGCGGCAATGCCGCGCTCCAGCCGATCGGCCCGCGCAAGCAGCTCATCGATCAGCTGCGCATCTACTTTGCGCGCGCCATTGCGAATCTGCTCGAGCAGGTTCTCCAGATCGTGCGCAATTTCAGTCACCGCCATGAAGCCCATCGTGCCCGACATGCCCTTGAGCGTGTGGGCGGCGCGGAACGCTTCCTCGATCGCATTGCCGGCATCGCCATCCTCGAGGGCAAGCAATGCGCTATTCAGCAGTCGCAGATGATCTTGCGACTCGGACAGATAGAGGTCGAGGTAGCGGTTCAGATCCACGCGCTAGCCGAGCACTCTCTGGACTGCTTCCAGCACACGCGAGGGCTGGAACGGCTTCACAACAAAGTCACGGGCGCCTGCCTGGATCGCTTCGACCACCAGCGATTGCTGCCCCATGGCACTGCACATCAGAATCTTGGCGTCAGGATAATCAGCAATGATTTTGCGAACTGCTTCAATGCCACCCATGTCCGGCATCACGATGTCCATGGTGACGAGCTCCGGCTGAAGCTCCTTGAACTTGTCGACGGCTTCTGCGCCGGTCTGGGCCTGTCCGATGACGGCGAAACCTGCTTGCGTCAGAATGTCCGACAACATTGTGCGCATGAAGACTGCGTCATCGCAGATCAGTACGGTACGTAGCATATCTCCTCGATTACATGAGCAGGCGACCCAGAATGCGATCCGGGTCGAGCGCCAGGAAGGGTCGATCATCGAGCGCGCCGATGCCAACGAGATCGTCGCGCTCGATGTCGTATGGTCGCAGCGCATCACCGATCAGTGGCATTACGCCGGTCGCCTCACGCGAAACCGCAATAATCGCATCCACCACCGCCGCGATCCTGCGACCCTGTACGAACAAAACGAGCATGCGGTGATCTGCGTGCTCGAGCGCTGATCGACCACCAATGATCACGCCGAAGTCGAACACCGTGACAATGCGGCCGCGGATACCGACGAGCCCGCAGACCTCGGGACCACAGCCCGGCAGGCGGGTGATGGGGCGAGGTGGCAGGATCTCGCGCGTCCGGTCGAGCGGCAATCCGAAACAGTAGTCGCCACACGAAAACACCACCCACTGCGATGCCGCAGAGGCTGGGACCCGTTCTGCGGCGGGACTCGGCACCATCAATCGCTATTTTTCCTACTGGAAAGTACAAGGGATGGAACGCCACAAAATAGCGCCACTTCGACGCTTAGGTCAATTACGAAGGCCGTATCTGTTATGGATTTCCGCGCGCCCAATCAGCTGCCGGTTTGAGATCCGCGGGCAGATCACTCCGGAATCTGAGTACATCGTTCGATCGCGGATGACGAAATGCCAGCTCGGTCGCATGCAGGAATTGCCGGTTGACGTGCTTCTTCAGCGCCCTGATCCAGCCGGCTACCGGACCGGTGATGCCACGCTCCCCTGGAACGCCGTAAAGTGCATCTCCGACAACAGGATGCCCGATTGAGAATAGATGCACGCGGATCTGGTGGGTGCGGCCGGTCTGGAGCTCCGCGAGCAGGAGATCGGCACCCTTCCACCGCTCCAGCCGCTTGAAACGAGTGCGTGCCGGACGGCCGGTATCGATGACTGCCATCTTCTTGCGATCGTTAGGCGAGCGGCCGATCGGGGCATCGACGATCAGCTCATCCTCGGCCAGATGCCCCCAGCAGGCGACCAGGTAGCGCCGTTTGATTTCGCGCTTTTTGAGCGCCGCCGAGAGCGCGCGGTGAGCCTCGTCGCTCTTGGCCACGAGCATTAGTCCGGACGTGTCCTTGTCCAGACGATGCACAATGCCGGGTCGCATGACGCCGCCGATCCCCGACAGATCGGGAATGTGATGCAGCAGCGCGTTGACCAGGGTGCCTGTGTAATTGCCCGGCGCCGGATGCACGACCAGGCCAGCGGGCTTGTCGATGACAACGAGATCCGCGTCCTGATAGACGATGTTGAGGGGAATGTCCTCGGCGCCAACCGTAGTTTCACGCGCCGCCGGCACAATGACATGAACGACGTCGCCAATCGCAACCTTTTCACTCTTTACGGGAATCCGATCGTTGATGCGAACAGTACCGGCTTCGATGAGCTGAGCGGCGCGCGAACGAGACAGTTGCGGCAGGTGAGCGGCAATGAATGCGTCGAGACGCTGGCCGGCGGCCACCGCGGTCAGCCGGTAATGTACCTCATCCACGCGCGATCTCTTGCTCCTCGCGCCACAACGAAAGCGCGAGGAAAATCGCACCGGTAGTGACCGCGACGTCGGCAACATTGAATACCGGCCAACGCAGCTGATTGATGCCGATGTCGAGGAAGTCGACCACACCGGCGCTCAGACGAATGCGGTCGAGCAGATTGCCGATCGCGCCACCGCAAATCAGCGCAATCGATACCAGGCGCGCACGATCCTTTACCGATGTTACCCAATACATACCGGCAAGCGCGGCGAGCGCCACGAGCGATAGCAGCAGAAAGATAATGCGAGAGTAGGGACCGAGATGAATACCGAACGCGGCGCCCGGATTGTGAATATACGTGAGCCGCACATAATCGCCGATCAGATTCACCTGCTGATACAGCGTTAAGGTGCGCGTTATGAGCAACTTGGTCACGAAATCCAGACCGACTATGGCACCGGTTATCGCCAGGAACAGGCCGGCCTTGCCGCCATTCCAGGCGCGCGGCGTGTCTGCGCCGGTCACGGACATTTCAGACGCTGATGCCACTCAATTCACCGAACCGCTTCCAGTTCAATTTGCATGTGCGAACCGTCAAGCTCCACGTTGGTTCCGAGCGCCGCCCGCCAAGGTTCTACATTCACTGCCGACGCGAGCGTCTCACGCGCGATATATTCCTGGTGCTGCCGCACGGCCTCGAGCGTTTCCCCTTCAGCGGCTACCGAAAGTTTAATGCGATCGCTTACTTCCAGCCCGGCAGCGCGCCGCAGCCGCTGCACCCGACTGACGACCTCGCGCGCGATGCCTTCCTTGCGCAACGCATCATCGATCGCCGGGTCGAGCGCGATGGTGTAGCCGCCATCCGTTTCGATGACCAGATCGCCGCGAGGCGTCTCGCGCACTTCGACTTCGTCGGGAAACAATTCGTGAACCTCACCACCCACTTCGATTCGTAACGGCGAGCCTTCGCGGAACTTGCGAAGCGCGTCGCTCACCAGATCACGCACTCGTGACGCGACCACCTGTGTCCTGGCGCCGAATCGCTTGCCGAGTATGCGAAAGTTAGGCTGCGCGCGCAGCGCCACCAGTTCCTCCGAGCGTTGCAGGAAGTGGACCTCTTTGACGTTCAGCTCATCCTTCAGCAAGGCGATCAATTCATCAGAGATATGATGAACCGGTATAAACGCTTGTAAGCTGCGCAGCGGCTGCCGCACGCGCACTTTCATCTTCTCACGCGCAGCGCGTCCCAAGCGAGCCAATGCGCGGATTGCGTCCATGCCCTCCTCGAGACGCTGATCGCGCGGCCACTCCCGCCCGGTCGGAAACGACGCGAGATGCACGCTGTCGTTGCCGAGCGCACGATGCAGCCAGTCCGCCTGGAACGGCGTGATCGGCGCGAGCAGCCGCGCAACCGTGGTCAGAACCGTGTGCAGCGTGCTGAATGCCGCACGGGTGTCTTCATCCTGCGCGCTGCCCCAGAAGCGCTCGCGCGAGCGGCGCACGTACCAGTTGGACACATCATCGATGACGAATTCTCCGATTGCGCGCGCCGCCGGCGTGATGTCGTAATTGGCGAGGCTGTTGTTGACGAAGCCGGAGACGGTTGCCAGACGTGAGAGTATCCACCTGTCGAGCAAGTTGGGAGCATTCCCAGGTTCCCATGTTCCCATGGTCCCATGCTCCCAATCTTCCAGGTTCGCGTACAATGCAAAAAACTTGTACGTATTGCCAAGCGTATCGAAGACGCGATGCGCGGCTTCGCTCAGCGCGTCCGGGTCAAAACGCTTCGGCACCCACGGCTGACTCGCGGACACGAAGTACCAGCGGATAGCATCCACGCCGAAGGAGTCGATAGCCTGCCAGGGGTCCACCACGTTGCCCTTCGACTTCGACATCTTCTGGCCTTCTGCGTCGAGCACCAGGTCATTGACGATGACGTTCCTGTATGCGGGTCCATCACCGAGCAGGCTCGAGATCGCCATGAGCGAATAGAACCAGCCGCGTGTCTGATCCACGCCCTCGCAGATGTAGTCCGCCGGGAAATGCGTGCGCCACCGCTCCTGATTTTCGAATGGGTAATGCCACTGCGCGTACGGCATCGAACCCGAATCGAACCAGACGTCGATGACTTCCGGGGTTCTGCGCATCGTGCCGGCACAGTGTGCGCATTTCCACGTCAGCTCGTCGATGTATGGCTTGTGCGGATCGAAGTCATCGCGCAATGCGCCCGCGCGGGTTGCGAGCTGCTCGTAGGAGCCGATGAATTCGCGATGTTCGGCCCCGCGATCGCACAGCCAGATCGGCAGCGGCGTACCCCAGTAGCGCTCGCGCGAAAGTGCCCAGTCGATGTTGCCCGCCAGCCATTCGCCGAAACGACCTGAGCCGACCTCGGGCGGCTGCCAGCCGACTTGATCGTTGTTCCTGATCATCACGTCCTTCATCTCGGTGGTGCGGATGTACCAGGAATCGCGCGCCATGTAGATGAGAGGCGATGAACAGCGCCAGCAATGCGGGTACGAGTGCAGCTCCAGCGAATGCTTGAAGACGAGCTTACGCTGCTTCAGATCGTCCAGCAGAACCTTGTCCGCGTCCTTGACGAACATGCCGCCGACCAGGGCGAGCCGTTCATCGAAACGCGCCGAATCGTCAATCGGCCGGATGAGCGGCAGCCCATGCTTTTTGCCCGCCTCGTAGTCATCTGCGCCGAATGCAGGCGCCATGTGCACGATGCCGGTGCCATCGTCCGCCGTGACGAAATCTTCCGCGATCACATGCCACGCGGGTTCGCCGCCGGGCGGGACCGGCACGATGTCGAACGGACGCACGTAGTGCTGCCCGACCAGGTCGCCGGCAAGGTATCGGCGAGTGATCTTCGCATCGTCGCCGAACAGTGTAGCCACGCGCGATGCCACAACGATCAGCTTGCGCCCTTCATGCTCGACTTCGACGTATTGCAGGCCGGGATGCACCGCGAGCGCGACGTTCGCCGGTAGCGTCCACGGGGTCGTCGTCCAGACCACAAATGCGCGCTGCTCCGGATCATTCTGCCACGGCGCAATGAAATACAGTGACGGATCGCGCACATCCTCGTATCCCTGAGCGACCTCGTGCGAGCTGAGCGCGGTACCGCAGCGCGGACAGTACGGTACGCTCTTGTAACCTTTGTAGATCAGTCCCTTGTCATCGAGCTGCTTGAGGATCCACCACACGCTCTCGATGTACTGCGGCCTGAATGTCACGTAAGCGTTGTCGTAATCGAGCCAGTACGCGATCCGCTCGGAGAGCCGCTCCCAATCCTCCTTGTATGTGAACACGCTCTCGCGGCAGACTGCGTTGAATTTGGCGACGCCGACTTCTTCGATCTGGCGTTTGCCGCTGATGCCGAGCCGTTTCTCCGCTTCGATCTCGACCGGCAACCCGTGCGTGTCCCAGCCTGCGATGCGCGTGACGTGCTTGCCGCGCATAGTCTGATAGCGCGGAATGACATCCTTGAGCGTGCGGCTGAGCACGTGGTGGATACCAGGCTTGCCGTTGGCCGTCGGCGGACCCTCGAAGAACACGAATTCTTCGTTGCCTTCGGTCGCCTTCAATGTCTGATGGAAAAGATCTTCTTCACGCCACCTGGCGAGGATTTCCTCTTCCAGATTCGTCTGGCTTTCCGGGTACTCAGGATATCTCATCGTGCATTCTCTAATGGACGTTCACGTCACGTACACGTGAACGTCCGTTCCTTTCTAAGTTTCCTTTAGCACACCTTTAACCAAAGCCGTTAGCTTCGGTTCAGCCTCACGCGCCGTTGCGATGATCTTCGCGATGTCGGCGGCTTCCAGCGTCTCCGGAAAGCATTCATCCGTGATAATACTGATGCCCAAAACTCGCATGCCCATATGCCGGGCCGCGATCACTTCCGGCACGGTGCTCATGCCGACGACGTCCGCGCCGAGCTCACGAAGCATACGGTATTCCGCGCGTGTCTCGAGATTCGGTCCCGTTACTGCAACGAAGACGCCGGAGCGCAGCGTGATTCCGAGATTTTTGGCGACCTGGTGCGCGAGCGCATGGAGCGCACGGTCGTAGGGCTCGGACATGTCGGGGAAGCGCGGACCCAGCTCGTCGAGATTAGGACCAATCAGCGGATTGTCGCCCAGCAGATTGATATGATCCTCGATCAGCATCAGATCGCCCGCCCGCCAGGCCGGGTTCATCACGCCGCAGGCATTCGACACGATGAGCGTGCGTGCGCCCAGCCGATGCAAGACGCGCGGCGGCAACGCGATCTGCTGAAGCGAGTAGCCCTCGTAGCGATGAAACCGCCCTTGCATCACCGCGACGCGTTTGCCGGCCAGCCTGCCCAACAGCAACTGACCGGTATGCGATTCTACGGTCGAAAGCGGAAAGTGCGGGATATCCGCGTACGGAATCGCGGCCTCGACATCGACGTCGCGCGCAAGAGCGCCCAGACCGGTTCCGAGTATGATCGCGGCTTCGATATCCAGAGTGGATCGGCGCCGCACCGCAGCAGTGGCTTCCTCGAGTGAGGTGCGCAGCTCGAGTGCGCTAAGTCGCTCAGGCAAGGCAGGGCGCTTGCGGCCACCGGCCGCGCGCAGGTTGCCCAGACTTGCTCCTAATCACCCTTCCCCTCTAATAGCGACGACACCCACCCGTCGTTGTCTGCATCCTTCTTTTCTTCTTCTTCTTCTTCGACTTCATCGAGCAGCTCCAGCTCCGCCGCTTCCTCCTCGACGGGCAGCTCGCCGAAATCCATCTGCGCGGTCTGAGACGCAGACGCAGGCGGAGACGAAACTGCATCGGGCACGGCTGGCAGATGCATTGTCAAATCGATGAGGTAATCATCCTCGATGCGCACATCTCGAGCGACTGCCGCCTCCGCCTCCGTCTCCATCACAGCCAGCGGAGCCGGCTCGGGCGCGGCCTCAGCCTGCTTACCGCGTTTGCGCGGCGCGGACGGCTCGGCTGTTTCTTCCGTAAACAAATTGAGCGTCTGAGCGATCACGCCGATCTCTGCCAGCTCGCGCTCCAGGAACGCACGGTAACTCTGCACGAATTGCGTTTGGCGCGCGCGCAGCCTGCGAATGTTTTCGTCCTCCCGCTCGCGCACCTGCGCGGCAGCAGTGCGAATTGCTTCCGCGTCGGCCGCTGCTTCGCGACGCTTCAACTCCACCTCGCGCTCGATCTGTTGGCGCATCTGCTGTCTCATTTCCTGCGCGGTCACCAAAGCCTCGGTCAGAGCCCGCTCCCGCTCGCGATAATCGGAGACCTGAGATCCAACCGATGATGCGCGCTCGTTCAGTGCGACATTCTCGCGCACGAGCTGCTCCAGACGATCCGCGACCAGGTCCAGGAAGTCATCGACCGCCTGGGGATCATAGCCGCGCATCGCCTTTCGGAAATCGCCCTTCTTCTTTCTTACTTCGAGTGGCGTAAGGTCGATCATTTTGCCCGCTCTCCGAAGAGAATGGTTCCGAGACGAACGATGGTACTGCCTTCCTCCACCGCGATCTCGAAGTCGTTGGTCATACCCATGGACAGTTCTCTACCCGTAAAACCGGTAACGGCTTCCGTTGCGCTGTCACGCAAACGACGCGTGCGCGCGAAAGTGGTGCGCAGCACTGACTCATCCGCTACGAGCGGCGCCATTGTCATGAAACCCTGGATCTCGAGATTCGGCAGCTGGACGATCTCGCTGACTGCTGCCAGTGCCGGCGCCAAATCATCGCTCACGTTGATGCCACCCTTCGTCTGCTCACCCGACGCGTTGACCTGAATCAGCCCTCGCACTTTCAATCCCGCGCGGCAGGCCTCAGCCGAGAGCTCTTTAGCCAGGCGCAGCGAATCGACCGAGTGGATCAGATCGAACAACTCGATTGCCTGCTTTACCTTGTTGCGCTGAAGATGGCCGATCAGATGCCAGTGGGCAGCATGCCGGCCCAGCGTTTCTTCTTTAGCCGCCAACTCGGCTACCCGGTTCTCGCCGCAGTCGCGCAGACCCGCCGCCAGCGCCGCGCGCACTGCATCTACAGGGTGGCCTTTGGTGACTGCGACAATCCGAACCTCGTCGGTGCGCCGCACCCGGTCCAGCGCCGCGCGCAGCCGCTGCCGAACTTCGGGCAGGTTATGCCTCAGCCGCGCGTCGTAGAGATTCATACCAATTCTACAGATAAGCAGGCCGTAAAGCCATTACTCGTCGCGCTCGGCAACGGCCGCGCTGAGTGCCCGCCGCAGTCTCTCCTCGTCGACGTCCTGGTCCAGCCGGCCGCCTTGTGCAACCGAGACTTGTGCGGATTCCTCGCTCACGACAATCGCGAGCGCGTCGCTTTCCTCGGTGATGCCGATGGCCGCGCGGTGACGCGTTCCAAGCGAGCGATCTTCGACCGGGAACTGGGTGAGCGGCAGGATGACACCGGCACCGAAGATCGTGTCACCGCCGATCAACGTCGCACCGTCGTGCAGCGGTCCGTACGGCGAAAAGATGCTGACCAGCAGGTCGGCATCGACGCGCGCCTCGAGCCGCGTGCCGCTCTCGGCATACTCGTCGAGGCCGACTGACCGTTCGATGATAATGAGCGCGCCGATGCTTGCGCGTGACAGTCGCTCAACCGCATCGACGATGGCCTCGACCAGCTCGTTTTCCTCGAGCTCATCCATCTCGTGAACCAGGCGATTGCGTGCAAGACGCGCGAGTCCGCTGCGCAGCTCCGGCTGGAAGATGATGAGAGCCGCGAGCGCTCCAAATCCAAAGATCGTCTGGAGCACCCACTGGATGATCTGAAGGTTGGCCGCCCAGGCGAGCACGTAGATCGCGATGAGTATCGTGAGGCCGGCCAGAATTCGGAATGCGCGCGGCCGCGCGATCCGCAGCAGGATGAAATAAACCCCCGCTCCGACTATTACGACCTGCACTAGTGAGCGCAGGCCGGCGTCACTGAAAGCTGTCCCGTCGATTTGCGTCATGAGTTCAGGATCGCATCCGTCACGTCGAGCGCCCGCCGTGCCGCTCGCACATCATGCACGCGAAACAGAACCGCTCCACGTGCGCGCGCCGCCACAATTGCGCCGAGCGTTCCTTCCAGGCGCTCCGCGGGCGGCAAACCCCCCGACAGTTCTCCGATAAAGCGTTTGCGCGAAGGCCCGACCATCACCGGATATCCAAGTGCGATCATCCGTTCGAGCTGCGCCAGCACCGCTAGGCTGTGCTCGGTGCGCTTCGAGAATCCGAGTCCCGGATCGAGCACTATCTGCCCCACATCGACACCGCGCCTGAGCGCGTTCTCTGCCGCATCGCTCAGCTCCTGCACGATCTCCGCGACCGGATCCGTCCCATACCTGGCGGTCTCGTAGCTGGCCATTTCGGACACCGTGCCGCGCGAGTGCATCAATACCAGGCCGAGGCCGTTGGTCGCGACAACTTCCGCGATTCGCGCATCAATGCGCAAGCCGGAGACGTCATTGATCACGGCCGCGCCTTCCGCCGCGGCCGCCGCCGCAACTTCGGACTTCACGGTATCGACCGAAACGATCGCTTCGGGCCACTGGCGCACGATTGCTCGCACGACCGGCACAATGCGTTGCGATTCTTCTGCAATGGCAACCGGCTGGGCGCCCGGCCGAGTGGATTCACCGCCCACATCGATGAGATCCGCTCCTTCAGCAAGCAGGACCTCGGCATGATGCAACGCGGCGGCCGTTCCGGAATGGCGGCCGCCGTCGAAGAAAGAATCCGGCGTGACGTTCAGGATGCCCATCACGCGCGGCTTGTCGAAATAGAGGTTACCGCGGCCAGTACGCCAGGTCAGGCGAGCCGCGGCCTCGGTCATGAAGGCGATTCGATCGCGCTCGCAGCCACGAGCGAAGCATCACTGCCACCGTTCTCGCTGACGATTGCGGCAGCCGGCAGCACCGGCCGGGGTTTGAACTCAGGCAGCGGCCGACCTGCGGCGAGCAGGTCCACATCTTCACGGTCGAGCGTCTCGCGCTCGAGCAGAGCTTCGGCAATGCGCTCGAGCAGTTCCATATTACCGCGCAAAACCGTGATGGCCTTGGTGTAGGCCTCTTCAATGATCCGCTTTACCTCGAGGTCGACCTGCTCCGCAATGCGCTCGCTGATCTCACGCCGCTGCACGATCTCGCGACCGAGGAAGATTTCCTGTTCGGAGTCGCCGATCGCCATCGGGCCGATCAGATCGCTCATGCCGAAAGTCGTGACCATGCGCCGCGCCATGCGCGTCGCGCGCTCAATGTCATTGCCGGCGCCGGTGGTAATCTTCTCGGGGCCGAAAACCAGCTCTTCCGCCGCACGACCGCCGAAGAACACGGCGAGATCGCCCAGAAGATAGTCGCGCGGATAGGTATGACGGTCTTCTTCCGGCAGGGACGCCGTAATACCAAGCGCGCGGCCACGGGGCACGATCGTGATTTTGTGCACGGGATCCTGTCCCGGAATGCGCAGTGCGACGACCGCGTGACCGGCCTCGTGATACGCAGTGAGCTTACGTTCCGTTTCCGAGAGCACGAGACTCTTTCGCTCGGTGCCCAGCATCACTTTGTCTTTTGCATCTTCCAGATCGACCATGAAGACCTTGTCGTTGCTGCGGCGCGCTGCCAGCAGCGCCGCGTAAATTACCAGGTTTTCCAGGTCGGCACCGCTCATGCCCCGTGTTCCGCGCGCGATGCGCGTAATTTCCACAACGTCGGCAAGCGGGACCTTCTTCAAATGCACGCGCAGAATACCCTCGCGACCGCGCACGTCAGGCGCATCCACGACCACCTGACGATCGAAGCGACCAGGCCGCAGCAACGCCGGATCGAGCACGTCGGGACGGTTGGTCGCGGCAAGCAGAATCACGCCATCGTTCGACTCGAAGCCATCCATCTCGACGAGCAGCTGGTTAAGCGTTTGCTCGCGTTCGTCATGGCCGCCGCCGAGACCTGCACCACGGTGCCGGCCAACGGCGTCGATTTCGTCGATGAAGATGATGCATGGCGCGTGAGCCTTGCCCTGCTCGAAAAGATCGCGCACGCGCGAGGCGCCCACGCCGACGAACATTTCCACGAAGTCGGAACCCGACATCGAGAAGAACGGGCGCCCCGCCTCGCCCGCGACCGCACGCGCGAGCAGCGTTTTGCCGGTGCCTGGCGGACCGATCAACAGAACGCCTTTGGGCAGGCGACCGCCCAACTTGGTGAAACGCTGCGGGTCTTTCAGGAACTCGATGATCTCCTGAAGCTCGTACTTGGCTTCATCCGCGCCGGCCACATCCTGGAACGTGACCTTGGGTGTATCGCCGGTCAGCAGGCGCGCCTTCGATTTACCGAACTGGAACGCTTTCGAGCCGCCCACCTGCATCTGGCGGAACATGAAAAACCAGAAACCAATGATCAGCAGCCACGGCAGCGCGTTGATCAGGATGACCCAGAAATTCTGGCGTGGCGGCGCGGCGGAGACATCGGTAACGCCGCCTCGTGCGAGCAGCGCCGGCAATTGGTCACTGTCCTTTATGAGCGCCAATGTCCAGAATTCCGAGACTTTCTTGTTTCCGACCGTTAGCGGCCCACGCAACTTTCCCTCGACGCGCTTGCCATCGATGACGGTGACTTGCGCGACATTCTTGCGTTCCAGCTCGCCCGTGAACTGGCTCCATTTCAGTTCTTGCAAATCCTTACGATTCGGACTGGCGAACTGAATGATCAGAACCGGAATGAGGAACATGAGCAGCCAGAAGGACGCCGTTTTCGAGAAACGGTTGAACCTGGATGGCGGCGGCGTGTTTTTATCGGTCATTATTCCATCTGGCTACGGTAGACTCGGTCATTGAATTTAGGTCTTACCCCGCTGGAGTCACAGGGTTTGACCCGGCGGAGGCTACCTTTATAGCGAAGCGATAAACGGAAGGTTTCGATAGTTTTCGCTGTGGTCGAGCCCATACCCCACCAGGAACTCACGCGGAGCGTCGAAGCCGATCCAGCGCGGCTCCTTGACCAGGCTCTCGGCAACGTGCTTGTGCAGGAGCGCGACTATTTCGAGACTCTGGGGCTGCCGCTTCTCGAGCATCGGGATGAGCCGGTTCATCGTGTGGCCGCTGTCGACGATATCCTCGACCAGCAATACGTGTCGATCCTTGAGATTGGCCTCCGGGTCGTAGAGCAGCCTCAGATCGCCACTACTTACCGTCCCCGTGCCATAGCTCGACGCGACCAGGAAGTCCACATGAAGCGGGCGTGCGATGTGGCGAACGATGTCCGCCATGAAGATGAACGATCCTTTGAGCAGACCCAGCAGCAGC
Organism: Gemmatimonadota bacterium; assembly: GCA_052389275.1. Classification (GTDB taxonomy): domain Bacteria; phylum Gemmatimonadota; class Gemmatimonadetes; order Longimicrobiales; family RSA9; genus CBJLQC01. The sequence continues at coordinate 4,966 of JBQTID010000132.1, read as the reverse complement.
AGGTCGTCACCCTGAGGATACGCGGCCGTAATCTGCTCGCCCATTTCGGCGACGCGGCGCGCGATCTCTTCCTCCGAGTACGTAGTCTTCCGGACGTCGAGTCCGCCGTCGCGGAAACGTGCTTCAGCGGGCTGCGGCATGCTTCACCGTGAGGTTGAGGAGAGGAGCCGCGGCATCAGGCAGCGCATCGACTGAACGCGCCACGCCGACGGCCCAGAAAACTCGACCGCGAGCGTCTGAGAGTACCGGAATTCGCGCACGCTCCGGTACCGGAACGCGACGCTCCGCGAAAAGCTTTTTCAGTTTCTTGGTGCCGTACGCGAGTCGAATCCGGTCACCTGGCCGCCAGCCTCGCAGCTCCAGTCCGCTTTCGAGCAGCGCGGCGTCGAACACTTGATCACCGGTGCGAGCTTCGCTCGTGCTCCATGCGACGTCGTAATTTCGGCCACCAATATTCACCGCGGCCTGCCCGCTGTGTCCTGTAATCGCCACGCCGGCATCCGGAGCTTCCAGGCCAGATGATCGCGAAATCCGAATGCGGTCGAAGGCGCGATCGATATGGATGTCGGGCGCGAGGACGAATTTGCTGCCGCTGTCTGCGTTCTCACAAAACTCGAGAAGGTGTCGCGTTTGTGCCTTGCCGGGCACCGCTCCGAAGCGGCGCAAAAAGTGGCGCAGCGCGCGCGCGCGCAGTTGCGGATGATATTCCAGCAGCACGGGCCTCGCAAGCTCGACCGCGTTGCGATCTCGCGAAAGGACCAGCTCTCGCTCAATACGCTTGAGCGCCTCATGCCACGCCTTTTCGGTGCGGGCCGCGTGGCGTGCAAGCGCGAGCACCGCCTCGCGTGCGCGCGGCTGCACTGTCTCCATTGCCGGAATGACATTCTTGCGAATTCGATTCCGCATGTATTGCAGCTGCTCGTTGGACGGATCTTCGCGGAATGGCACGTCATGCGCCGCCGCATACGCGAGCAGCGTGCTTTTGCGAAAACGCAGTAGCGGACGAATGAAAGGGCCGCGCCGGACCGGAATGCCGGCGAGCCCGCGCATGCCTGTACCACGCAGGATTCTGAACAGCACGGTTTCGATCTGGTCGTCCGCATGGTGCGCGGTTGCGATGCGTGTGCTGTTATCGGCGCGCGCGGCTTTGTCGAGAAAGCGGTAGCGCTCGAGCCGCGCGTCGGTTTCGCCATGCAAAGGGCGGGGCGTGCGCGCGTGCAGCAGCCGCACGCCCAGGACTTCGCAGACGCCTGCGAGCCACTCGGCGTCCGCCGCGCTGTCCGCGCGCATACCATGATCGAAATGCGCGGCGCTGATGTCGATTTGAAGCGTTTGCCTGTGTGCCTTCAGGAGGTGCAGCAGGACCATTGAATCGATACCGCCGGAAAGCGCAACCAGCAGTCGATCATGCGGCCGAACGAGTCCGCGCGAGCGCACGAAGCGCAGGAAACGCGGCTCGAGTGCGCTCATGCCGAGAGCCCCGGCGGCAGTGGCCGGCCAACGCGCTCATGCAGCACGCGCGCGAGACGGTCGGGAAAGTCGCTGATCAACCCATCCACCCCCCAATCGAGGAACCGGTGCATGTCCGCGAGCTCGTTGACCGTCCAGACCTGGACGTTAATACCGCGCGTGTGGAGGTCGCGCACCAGCCGCGGCGTAAGCATTCGGCGGCCGCGGTAGAATTCCGGCATTTGCAGGACGTCGCAGCGCAGCCAGGAAAGTCCGGAGACCCGCATGCGATGCATCAGGTAAAACGGCAGCGCCTGCTCCAATGAGGCACTGATCGGCCCGCGATAGCTGCCGAACATCGTGCGATACGCGTTCCGCTCACCTGCTGCAATGACGCGATCGGTCGCTCGATACTCGGTGATCGCGCGAAAGAGTGGAACCTGGGCCATCGCGGTTTTGACTTCGATTGTGAACGGCATGGCAGGCAGCGCCGCAAAAACTTCCTGGATGCCCGGCACGTGAATGCCCTGACCACGAAACGGATAGCTGCGCCCGCCGTCCGCTGTGAACCGATAGCCGGCATCCAGCTCCTGCAGCTCGGCCAGCGTCATGGCCGCGACCGCGCCTGTGCCGTTGGTCGTCCGATCGACTGTCGGATCATGAATGACTACGCAGTGGCCATCGGCCGTCGCATGCACATCGAGCTCGATCATGTCCGCTTTCCAGAGCGCGTCGGCATCGAGAAAAGCGGCTAGCGTGTTTTCGGGCTTCAGCCCGCCGCCGCCGCGATGTGCGACAAGCATTGGACGGCGGCCCAGCAGTGGATGCGGCGCCTGGCGTCGCATGCGCTTAGATGTCGAAATCCGATGAGAACTGGACACGGTCCACTGCAATGCCGTGGAGCCTGTAGAGCACGAGGTCGATGAGGCGCGCTGACATTTCACGCTCCAGCCGCGACTGCGCGTCCGTGGCCGGCAGCAATTCGAGATGACGGCGCGCAAGGAACAGCAGGACGTCCTCAACTACTTCGGGTCGCGGCCGGGCGGGCACCTGGGAATCGGGATTTGCTTCCTTCAGCAGCAGACCATCCACGAACGCGAGGAACCCCGGAAACGCCAGCTCGACCAGTTCGCTGCCGCCCTTCATCTCCTCGGACGTGAGATTCTCCCACTCGAGCTCGTTCCAGTACAGTTCTTCGGCTTCTTCAGTCAGGAACTTGCGACGGTCGGGATCGATGCCGGAGGAGCGTGGCGGAACGAGTGGCGCTTGCAGAATTTGCTCGAGACGGGCACGGCGTCGTGCAAGTAATACTTCAGGATGCAGCTTGCGGCCCGGTGCGTCTGCCATGCGCGAGAATGTAGGCTGGCGCCGCTGCAACGGCTAGATACGGAATTCCTGAAACAACCGCTTTTCGGATTCGCCGCTGATGTGCGCTTCCAGCTCGACGTACGGCTCGAGGCCGCTGCCGCTGAGTTTTTCGCGGAATAGCTGATCGAGCTGAAAGACACCTGCCGAGTTACTCATCTCAATGACGAGTCGGATCGGTTTCGGGTCGCCTTTCTCGAGCCTGATCTCTTCGATTGCAGCGGCCGAGATCGAGTGGATGCTCGCGGAGCCGGCGGCGAATGGAATGCGTGAACGGCCTTTTGCCATGTCGAGGGAGTCGGCGACTCGGACCACGCCCGCCTCCATCGTCAGCGGCTCGCCGTCGGAGCGGTGGCCGATAATCGCATGCAGCGTCTCGGAGCGCATAATGGTCGCAGTCGGCACATCATAGAGCTGCTCGAACAACTGCTTCAGTTTCGGCTGCGCGACGAATAGAGAAAAGTTTTCGTGGTCGGCTCGATGGATCGACATGCCGGTATCGTGGAAGAGCGCGGCCGCGGCGACGACTACCTCCGCATCGTTGGCATCCAGCTCGTAGTGCGTCACGATCGACGGCGCGACGCCGCCATCGATCAGCAACCGGAATAGCTTCACTGCAATGTTCATCACGATCTTCACGTGCACCGGCCCATGATCGGTCATGCCCAGCCGCTCGATCGCGTTGACGTTGGCCGCAAGCCAAAGCGCGTAGATCTCATCATCCTGGTTGACCAGCTCGATGAACTTTTTGAGCTGGGGATTGTGACGGTCGGGAACGTTCAGCTTGATGCGACGTTCGAGCCGCGCGTGGACGGATCGGCCGTAAGGCGTCTGCTCATCGATCTCGTGCTCATCATCCATGCTGCAAGATACGGATGCGAACGGGAATGGGAATGCCGAATCGGGATAGGAGGTAGCCGGGGATCCCGGCTACTCCCCTCCCACACCACCGGACATGCGGGTCCGCATCCGGCGGTTCAGTTAGTTGAGGTTTGTGCGGCCAGCCGGGGTACTCCGAGCCGCTCGAAGTAGGCTCCCGGCAGAGCCGTGTGCATCGTGCTTTGAGCAGCCGCCCACCACCAGCAACGGCCGTAGCCTGCCCCTTTCCGTGCCAGCCATTCGGCGATACCCCGTGCGAGCAGTTCACGGTAAGCGGACGTGCCACGCTTCCACTGTTTTAGCTGGAGTGCTCTCAATCGGCGGTGAATCCACTGGTCCAGTTCGCTCAGAATTCGGTTAGTATCGGCGAGCTTGAAATACTCCTTCCAGCCGCGCAAATACGTTCCGAGTTCGTGGCAGACCTGTTCCAGGCTTCGTCCGCCGTTCCGTCTCGTGATGAGTCGGACACGTTGCTTCATCTCTTCAAGGGCATTTGGCGCAACCCGGCGTTTGACTTTCTTCCCTGCGGCCACCCAGAAGCTGTAGCCCAGGAATTTCCGGTCCCAAACGCGTGCCACCGCACTTTTCTCCTCGTTGATTTGCAGCTTCAGCTTCGCGTACATCTGCCGCAGTGCGGCCAGCACCCGTTCGCCTGCTCGCTTCGACTGCACATACACGTTGGCGTCATCCGCATAGCGGACGAAGCAGTGCCCGCGTCGCTCCAGCTCCTTATCGACTTCGTCGACAAGTACGTTTGCCAATAGCGGCGAGAGAGGCCCACCCTGCGGTGTGCCCTCGTGCCGTTCCACCACCACACCGTCAGCCATGATGCCGGCTGCCAGATAGCGGCGGATGATCCGGAGCATTATTTGATCGTTGATCCGGTTGTGCAGCTTCCCCATGAGCACGTCGTGGCTTACGCGGTCGAAGAACTTCTCGAGGTCCACGTCCACTACCCAGCGTCTTCCGTCCTGGATGTAGCTCTGCGCTTTGCACACTGCATCGAGTGCTCTGCGCCCCGGCCGGAAACCGTGGCTGTGCTCCGAGAATGTCGGATCGAAGATCGGTTGCAGCACCTGAGCTTTGATCGTGAGAGCTTCGCGGCCTGTTGCCCGCTCGCCCTGCTCGGCACTGCCTACTATCCGATTTCTGTTCGTCGACTCGCGGATTCGCTACACCGCTTCTTTCAGCCGTCCGCTCACGCTCGCAGCCTTGCGGTTCGCTTGGGTCGCTACGACCAACTCCCCGGGAGACTTTCACTCCCAAGTCATCG
>JBQTID010000131.1:0-5466 GCA_052389275.1 Gemmatimonadota bacterium | reverse complement strand
GAAGCAGATTAGTCAAAACGGTGTGCGTCGTGGTGCTTTTGATCGGCGCTATTGCCGGTCTCGGTGCGCTGATCGTGCGCGACCAGATCTCGCGGCACAAGCGCGATCTGTTCAGCGGGCATGCGTTCCGTCGCTTTGCCGCGCTCGGTTATCTGTCGCGCATGCCGGCCAGCATCGACCTGGTTCGCACGCTACGCGATTTCGTGGCGCGCGAGCCGCGCAGTCTGTTGCGCAGCCGCGCTCGCTCGATTCTCGGCCGCATGGAGAGCGCACTCGAGAAGAGCCACGTGCACGTCACGCATGCGGGTCATGGCGCTGCCGGAGAATACGCGGGATGAGTCCGGTTCGGGACGGCGTCGGCTCACTGATCACGTCGGACGTCGATCAGATGAATGGGCTGCTGAATGCGTTCGTGGCGGAGGCGCAGGCGCATTGCGCGGTGCTGGTCGACCGGACCGGCCGGCTGCTCACCCTCGCCGGCGACACGGGCGCGATGGACAACATCACCTTCGCCTCGCTGGTCGCAGGTGATTTCGCGGCCAGCGACCAGCTTGCACGATTGCTTGGCGAAGAGGAGTTTTCATCCCTCTACCACGCAGGCGAAGGCCGCTCCATGTTTCTGGCCGACATCTCGGGGTGGGGTATCCTGGCCGCGCTGTTTGACGGCAAGACGACGCTTGGCATGGTTCGCCTGAGGAGCAAGACACTGGTGCCAAAGCTGGCAGCTGTATTCGAGGGGATTTCTGCGCGGCCCCAGCCGATCGCGAAAAACCTCGGTATGGACAATTCGTGGGTCTCAGAGGCAGAGGACGAGATTGACAAGCTATTTGGGTAAGGCCGCTTAATGTCGATGATCAACTACGCCAGCCGGGAGATCAACTGCAAGTTGGTCTACTACGGCCCCGGTCTGGGCGGCAAGACCACGAATCTGGAATACGTTTACAGCAAGGTGAGTCCCGACACGCGCGGCAAGCTCATCTCGCTGGCGACGGAGCAGGAGCGCACCCTGTTCTTCGATTTCCTGCCCGTCGATCTCGGCACCATCCGTGGCTTCAAGACGCGCTTTCATCTTTACACGGTGCCGGGTCAGGTTTACTACAACGCGAGCCGGCGCCTGATTCTGAAAGGCGTGGATGGCATTGTCTTCGTTGCCGACTCGCAGGCGGAGCGCATGGATGCGAACATCGCGGCCATGCAGAACCTGTACGAGAACCTCGCCGATTACGGTTACGATCCGGCCAACATTCCGATCGTGCTGCAGTGGAACAAGCGCGATCTTCCTACCGCGGTTCCGGAGCCCGAGCTGCACGAGAATTTGAACCCGGACGAGCTGCAGGCGTATCCGGCAGTCGCGGTAACCGGCGAGGGAGTGTTCGAGACTCTCAAGGCGGTCAGCAAGGCCGTGATCAAGACGCTCAGTTGATTTCTCGTAGCACGATTCCGAATGCCATCACCGTCGCGCGTATCGCGCTTTGTCCGGTGGTTGCGTTGCTCTTGTTCGTCCCGACCTTTGCGGCGCGCCTGATCGCGTTCATTCTCTTTCTCATCGCCGCGTTCTCGGATCTCGTCGACGGCCATCTCGCGCGCAAGCACGGCTGGATCTCGGAATTCGGCAAACTGCTGGACCCGATCGCCGACAAGCTGTTGCTGGTGCTTACCATGCTGCCGATCTATATGCTCTCGCGTCGGAGCGCTGTAGATGGTGAGCTGCCGATCATTGGTGCGCTGCCCCTCTGGATCGTGCTGGTCGTGCTCGGCCGCGAGGCGCTGATCACCGGCATTCGCGGGGTAGCGGCGAAAAAAGGCATCGTCATTCCGGCGGGCAAGGCCGGCAAACACAAGACCGTCTGGCAAAACATCTTCATCGGCACAGCGATCTTTTGGCTCGCACTGCAAAGCGCCGCGCGAACGGAGGCGTGGGCGGGCAGCTTCTGGGATTTCTGGCAAACGTTTCACGGCACGGTTTTCATCGCCTCTCTGGTCGTGGCGGTTACGCTTACGGTTTATTCTCTCGTAGTCTACCTCTGGTCATGGCGAAAGTTGGCGCGAGCTCTTTGAGTAGCGAAGCACCCTATCGCATTCTTGTCGTCGAAGACAATCCGCTCCAGCTCCAGCTCGTGACTGATCTGTTCAGGCTCCTGCCCGAGGCGGCAGGACGTTTCGACGTTGTCACCGTCGCAACCCTCGCCGCTGCGCTGCACGCGATCGAGGAATCTTCATTCGACGCCGTGCTGCTCGATCTGACCCTACCGGATTCGAGGGGGCTGGGAACTTTTCGAGCGGTCAATGAAGCGGCGTCCGAAATGCCGATCATTGTCTGGAGCTCACACGCCGACGAAGAAACCGCGCTGACCGCGATGCGCGAGGGCGCGCACGAATATTTGCCCAAGGGTGACATCTCGCCGTTGCAGCTCGTACGCACCATGCGCCATCTGATCGAGCGCGTGCGTGCCGAGCGCAAGGCGGGGCTCATCGAAAACGCCTTGCGCCGCACGCAGCAGGAGCTGCTGCACATCCAAAAGCTGGAGGCGGTCGGACGGCTCGCGGGCGGCGTTGCGCACGATTTCAACAACTTGCTGACTGCGATCGGCGGCAATGCCGACCTGCTGCTCGAGCATTTCGGGGACAATGACGAAGCGCGCGCCGAGATCGACGAGATCAAGCACGGCGTCGAGCGGGCGGCCGCACTGACCCGCCAATTGCTCGCGTTCAGCCGCAAACAGGTGATGCAGCCGGTTGTGCTGGATCTGCGCTCGGTCGTCAACGACATGCACCGACTGCTCAGCCGTCTGATCGGCGAGAACATTGATCTGGTCACGCCCACCTCGTTCACGACTGCTACGGTTCGCGCCGATCGTGGTCAAATCGAGCAGGTCATCATGAACCTGGTCGTGAACGCGCGTGATGCGATGCCGCGCGGTGGTCGCATCACGATTTCGATCGACGACGTGGTCGTGACGGAAAGCAATCAGCATGCGGCCGGCGCGCCGAGCGGCTCGTACGTGCGCATCACCGTTGCGGACACCGGCGTCGGCATGCGGCCGGAAGTCATGGAGCACATCTTCGAGCCGTTCTTCACGACCAAGGAAGTCGGCAAGGGCACCGGCCTCGGTCTGGCCACAGTGTACGGCATAGTGAAGCAGAGCGGTGGTTACATCAGCGTTAGCAGTGGTGCGGAGCAGGGCACAACGTTCGAGCTGCTGTTGCCGCATGTGAAGGAAAGCGCAGACGTGGGTGCGGTTGCGCCGCGACCGGTTGCGGACGGTGAGCCGCTGGGCACGATTTTGATCGTGGAGGACGAGAAGGCGGTGCGCGACGTCGCCTATCGTGTATTGACGCGTGCCGGCTATGAAGTGATTGCCGTCGCCGACGGCATCGAGGCGCTCGAGATCGGGCGCGGGCTCGATGCAGTCGATGTGGTCGTGACGGACGTCATTATGCCGCGACTCAACGGTCCGGACCTGGTTGCACGGCTGCGCGCGATTCGCCCTGACATCCGCGTGCTGTTCACATCCGGCTACACCGACAATGCCATCTTTCCGCAAGGTTACGTGAGCGCTGATGCTGGTTTTCTGGCAAAGCCGTTCACGCCGGCTTCGCTGCTCGAGGCCATTCGGCGCGCCGCGCCGTGAGCGGTCCTGCTCTCGTTTCTCGCGAGCGACCGATCTGCCTATGAAAGCGCCCCCGCACGAAGCTTCCAAACTGGTGTCACAGCGGCTAAGCCGGTCTGAGCATTCGATAGCGGGAAAGGTCGCTCGCGAGAAACGAGAGCAGGACCGGTGAGCCGTGATTGAGATCGTTACGATCGGTGACGAGCTGCTGCTCGGTCAGACCATCGACACCAATGCGGCATTCCTGAGTGAACAGCTCGCGGCCGCCGGCTTGCGAGTGACGCGTCGCACTACGGTTGGCGACGATGCCGAAGCGATTGCCAACGCGGTAACGGATGCACTCGCTCGCACCGGCATTGTCATCACGACCGGCGGGCTCGGCCCGACGCGCGATGACTTAACGAGGCCCATAATCGCTGAGCTGTACGGACGGGCGCTGGTTCTGCGCGACGATCTGCTAGACAAGCTGCGCGAACGCTGGCAGCACCGCGGCCTGACGATGCCAGCGAGCAACCGATCGCAGGCAGAAGTGCCTGATGGCGCGCGCGTGCTCACGAATCGGCTCGGCAGTGCGCCCGGTCTGGTCCTCGAGGACAAGCGCGGCCTGACGATTATGCTCCCCGGCGTTCCGCATGAATTGCGTGACCTCACAGTACGTGAAGTAATCCCATATCTGCTCTCGCCTGGACCGCCCTTACCGCCTGGACCGCCCGGACCGCGTAGATCGCCCGGACCGCCGATCTGCTACCGCCTCGTCCGGGTAACCGGCATGCCGGAATCCACGCTCGCAGACCGCGTCGACGATATCGTTGATGCGATGGCGCCACTCTCCATTGCATTCCTGCCCGGTTTCGCGGGTGTCGATCTGCGCATCACGAGCTGGGGTCTGTTCGATGTTGATGAATGCGACGCGCGTTTCGCTGTGGTCGAACAGCAGCTGCGCGAGCGGCTCGGCGCGCATGTCTATGCGGTTGGCAGCGAGGACATCGAAGTCGTAGTGGGCCGCATGCTGAATGAGAAGCAGCTGACGCTAGCGGTCGCCGAGAGCTGTACCGGCGGACTGCTCGGCCAGCGCATCACGGCGGTGCCTGGCGCGTCGACCTACTTCGTGGGCGGCTTCATCACCTATTCCAACGATTCGAAACTCGATCTCCTCGGAGTTAGCTCCGACACACTCGCGGCTCATGGCGCGGTTGCCGAGCAGACTGCGCGTGAGATGGCTGCCGGCGCGGCGGCTCGCATGCGAACCAGCGCGGCAATCTCCATTACTGGTGTTGCCGGTCCCACCGGCGGGACACAGGAAAAGCCGGTCGGGTTGGTATGGACCGCGGTGTTGCTGAACGACGTCGTCAAAACGAGGAAGTTCGTGTTTCCGGGTGATCGCGCGGAGATCCGTGAGCGTGCTGCGCAGATGGGGCTTGCGCTCTTGTACGAGATGTTGGTCACCCCGGTGTCGCGCGCTGAGGACAGAGCCGGGGCATCTGCCCGGGGAAAAAGTTGGCACAGGACATGACTTCCGAGCGGGTGCCCGAGTTGATCGTGAACAGAACGGTTGCCCCGCGCGGCGACTCGTGCATGGAAAGCCCGTCGGCAGATGCTGGCGGGCTTCTTCATAGTTAGTGTGCATCCGGAAACGGTGGTTTTCATCATTGGTCCGGAGTGTATTTGTTAGCATTCGCGTGAGTGTGGGCGCCAGCAGGCGAATCGTGCATGTGGATTTTGGTTTTCTGCGCCTGTAATCTTGTTCAGGGCCGCTGCTGGCGACACCTGTACCGAGCCCGCTCGCGAGCGGGAGTGTGAAGTGCTCGTGGCTTCTGTTTCTCAGGCCAGTTGGTAACGAGCGAGCGTGAGCAGG
>JBQTID010000130.1:0-3497 GCA_052389275.1 Gemmatimonadota bacterium | reverse complement strand
GTAATCTTGCGGCGATCGATTTCCGCGGATTTTGGCTTCGGCAGGTGGGCCATGGACTGAGCATTGGGCGCCGAGGACTAATTCACAAGCCTCACGCTCACCGAACAACAGCGCAAACGGATCCGCGCTTGCTAACGTGATTAGTAAAGCTGCACGCTTGCGAATAAGGCCAGGAGCGCAGCGACAGGCCGCATGAGCAACGTGACAGCTTCACACGCTTGTTAGCTCGCGCTAAACCGCACGGTCAATTAGCTGCGCCGATGCCAGTAGCCAGGTCGTCTGCGCAGGTGCATCACCGCCAGTACGCGGATCGAGCCGTCGTCGAGAACGCGGTAAACTAGGCCGAAGGGAAAACGATCCAGCAGCAAACGACGTCTAGTCTTCCAGATCGGCGTCCCGCTCTCGGGAAAGTCAGTTAGAACCGAGAGGATTCGGCGAACCTCAGAGAGAAACTGCCCGCCCAATCCAGATTCGCGCGATTCATAGTAAGCGATCGCTTGGTCGAGCTCCGCTTGCGCCGTAACGTGAAATTCAATTAAGCGTTTCGGCACGGACTTTTAGCCGGACCGGCGCCGCAGTCCTTGGGCTGTGCGGATTTCATCCAGACGCCGTTCGGCCTCGCGAAAAACTTCTTCAGCGGGAACAAGCACGCTCGGATCCCGCTCTATTTCCTCCTCCCGCTTCTCGACCTCGGTTCGCCACGCCGCCTCGATTTCGGTGGCGGATGCTTCGTGCGCATCGTCCACTTCAAGGCTGTCGATCAGAGTACGCGCGAGCCGGGCACGTTCTTCCACCGGCAACGCGAGAACCTCGTTGAGGAGATCTGCGGCTTTTCGCGGCATAGTTCTATTCCTTAGGTTCCGTTATTCCGAATATAATGCTCGCGATACGCCTACGGCCACTGAGCGCTGACCTTCGCCGCGCCATGGTCTGCGCGAGCTAACGCATCAAGGGTAAGCTGCAGCCCATCCAGCGTCCAGATCTTTCATCGCACAGCTCTGTCCAGCATCCATCGCAGTATGCAGTGGTACCGTGCGTTGCCGGTGCATGAACTATCCGCCTGCCAGCTTCACCTGCTTGTTAGCTGGTTGGATTTTTCAACCGGCGCGTACATCCACGCGCCCCGCCATACAAATCTAATTGACAGATGTAACGTGAAGGGTTACGCTCCAACGTGGCGATCACAAGCTTCCGGCACAAGGGTCTGCGTCGTTTCTTCGAGACCGGCTCGACCGCCGGTATTCAGGCGAAGCACTCGACGCGGCTTCGCCTAATTCCAGGTCGGCTCAATGCCGCCATTGAACAGCGCGATATGGGGCTGCCAGGATTGGAACTGCATCCTCTGCGCGGTAATCGCGCCGGGACTTGGGCGGTTAAGGTGAGCGGGAACTGGCGAGTCACGTTCAAGTTCACCGGCAAGAATGTCGAGGACATTGACTACGAAGATTATCACTGAGGCGGACGATGAAAATGCACAATCCACCGCACCCTGGCGAAGTTTTGCGCGATCTATGCTTGGACCCACTGGGTCTGACCATTTCTGAAGCGGCCCGAGCGCTCGGAGTAAGTCGGAAGACGCTTTCGAGCATCGTGAATGGACGACAGGGGATTAGTGCGGAGATGGCAGTCCGCCTTTCTATTGCGTTTGATACCAACGCAGAGAGTTGGTTGAATCAGCAGGTGCAGTACGACTTGTGGCTGGCAGAGCAAGGCCGCAAGAAGCTTCGCGTAAAACGTTTGTCTGCGGCGTAAGATTGTATCGCGAAGTCCAAACCAGCTAACGTATCAAGGGTAAGCTGCGCGGCCCATGCTGCCGAGGCAATATCGTTGAGCTATCCGCGTCAGCTTCACCCGATGTTAGACAGAAATATTCGGACGTTAGCGTCGGCGGCGCCATGCTGTCGGCGCCCGGCGAGTGTGCATGCACGCGGTCACTATGACTGTCTCGTCACGGAACACGTAGAATACCGCGAATGGAAACCTCCGCACCAACGCACGCCGAATGTCACGATGGACGACGGGATATAGTTCGGGATTCACCAGGATTGTTTCCAGGCACGCATCGATTTCCGCGACGAACTTTACGCCGAGACCCTGGATACGCTCTTCGTACCACAGCGCTGCCGTTTTGATATCGAGAGAAGCAAGCCGCCGGACAACCAGCGGATAGGAATCAGGCACCGCGCTTACGTCGGTTGTCGTCCTGCAGTTGGGCTAGCAGTCGATCTCTCTCCTCAAACCACGGCGAAGACTCGCCAGGATTCGATTGGAGATCTTCCAGGCGACGATCGAGTTCAGCACGCTGTTCATCGGTCAATGGCAGGACATCGACGCCCGCGGCTGGATCGACGCTGTCCCACAGATCTAGCGCAAGCTGAAGTCGCTGGGCCGGACTGAGTTCTGTGAAGTCGAAATGCGGGTTCTTGGCCATGCTCAAAATCTGTAAGAGATGATCGTTCGGGGCAAGAATGCGTTTTCTGTCTAACGTCGTGCCGCTCAGCCGAGAGCGGCGCTCCTGTTTCTTCGAGTCAACTGGCGAGGCCGGCGCCGCTCGCCGGCTGCAGCGGCGGGTTAGCCGGCCGTGCGCTGCGACGAGTGCGATCTGGGACAAGTCACCTGACAGACACGGCATGCAAAAATGTCAGCGTGTGCGTAACGCACTCGTCGGCGTCCGCAGCGGCGATGTGATAAGCATCGCTGCGAATCACCACGAGTCGCGAGTTTGGAATGAGCCGCTGATAGGCTCTGACTTGCTCCACGGACTGCACCTTCGACTGATCTGAAGTAATGACGAGGGTCGGTGCGGAGATCCGCTGGAGAATGCCTTGCTTACCAAGATCGAAGTTAGCGTTGGCTTTCCGGAGTCCCGCGACGCCCTCAGGATTCGCCGTTTTCCAGAGGCTGTTCCAGTACTCTACCATTTCCCTCGAGGCGCGGGAGCCGAGTCGATCGCGTTGGGGAATCGGCGACGCATTCTCGATTCGGAAGCTCGCGGCTGGAGCGCCAACGATGACCAGCGAACGTGTCCGCGCGGGGTAACCGGCGGCGAGGTGCATAGCGACGGGGCCTCCGTCTTCGCGCCAATGATGTGCGCAGTTTGTACGCCGGCTCTGTCCATAATCTCGGTAACGAAACGCGCGAGATTGGCGTGCGAATACTCGAAACCGGCCGGGACTGCAGAGCGACCATGACCGGGCAGATCGGGGCGAATCAAGCGGTATTGCTGCGCCATGCGCGGAATCCACTCGTACCACTCTGTGCCCGACTCGTTGGCGCCGTGAATTAGTGTGCCTCCGGAAACGGTGGTTTTCATCATTGGTCCTGAGTGTATTTGTTAGCATTCGCGTGAGTGTGGGCGCCAGCAGGCGACTCGTGCATGTGCATTTTGGTTTTCTGCGCCGGTCATCTTGTTCAGGGCCGCTGCTGGCGACACCTGTACCGAGCCCGCTCGCGAGCGGGAGTGTGAAGTGCTCGTGGCTTCTGTTTCTCAGGCCAGT
>JBQTID010000129.1:0-16512 GCA_052389275.1 Gemmatimonadota bacterium | reverse complement strand
GGCGTGACGCTGATCGCGGAAGGACTCGGCCAGCATATCTCGAAAGGCTACATCTACTTTGCCATGGCGTTCTCCGTCATGGTGGAGATCCTCAACATCAAGGTGCGGGCGCGCGCCGCGAGGCCCGTCAAGCTGCATCACCGTTATACGGAAGACGTGACGTAGAGGCTGAGCGCGACCACCCATAAGACGAAGACAACGCTCAGCAGCCACTTCTCCGCCATGGTCGCTTTCTGTCGCCCGTGCTCGCCGTGAAACCAGGCGAGCACGGCCGTCACCACGAGCGCGGCCACCAGTTGCGACGCAGCGTATTCAACCAGCCGGTTTTTTCGGGGACCGCGGGCACGTCCACCGCCGTCACTCCGCCCGCCGTATCCATAGGGCGAATATGCTGCCTTGACACTGCCGCTGCCAAACCTTCGCTTTCAGACATGATCAAAGTCACACTGCCCGACGGTAAGGTTCTCGAGGTAGAGTCGGGTTCGACCGTGCTGAATGTCGCGGCAAAAATAGGCCCCCGTCTCGCCAAGGCCGCGCTGGGCGCGAAGCTGAACGGAGAGCTGGTCGATTTGATGCGTCCGATCGATAGCGACGCACGCATTGAAATCCTTACCGAAAAAAACGACGACGCGCTTTACCTCGTGCGTCATTCCGCCGCTCATATGCTCGCGACCGCGGTGCGCAAGATTCGTCCGCATGCCGGCATTGGTTTCGGGCCGCCAATCGAGGACGGCTTTTATTACGACTTCGCTGTGAAGGAGCCGTTCACGCCCGAGGATGTCGAGCGAATCGAAGCCGAGATGCAGAAGGTCGCGCAGGAGGATCAGCCGTTCGAGCGGCGCGAGGTCTCAAAGGCAGAAGCGCGCACGCTGTTCGCCGACGATCCGCTCAAGCTCGAGCGGCTGGAAGAGCTCGGCGATGCTGAAGTGATCAGCGTTTATCGCAACGGGCCGTTCCTCGATCTGTGCCGCGGGCCGCATGTGCCGACCACCGGGCGCGTGAAGCATTTCAAGCTGCTCAACGTTGCGGGCGCGTACTGGCGCGGCGATGAGAAGCGCCAGATGCTCCAGCGCATATACGGCACGGCGTGGTTCACCAGGGAAGACCTCGAGCAGTATCTGCATCGCATCGAGGAGGCCAAGCGGCGCGATCACAGAAAGCTCGGACGCGAGCTGGACCTGTTCATGTTCCACCCTTATTCGCCTGGTGCGCCGTACTATACCGATCGTGGCGAGAAGATTTTTCACGAGCTTTCAAGCTGGATGCGCACAACGCTGCTGCGTAACGATTACGAGATCGTGAAGACGCCATTGCTGTACAACAAGGCGTTGTGGGAGCTGTCCGGCCATTGGGGCAAGTACCGTGAGAACATGTTTCTCGTGCTCGACAACGAGACTGGTGAACACGATTTCTCGCTCAAGCCGATGAACTGTCCGTCGCACCACATCATGTTTGCGTCCAGGCGGCGCTCGTACCGCGAGCTGCCGATTCGCTACGGCACGCAGGATGTGCTGCACCGCAATGAAGTATCGGGCGCGCTGAGCGGGCTCACGCGCGTGCGCCAGTTCCAGCAGGATGACGCGCATCTTTACATGGCTGAAAGCCAGATCACCGAGGAAGTCCGCAGGCTGGTCGAGCTGATCGACTATTTCTATAACACGCTCGGGCTGAAGTACGTCGTCAAATTCGGGACTCGCCCGGAGCAGCGCGTCGGCGATGATGCATTGTGGGACCGCGCGGAAGCCGGTCTGCGCGATGCGCTCGTGCAGCTCGGACTGCCGTGCCAGGAGAATCCGGGTGACGGCGCGTTCTACGGGCCGAAGATCGATTTTCACGTCCAGGACGCGATCGGCAGGACCTGGCAGCTCGGCACCATTCAGCTCGATTACGCCAATCCCGAGCGGTTCGACCTGACCTATGTCGGCGAAGACAACGCGGACCACCGTCCGGTCATCATTCATCGCGCGATCTTCGGTTCTTTCGAGCGCTTCCTGGCAATCCTGATCGAGCACTTCGGTGGGGCGTTTCCCGTCTGGCTCGCGCCTGAGCAGGTGCGGGTTCTGCCGATCACGGATGAGCTCACATCAGCGGCCAGGACTTATGTGGATGAGCTGCGGGAAGCCGGCATTCGTGCCGGCGTCGACGACCGCACCGAGACTCTCAACTACAAGATCCGCGAAGCCGAGACGCAGAAGATTCCATACATGGTGGTCATGGGAAAACGCGAGGCCGCCGAGGGCAGTGTAGCCGTGCGCCGGCAAGGCGCCGGCTCGAAGCAGGAGGTCATGGCCCGGGCCGACTTTATTGCAAGGGTGAGGGCGCAGATCGAGTCGAAGGCGCTGGACTAGGCGACTCGGGCGCGGGCGAGGTCGCGGTCGCGGGCGCGGGAACCGATCCGGGAGCAGTGCGTGGTTCGCGGTCGCGGATCGCGGAGACCCCGCGCCCACAATCCGCGCCGGCAGCCCGCCCTCCGGGTCTTTTCCCGCGCCCGCGACCTCGACCGCGACCGCGCCCGCGCCGTTGTCAAATCGGCTCGATTCCGCTAGCTTCAACCCTGAAAACAAGCCAAGCGAGAGAGAAATCTCTCCACCTTTCGGTCCGCCAGGCGGTACCGCCGGGTTCATGAAAAGGCAGACCGACTTGCACGGCGCGTGCGGGCGTTTGCATTTCATCGAACGGACCGGCACAAGCGGTCCGTTTTCGTTTTACTGCTATCTCATTCGGAGGGCGCACTTATTAGCACGAGCGACAAGCGAGTTCGCGTCAATCGACAGATCCGGATCAGTCCGGTGCGTGTCATTGGGGCGGAAGGTGAACAGATGGGAATTCTCGCCGTGGAAGAAGCACTTGCGGCGGCCGAATCGCAGGGTCTGGATCTCGTCGAAGTAGCACCTACAGCGCGCCCGCCGGTAGTTCGAATCATGGACTACGGCAAGTTCAAGTACGAGGAAGCGCGCAAGGCACGGCAGGCGCGCAAGAAGCAGCACCATATTCAGGTCAAGGAAGTGAAGTTCAGACCTGGTATCGAAGCACATGATTTCGAGTTCAAGGTCCGTCACGCCTACAAGTTCCTCGAGGAGGGGGACAAGGTGAAGGTGACAATGATGTTCAGGGGGCGTCAGATGGCGCATCCGGAGTTGGGTCGCGAGGTATTGATGCGAGTCGCGGAAGCGCTGGAACCGATCGGCAAGGTCGAGTCAGCGCCCATGATGGAGGCTCGCACCATGACCATGATCCTCGCGCCGAAGAAATAGAGGACCAAAATGCCTAAAATGAAGACCAATCGAAGCGCTGCGAAGCGCTTCAAGATCACTGGCAAGGGCAAGGTCAAACGTCGCCAGGCGAACAAGAGTCACATCCTGACCAAGAAGACCTCGAAGCGGAAGCGTCACCTGCGCGATGCGAAGATCGCAGCTCCTGGGGACGCGGCACGGGTCAGGAAAATGCTGCAGGCGGGGTAGATTATGGCAAGAGCAACCGCTGGTGTCGCACGGCACCGCAAGAAAAAGCGTTACCTCCGCGCGGCGCGCGGCTATTTCGGCGGCCGTTCCAAGCTCTGGCGCATTGCAAAGAATGCGGTCGAGCGCGGCTGGGTGTATTCTTATCGCGATCGCAAGCAGAAGAAGCGCGAGTTTCGCCGGCTCTGGATTACGCGTATCAATGCGGCGGTCCGCGAGAATGACGGCGATATGAACTACTCGCGATTCATGAACGGGCTGAAGCGTGCGGGTATCGAAGTGAACCGCAAGGTGCTGGCTGACCTGGCGGTTCGTGAGCCGGCCGCGTTTACTGCGCTGGTTAATCAGGCGAAGGCAAGCCAGGCGTAGTCGCGGCGAAGTACTCGTATTATCGAAGGGGCCGGCGCAAGCCGGCCTCTTTTATTGGAGATACTGGAGATTTGAGCTGCGATATGGCGATGTTCGTCGTTCATCCCCATCATCCCCATTATCTCCATATCTCCTTTTTAAAATTGCATGGCATCAGAAATTACAACCGAACTGGAATCACTCGAGAGGGAAGCGATTGGCGCGCTCGAACGAGCGCAGACGACTGATCAAGTCGAGCAGATTCGCATT
Source organism: Gemmatimonadota bacterium (assembly GCA_052389275.1). Taxonomy (GTDB): domain Bacteria; phylum Gemmatimonadota; class Gemmatimonadetes; order Longimicrobiales; family RSA9; genus CBJLQC01. Next base: position 12,436 of record JBQTID010000129.1, on the reverse strand, counting down.
CAGTATCTCGGCCGCAAGGATGGTCGGATCACGGCGATCATGAAGCGGATGAGTACGCTATCCGCTGAAGAAAAGCCCGCCCTGGGCGCGGCCGTCAATCGAGTCAAGAACATTCTGACAGAGCTGCTCGACGCGAAGAGTGCCGAAGTCGAAGCAAAGTCGGCCGCGCTCGCGCCGCGCGAGGATCTGACGCTGGCGGGTCGAGCGGTATGGCATGGTGCGAAGCATCCGGTCACACTCGTGATCGATGAGATATGCGACATCTTTCGCACGCTCGGCTTCACGCGCGTGCGCGGCCCCGAAGCCGAGACCGACTGGTACAACTTTACCGCGCTCAATACGCCGCTCGATCATCCGGCCGCGGACATGCACGATACCTTCTATCTGGCGCCGGGCGTCTTGCTGCGCAGCCACACCTCACCGGTGCAGATTCGCACGATGCAGAACTTCGAGCCGCCTATCCGCGTGGTCATTCCCGGCATGTCCTACCGGCGCGATCCGTTCGATGCGTCGCATGCGCCGGCGTTCGAGCAGCTCGAGGGGCTCGCGGTCGATGAAGGCATCACCTTCGTCGATTTCAAGGCCACGCTCGCCGAGTTCGCGCGTCGGCTGTTCGGTCCCGCGACCAAAGTACGTTTTCGTCCTTCGTACTTTCCCTTCACGGAGCCGAGCGCGGAGGTCGATGTCAGCTGCACGATCTGTGGCGGCAGCGGCTGCGGCGCTTGCAAGGGGACTGGCTGGATCGAGATCATGGGCGCCGGCATGGTAAACCCCGCGGTGTTCGACAACGTGGGCTATGATCCCGAGAAATACACCGGCTATGCATTCGGCATGGGACCGGCGCGCATCGCCATGCTTTTGTACGGCGTTCCCGACATTCGGTTGCTGTACGACAGCGATGTGAGATTCCTGGAGCAGTTCAGTGAACGTTAGCTACAACTGGTTGAAGGCTGTCGCGCCGACCATCCGCGAAACGCCGGAGCAGCTCGCCGAGCGGCTCGCGATGCTGGGTGCGCCGGTGGCTGAGATCGTTGCGGTCGGTGACGAGCTGCGCGATGTCGTCATTGCGCGCACCCGCTCGGTCCAACGGCATCCGAATGCGGATCGACTGTCACTGTGCGAAGTAGATGCCGGCGGCGAGATCCTGCAGGTCGTGTGCGGCGCGCCGAATGTCAAAGCGGGTGCGTTTTATCCGTTCGCGCCGGTCGGCTCCACGCTGCCGGGTGATCTGATCATCAAGCAGGCGAAGATCCGCGGCAGCGAAAGCCAGGGCATGCTGTGCAGTGCGCGCGAGCTTCAGCTCGGTCGCGATCACGAAGGGATTCTAGAGCTGCACGGTGAGTTCACACCCGGTCAATCGTTCATCGAAGCCGTAGGTTTGGATGATACGCGGATCGTCGTCGACGTCACGCCGAATCGCGGTGATCTCCTGTCGCACTGGGGCATTGCGAGGGAACTCGCGCCGGGCGGCCAGCACGATCTGACGTTTCCGCACCCGGAGCCACAGCCACATGCATTCCCTCATCCACATCCCGGCACCATTGCCATTCGTGTGGCTGACTCGACTGCCTGTCCTCGCTACATCGCCATTGAAATCGAAGGTGTGAAGATCGGCCCATCGCCCGAGTGGCTGGCGGCGCGCCTGCGTGCAATTGGCGCGCGGCCGATCAATAACGTTGTCGATGCGACCAATTACGTGCTGCACGAGCTTGGTCAGCCGTTGCACGCGTTCGACCGCACAAAGCTGGGCAAGCAGCAGATCATCGTGCGGCGCGCGCAGTCGGGCGAAACGCTGACAACGCTGGATGGCGAGAAGCGCAAGCTCGATGCGTCCATGCTTGTGATTGCGGATGGTGAGAAAGCCACAGCAATTGCTGGTGTTATGGGCGGTCTCGAGAGCGAAGTGACCGACGAGACTACCAGTATTCTGCTCGAGTGCGCGCTGTTCGAGCCCAGGCAAGTACGTAAGACGCGCACGGCGCTCGAGCTTTCGACGGACGCCAGCTATCGCTTCGAGCGCGGCGTCGATGCGCACTTGATGCTCAAGGCGGTCGGCCGCGGCGTGCGTCTCATTCTCGATTCGGCGGGCGGCAAAGTCGTCGGCAGCATGGATGTTTATCCGCAGCCAATCGCGTCTCGCACGATCGAAGTGCGTCCAGCGCGCGTGCGCCAGGTGCTCGGGCAGGGTTTCGACATCAGCGCGATCGCGCAGCTGCTCGAGCCGATCGGATTCGAAGTTGGCGCTGACGGGATGGTGACGGTGCCGGGTCATCGCCTGCACGACGTCGAAAAAGAGATCGATCTGATCGAGGAAGTTGCCCGCCGTTACGGCTATAACAACTTCGCGTCGGAGTTGCTGCCGTTCCGTCCGAGCTCGGTGCCGGAAGACGGACTCGCCCGGTTGGAGGCGCGTTTGCGCGAGCAGCTGGTCGCGCGCGGCTTCCTCGAAGCGAGGACCGCGGCATTCGCTCCCGAGCACGAAGGCGACGTCGCGCTCATGCATCCACTTTCATCCGCTGAGAGCAGATTGCGGCGCGCACTCCTGCCCGCGCTGTACGAGCGGATCGAATACAACCTGAACCGCGGCGCCCGTAACATTCGTCTCTTCGAGATCGGTACCGCGTTCGCGCAAGGTGACGAGCTTCCTCGAGAAACGACACGGCTCGCCGTCGCATTCACCGGTCTGCGAAACCCTGCCCACTGGACCGGCGGCGCCGCCGAGTTTGACATCTGGGACCTGAAGGCGCTGGTGGAGGATTTGGCCAGGCTTCTCGGCATAACGAATATCGCGCCCATCTCCGCGCCCGACTCTGGCGTTATTACCGAAGGCTTCGCCGCGGGCAATGACGAAACCGAGATCATGGGCGGTCGGCTGCGCAGCGACTACATTGATGCGCCGGCCTGGGCCGGTGAGTTCTTCGGACTCGAGGCCGTGCTGCCCGCGACCAGTCGTGCCGCCGGGCGGGTGACGTACGCGCCGCTCGCGCAGCATCCGCCGACCGAGCAGGACATAGCGCTGGTCGTGCCCGAGGCCCTCGCTTCCGAAACCATTGAAGCGACTATCCGCAAAGCTGGCGGTATCTTTCTCGAGCACGTCGCACCGTTCGATTTGTATCGCGGAGCGGGCATACCAGCGGGCACCAGGTCGATCGCATACCGGCTGCGCTTCCGCGCATCGGATCGAACCTTGACGGATGCGGAGGCAGACGAAGGGGTGCGCAAGATCCTGAACCTGTTGAAGGACGAGCACGGTGTCGAGCGACGCGGCTGACATTGAGGTGACACGGCAGGACGAGCTTCAGCGGCTGGAAGGCGCGCTGAAGCAATTGCTGCACGCCTTTGACGAACTGAAGAGCCGCGCGGCCAGAGCAGAGTTGAAGGCACAGCAGCTGGAGGCCGCAATGCGCAACGCATCCAGTTCCGGCGAGCTCGATCCGGTCGTGCTTGCCAATCGCGTTCATCTGCTCGAACAGGAAAATCGTTTTCTGGCGCGCCGACTGGACCGCGCGCGCGAAAGCGTCAAGCGGATTTCCGCTCGTCTACAATTCCTCGAGGACGATCGCTAATGAGCTCGGAGAAATCGCTGGTTCGCGTGACCATTGCCGGCGAGGAATACACGCTGCGCGCTGAGGCCACGCCCGAGTATACGCGCGAATGCGCCCGCTACGTCGATGCCACGATCGCCGACATCAAACGTCAGAGCCGCTCGATGATGGAGCCCCACAAGGCAGCGATTCTGGCCGCGCTTTCGATTGTCGATCAGTATTTCAAGGCCGCGGGCGAGCTGGAGGCGCTACGCGAGCGCAGTGACGCCGTGGCCGCGCGCATGGCTGCTGAAATCGAGGCGCGGCTGGCTGCTTTCGATCTTGCGGCTCATCCTTAGCGCCAGCTAGTTTCTGCCCCGGACGGCTGTTCTTGAGCCGTCGCGCAAGTTCTAAGTCTCTGTTCTATGCCGATTTGCCTACCCCGGGCGCGCCATGCGCCCTGCTGGAGACATCATGAGTATTCCGTTGTGGATCGGCGGCGTTGTTGCAGCCGCGTTCCTCGGCGTCGTGATAGGCTGGTGGCTGGAGCGGAAGCGTCTTCGGAGGGCCAAGGCCGACGCTGAGTCGGAAGGAGCCCGTATTCGTCAGTCCGCGGAAGTGGACGCCGACCGGATTCGCAAAGCCGCCGAGCTGACCGGAAAAGAAGAAGCCTACCGCGCGAAGCAGGAATGGGAGCGTGAAGAGGGTCGCCGCCGCGAGGAGGCCGACCGTGCCGAGCGCCGCATCGAGGAGCGTCTCACCGCGCTCGACCGCAAATACGACATTCTCGACGGAAAAGAAAAAGCTCTCGATGATCGAGAAAAGGATGTCGAGCAGCGTTTGCACGTCCTGTCGCAGGACAAGGCCGAAGCCGAGCGTCTGATTGCAGCGTCGCGTGCCAAGCTCGAAACCGTTGCCGGCCTGAGCTCGCACGAGGCGCGGGTGCAGCTGATTCAGAGCCTGGAAGAAGAAGCGCGCGCGCAGGCCGCCAACACCATCAGGGAAATCAAGGAAAACGCGCGCCGCGAAGCGGAGCGCGAGGCCAAGAACATCATTTCATTGGCGATCCAACGCATTGCCGCCGACCACACGGCGGAGAGCACCGTGTCGGTTGTCAGTCTGCCGTCCGATGAAATGAAGGGCCGCATCATCGGCCGCGAAGGACGTAACATTCGCGCGTTCGAGCAGGCCACCGGCATCGACGTCATCATCGACGACACTCCCGAAGCGGTCATCCTTTCCGGCTTCGATCCGATCCGGCGCGAAACGGCGCGGCTCAGTCTGGAAAAGCTCGTGGCCGATGGACGCATCCACCCCGGGCGCATCGAAGAAGTCGTCGAAAAGAGCAGGAAAGAAGTCGAAGAGGGGATGATCCAGACCGCCGAGGAAGTGTTGTATGAGCTCGGCGTGCACGGTGTGCATGCGGAGATCATCAAGATTCTCGGTCGCCTCAAGTACCGCACCTCGTACGGTCAGAATCAGCTGCTGCACGCCAAGGAGGTTGCCATTGTTGCCGGCAACATGGCCGCCGAGATGGGACTCGACCCAGTAATGACGAAGCGCATGGGTCTGCTGCACGACATCGGCAAAGGGCTGACACACGAACACGAAGGCACCCACGTCGAGCTCGGCTGGAACCTCTGCAAAAAATACAATGAGCCCGATCAGGTGCTGAACGCCATCAAGGCGCACCACGACGAAGAACCGCATCGCTATCCCGAAACGTTTCTCGTAACTGCCGCCGATGCGATCAGCGGCGCGCGGCCCGGTGCACGTCGCGAGATGTTCGAGACTTACGTGAAGCGGCTGGAAAAACTGGAGCAGATCGCAACTGGCTTCGCTGGCGTCGAGCGCTGCTTCGCGATCCAGGCCGGGCGTGAGGTTCGAGTCATGGTGAATCCGGAAAATGTCAACGATCCCGGCATGACGGAGCTGAGCGAGCAGATTGCGCGCAAGCTGGAAGAAGAGTTGCAATATCCGGGTCAGATCAAGGTCGTCGTGATTCGCGAAACGCGCGCAGTAGACTTCGCGCGATAGAGATGCCGTCGAGTACGTTACCGCGGTCGAGTACGTTACCGCGCGAGGACGCTTCTGCTTTTTCCAACGCAGAGGAGGTCGTGCTGCAGCACCAACAAAAAACAACAAAATGTTTAAATTGTGGAGAAGCGCCCGCGCTTTTGCGCGACCTCCTCTGCGTTGAAAGAAGCGAAAACCTATGACAGCAGGATCGTCCTCGAGCGCCTCGAGCGCCACTCCGAGCGCGAGAGCGAAGATTATCTCCGGGCACACGCTGAGCGAGATCATGCGCGATGAGATCGGGCAGCGCGCCCGCGCTTTCACGCAACAAACCGGCATCACGCCCGGCCTCGCGGTCGTGCTGGTGGGCGATGATCCCGCCAGTCAAGTGTATGTGCGCATGAAGGGTAAGGCCGCCGACAAGGCGGGCTTCTATTCGCAGCAGATTACGCTTCCGGGCGACACCACGGAAGCGCATTTGCTGGGCGTGATCGACGGGCTGAATGCAGATGCGCGTATACATGGAATCCTCGTGCAGCTGCCGGTGCCCAAACACATCGCTAAGGCGCGCGTGCTGCGCGCTATCGCCGTCGAGAAGGACGTGGATGGCTTTCACCCGATCAACGCGGGCCGCCTTGCCAGCGGTGATCCTGCGGTCCTCGCGCCGGCGACTCCCGCGGGCATCATCCAGATGCTGCTGCGCAACGGCTACGATCCGAAGGGCAAGCACGTAGTCGTGGTAGGAAGGTCGACCATTGTTGGCCGGCCGGTCGCGCTGCTCCTGCTCATGGACACGCACGGCGGCAATGCGACCGTCACCATCGCGCACAGCCGGACGCGCGATCTGGCGGGCATTACCAGACAAGCCGATATCCTGATCGCGGCGATTGGCAGGCCGGAGTTCATCAAGGCACATATGGTGAAGTCGGGCGCCGTGGTGATCGACGTTGGCGTCAATCGCGTCGAGGACGCGTCTTCAGCGAAGGGCTACCGGCTGGTTGGCGATGTCGCATTTGATGAAGTCGCGGCGATCGCGGAGGCCATCTCACCGGTTCCGGGTGGTGTCGGTCCGATGACCATCACGATGCTGCTCGACAACACCCTCAAGGCCGCGCGGCAGCAACTCACCAAATGAATCTGGAGCGCGACGCGTCGCGGCCGCTCACGGTTTCGGCGCTCAATGCATACGCGCGCAGTGTGCTCGAGCAGCGCGTTCCGGCCGTCTGGGTGCTGGGTGAGATCAGCGGCTGGAAGATCGCTCCCAACGGCAACTGCTATTTCACGCTGAAAGACAAGCGCGCGGCCGTGCGTTGCGTCATGTGGTCGCGCGAAGCCGAGCGCCTGCCGATACATCCCAGTGAAGGCATGCAAGTTCGCGTTTACGGCAGTCTGACCTTGTACGAGCAGCGCGGCGATTTTCAGCTGTCGGTCCGCACGCTCGAAGCGGAGGCTGAAGGCGGCTTGTGGGCAATCCGGCGCGAGAAAGTCCGCCAGAAGCTCGAAGCGGAAGGGCTGCTCGAGCAGGCCCGCAAACGACCGCTGCCACGTTTTCCAATGACGGTCGGCGTAGTTACCTCCGAAGTCGGAGCGGTACAAGCGGACATCCTGAATGTGCTTAGGCGCCGTGCGCCCTGGATTCGCGTGGTGATAGCGTATGCGAAAGTGCAAGGTGAGGGTGCCGCGCAAGACGTTGTCCGCGGTATGCGCAGGCTCTACAAGCACGGCGGTGTCGATGTCATGATTCTCGCGCGGGGCGGCGGCTCGGCCGAAGACCTGTGGGCGTTCAACGAGGAGGAGCTTGCCCGCGCGATCGCCAAGTGCCCGATTCCCGTAGTGAGCGCGGTGGGCCATGAAACGGACGTGACGATCGCGGACCTGATAGCTGACGTGCGCGCGGCGACACCTTCGGTTGCGGCCGAGACAGTGGTACCGGATCGCGCCGCACTGGAACGCGAGTTCGCGACCGTGCGCAGCCGCATGGCCAATGCGACCAGGCGCAGGCTGAAACAGGCAGGTACGCGCATCGACAGCGCGCGCCGCGATCTGGTTTACGAGATGCGCGCGGCAGTGCGTCGCCGAAATGATCGTCTGGCCAGAATTGCCGGCAAGCTCGAGGCGCTTTCTCCGCTGGCTGCACTCGCGCGCGGTTACGCTGTCGCACTCGATGAGGCCGGCAAGGTTCTGAGGTCCACGCACGATTTCGAGAACGTGGCAACCTTTACGTTACGCGTGGCCGACGGCAGCGTTCGTGCTCGCGTCGAACGGATAGAAAGGGAGCGACCGAGTTGAACCAGGCGCCTGAGCCCGGGCTCGAGACCCGCTTGCAGCGACTCGATGAGATCGTGGCTGCACTCGAACGGGAAGATCTCGAGCTGGATGAGGCTCTCAGACTGTTCGAGGAAGGCGTCGCGCACCTGCGGGCGGCGCAGGCAGTGCTGAACACGGCGGAGCTGCGCATAGAACGCCTGATCGCCGAATGAAATCATGAATCCGACAGACGCCGCGCTGACGCGCGCGCTCGAGCAGATTCCCGAAGGCACGCGTGTAGGTGACGCGATGCGCTACGCCGTCGCGGGTGGCGGCAAGCGCTTGCGTCCAGCGCTGGTGACGGCATGCTATGAGGCAGTCTCACGCAAGCAAGCCAACGAGCACGTTGCCGCGCTGGGCAGTGCGGTCGAGCTGATCCATACGTATTCGCTGGTGCATGATGATCTGCCGTGCATGGATGACGACGATGTCCGCCGCGGCAGAGCCACTACCCACCGCGTGTACGGCGAAGAGGCGGCGATGTTGGCCGGTGCCGCTCTAATTCCGCTCGCGTTTCGCATAGCGGACGATGCCGCGCACTCCCTCGGTCTGACGGAAGCGCAACGCATACAGATCGCGCGTACGCTCGCACAATCCGCAGGTGCCGCCGGGATGGTGGGCGGGCAGATCATGGATCTCGAGGGTGAAGCGGGCAACGTCGACATCGAGGTGCTCGAACAGACGCACGGGGCAAAGACCGGCGCGCTACTGAGAGGCGCCTGTTGCATTGGTGCAATCGCCGCGCGCGCGGATCCGGCGCAGCTTGCCGCGATCGCTGCCTTCGGCCGCCATCTCGGGCTCGCTTTTCAAATCACCGATGATGTTCTCGACGAGACCGGCAGCACCGAGCAGCTCGGCAAAACGGCAGGCAAAGACAGGAGTGCCGCGAAAGTCACATTTCCGACCGTTCTCGGCCTGGCCGGCGCAGTCGAGCGAGCCGCCACGGAGGTGACGAGCGCCGTCGAGGCGCTGCGGACGGCGGATCTCGAGCCACAGAAACTCGCCGAGCTGTCCCGGTTCGCCGTGGAGAGGAAACGGTAGTAAGTTGAGGCTCCTGGAGCAGTTCCCGGCGCTCATAATCGCACTGATCGCGCTGCTGAGCGCTCAGTTGTTCAAGTTCGCCGGCAACTGGCTCATGCATCGTCGGCCGGATTTCACGCGGCTCACCGGTATGGGTGGCATGCCATCCGCACACGCGGCGTCGGTTGCAGCGCTGACGACCTGCGCTGGGATCGAGCACGGCTTCGATTCTACGGTGTTCGGCGCCGTTGCCTTTTTCTCGCTGCTGATCATTTACGATGCGGCGGGTATTCGGCAGGCCGCGAGCCGTCAGGCTCAGTTGCTGAACCAGATGTTGGAGGACCTGAAAACACATCATTCGATACGTGGCGAACGTCTGGTTGAACGGCTGGGACACACATACGTGGAAGTACTCGTAGGAGTGTTGTACGGCATCTCGATCGCGCTCTTTTTGCATCCATGACGGAGGACGTTTTGGCGTTGCTGGATAAGATCAACAACCCCGCCGATGTCAGGCAGCTCGAAGAAGATCAGCTGCCGGCGCTCGCGCAGGAAGTGCGCGACCGCATGATCGACGTGATCAGCAGGGTTGGCGGTCATTTCGCGCCCGGGCTTGGCGTTGTCGAGCTGACCATCGCGCTGCACTACATCTTCGACACGCCTCGTGACAAACTGATCTGGGACGTAGGTCACCAGGGTTACCCGCACAAGATTCTGACCGGACGTAATCCCGGCTTCGAACAGATTCGGCAGAAAGGCGGCCCGTCCGGCTTCCTCATGCGCAAGGAATCCGAGTACGACGTCTTCGGCGCCGGCCACGCGGCTACGTCGATCTCGGCAGGACTCGGCTTTGCCGCGGCCCGCGATCTCAACGGCGACGATTTCGAGGTCGTGTCGGTTATCGGCGACGGCGCGCTGACGTCCGGTATTGCGTATGAAGCATTGAACAATGCAGGTCATACCGATCGCGACATCATTGTCATCCTGAACGACAATGAGATGTCGATCTCGCGCAATGTCGGCGCGATGCACAAGTATCTGACCAGGTTCGTGACCAATCCCCTCTACAACCGGCTGCGCGAAGAGCTGAAGAACTTCCTGGACAAGCACGACACGATGGAAGCGCTCGCCATCAAGGTGGAGGAAAGCGCGAAGACTTTGCTGACGCCGGGCTCGCTGTTCGAGGAGCTGGGCTTCCGCTATGTCGGTCCGGTCGATGGCCACGATCTGCCCACACTGCTGGAGACGCTGAAACAGGTGAAGAAGTGGGACGGCCCACGCCTCGTGCATGTGCTCACGAAAAAAGGCAAAGGCTATGCGGTGGCGGAGCAGAACCCGGTTGTCTGGCACGGCGCAACGCCCTTCGACAAGATCAAGGGCGAGATGGCCAAGAAGGGCGGCGGTCTGCCGGCGTACACGAACGTCTTCGGCAAAGGCCTCGTCGAGCTCGGTGCCATCCATCCAAACCTCGCAGTCATCACTGCCGCTATGCCGAGTGGCACCGGCACCGGCATGTTCGGCGATGCGTTTCCGGATCGCTATTTCGACGTCGGTATTGCTGAGGGACATGGCGTGACCTTCGCCGCCGGGATGGCCGCCGAGGGTATCCGTCCGGTGGCTGCCATCTATTCCACGTTTTTACAGCGCGCGTACGACTCGATTATCCATGACGTTGCGATTCAGAACCTGCCGGTCATTTTCGCGATGGACCGCGCGGGGCTGGTCGGCAATGACGGCCCGACGCACATGGGCCTGTACGACATCGCGTATATGCTCGCGGTGCCGAACATGACGATCACCGCGCCCAGGGATGGCGCCGAAATGCTGGCGCTGTTGCGGCTGGGCGTGGAATCCACGAAAGGGCCGTTCACGCTGCGCTACCCGCGGGACAACGTGCCTGCCAATGTGCCCGCTTTGAGTGAAATACCCCCGGTCGAGTACGGCAGCTGGGAAGTGCTGCGGCGCGGCAATGGGGTGGCATTACTCGCAGTCGGCACGATGGTGCTGCCCGCGCTCGAGGCGGCCAATCAGCTGGCGGCGGAGGGCATCGATGCCACGGTCGTAAACGCGCGCTTCATCAAGCCGATGGATGAGCGAACGCTGACATGGGTCACGTCGCAGCACGATGTGATCGTCAGCATCGAGGAAGGTACCATCATCAACGGCTTCGGCGCGGCGCTCGCGCGCGTGATCGAAGGGCGGCGCGAGCGGCATCCCGATCTCACTATCGAAGTCATGGGTGTACCCGACCGCATCATTGATCATGCCGACCGCGCGCAGCAGCTCGTGGAGGTCGGTCTCGATGTTGCCGGTATCGCGGCGCGCGTGCGGACCGTCGCGCAGCGCTCACACATTCCTGCCGTGCGCGAAACGGCGTGACGCCGCGAGCGTTCAAGCGGATCGGCGTCATCGAGCAATCCAGATACGCCGCCCTCACACCTGCGCGTCAGATGCTTCAGAAGTTCGCCAGCCAGCGCGGCCTCGAGCTGATTGCCGAGCCTGAGCTCGATCCCGCCGACATCGATCTGCTGATCACGCTGGGCGGCGACGGTACGCTGCTGCGCGGCGGTCGTCTGGTTGCTGGTCGCGCCACGCCGGTGCTCGGTGTGAATCTCGGCTATCTCGGATTTCTGACTTCCATTGCGCCGAGCGAGCTCGAGCATGGACTCGAGCGCTTGTTCGGTGGCGACTATTGGCTCGACGTGCGCTTCACGCTCGAGGCGCGCGTAGTCGATGGCGAGGGCAACGGCGCCGCCACGCCGTACCTCGCGCTGAACGACGCCGTGCTCCACAAGGGCGGCTTCGCGCGCGTAGTCAGGCTCGCTGTTTATGTCGGTGATGAGATGGAAGAGATCGGCACCTACAGCGCGGACGGCATCATCATCTCGACGCCGACCGGTTCGACGGCGTACTCGTTGTCCGCGAGCGGACCGATCGTAGTGCCGAGCGTGGACTGCATAGTTGCGACGCCGATCTGTCCCCACTCGCTCGTCATACGCCCATTGGTGCTGCCAGCCACGCAAGAGATTCGCGTCGAAGTGCTATCGGACAGCACCGATCTCATGCTGACCGTGGATGGACAGGATGGCGAGCCGTTCGCTGCCGGCAGCGCGCTGATCGTGCGCAAAGGTCAGGCAACCGTGCAATTGATTCGCTTCGCCGGTGACAGCTTTTTCTCGACCATGCGCAGGAAGCTGCATTGGGACATTAAGTCGGAACGCGAGAGCGCGGGAACGCGAGGTGGCGAGAAGAAGTAGATGCCGGCTGCGGGATGCGAACGGGGAATGTGCCTTTCGGCGCCTAAGGCTCCGCTCGCCTCCCCATTACGTCCCAACCACACCATTTTCGGCTCGCTACGCACAAGGAACCATGTCGCCTTCAGGCACATTCCCCGCCCGCATCCCAACGCTTTCGTCACAGCAAAACAAAAACGGATGAGAGGCGGTTCCCGCTTTTATTGAATCGTTGGGTTGCTATTGAGGGCCGAAGAAGTGTGCCTGTAGGCGACATGGTTCCTTGTGCGCAGCGAGCCGAAAATGGTGTGGTTGGGACGTAATGGGGAGGCGAGC
>JBQTID010000128.1:0-6077 GCA_052389275.1 Gemmatimonadota bacterium | reverse complement strand
CCGCTCAGTGCCATGCCGCTGCTCGAACAATGGCAGAAAGCTGCCAAGCGCTTCGAGACTGAAGTGATTCAAAGTGGCACCGCGATCGTCGTAACGCGTGGCGGAGTCGTGGTCGAGAAAGAAACGCAGCGACTGATCAGTGACCTCGAGCGGCGCGCGCTAAGGGTGGAAGCGACGGTGGCCGTCGGTGATGGCGAAGCAGACTTCACGGTCGAGCGCTACGCGAATGCAACGGGCTGCGATGGCATACGTGCGTGGCGCGAACATTTGAGCGAGACAACGTCGCAGACAGCGCAGACAACACGGGCAACGCCTGGACCGCAAAGAACGCCTGGACCGCAAAGAACGCCTGCAGCTCACAACGCCGAAGCGTGGATCAAAAGTCTGCGCGCCAAACTTATCTGGGTTGCCGGTAAAGGCGGTGTCGGCAAGTCAACGTGCGCCGGTGCGATCGGCGCAGCACTCGCGCAGCAGCGCAAAGTCTGCGTAGTCAGCACCGATCCGGCAGGATCACTTTCCGAGGTGTTCGGTACCGCTGTCGGACCGGATGCGCGCGCGATCGCGCCCGGTCTGTTCGCGCGTCAAATCGATGCGCACGCCGAGTTTGAGCGCATGCGCAACGAGTTTCGTTCGAGCGTGAACGAGGTTTCCGAAAGCATGGGGCTGCAAGTGTCGGCGACACTCGATCGCAAAGTAATCGAGTCCTTCTGGAACTTCGCGCCACCGGGCATCGATGAGATCATCGCGTTGGTAGTGATTCTGGAACAGGCGGAAAGTTTCGATACGTTGATCATCGATTCAGCTCCGACCGGGCATTTTTTGCGGCTTTTGCAAATGCCGGAGATTGCGCTCGACTGGGTGCGCGCGCTCATGCGGTTGCTGATCAAGTTCGGCGCCGTCGGCAACCTTGACGCTCTCGCCCAGGACCTGCTAGCATTTGCCAGGCGTCTCAAACAATTGATGCTGGACCTGTCTGCCGAAGCTACTACCGCTGTCTTTGTCGTTACCCTGAACGAGCCGTTGGTGAATGCGGAGACTGCGCGTCTGTCGGAAGCCCTCGCAAGCGCAGGCGTGCCGGTGGCCGCGACTATATTGAACCGTAACGGTGACGAGCGGCAGCCAGGCGAGCGGTGGATCCGCGCTCCGGATCTCCACCATGAAATTGTAGGACCCGCCGCTCTGCGTTCGTTCCTCGCGCAATGGGACATCCACGGTGGCTGATTTCATCTATCTCTACGGCTTTGTGCCGGGCGATGCAGTCCAGCCCTCGAACCTCGCCGGTGTTGGCGGAGCCACTGTCTCATTGATCAATGTCGGTCCCGTCAAAGCCGTGGTGAATCGCGTACCAGCCGAGATCTACGATCCAGCCCGCATCGATGAACGGCTTCAGGATCTCAGCTGGGTGGCGCAACAAGGCGTCGCTCATGAAACCGTCGTTGCATGGTTTGTCGACAACGCAGAGATACTGCCGGTTTCACTGTTCACAATGTATTCGAGCGACAACGCGCTTCGCGCTGCGCTGGCGCCGCGTGCGCCGCATCTTCATGCCGAGTTGCTGCGACTCAACAACAAGCGTGAATGGGATCTCAAGATCTCATTCAACGAACATGAAGTCGAACGGAACGCCGGCGCGCTTTCTCCGATAATTGCGGAGCTCGATCGCGAAGCCGCAGCTGCAACGCCCGGAAAGCGTTATCTGCTGGAAAAAAAGCGCGCCGATATGCTGAAAGTCGAAGTTCGGCACGCGGCGCAGTCGCTCGCGCACGAAACGCTGGACGCGGCACGTGCTATCGTTGCCGAGGCGCGAACCCTGCCGATTCCCCAGACGGCGGAGGATTTGCCGGTGATCCTGCATGCTGCGCTGCTGGTCGACCGCGCCGCCGAGCAGGAGATGATGCGGCTGCTCGAAACAGAGGTCGGGCGTTTGGGCGCGCGGGGAGTTACCTTGCGATTCTCGGGACCCTGGGCGCCCTATCGCTTTACAGGAGACGATGAGCCAGCAGCTTCCGGCCCGCAGTAATCTCGAATATCAAACGAGTCTGGCCGAGCTGGTGAACCGGGTGCTCGACCGGGGCGCGATTATCACCGGCGAGGTGACGATCAGCGTCGCCGGCATCGATCTGATCTATCTCGGGCTGCAACTGGTGATCGCCGCCACGGAAACCGCGAAGTTACCGCCGCGGCCGGGTCCGTCGGCGCGCTGATCGTGGGCCTTTATGGCTATTGTGTCGTGGCGCGTGGATTGGTGCCGATTTCCGGGATATCCGGTCTCGATGACGCCGAGGTTACGGCGCACGCGATCGATGATCTCGCGGTGCTGGTTTCGAGTATTGCTCGTCCGGAGCCGAGCATCGAGCACGTGCAGCAGCACAACGCGGTAGTCGAAGCCGTTGTCACAGAGGAAGTTACGCCTGTTCCGCTGCGTTTCGGCCAGTGGTCCGAGGATTTGGCGATCTTCGAGAATGTCATCCGTCAAAAGGCCGACTGGTATCGCGAGCGGCTGGCCAGGTTCGCTGGTGCCATGGAATTCGGGCTGCGTATACTACGTCCGGACCGCGATTCATCGGCCCAGGTTGTGCGTGTTCCGCGGGCCACAACCGGCCTCGAGTACATGAAAGGTCTGCGCGAGCGCGTCGAAGCCGAGCGCGCCGAACACGACGACGTCGAACAGGTACGGGCTGGCGTATCGGAGGTTCTGGGTGGTCTCGTGCGAGAAGAGCGAGTCGAAGAGGCGCGTACGCCGCATGGCGTGGTCACAATTGCCCATCTGGTATCGCGCAAGGACTTCGACCTGTATCGTGAGAGAGCTCAAGCGTTGCGGGCGCGGTTTCCTGAGTTGCGGTTCCTCGTAAGCGGCCCGTGGGTGCCGTATTCGTTCGCGGCATGACGGACGATCGCATCGACGCCGACGATCTGGAGCTATTCGCCGCGGAGCTGGGCGAAATCGCGCCGGCGCTGCCAGCGCGCATTGATGCGAGCCCCGAGGATGTAGAGGCTGGCCTCGGCAAGCTGGTGCTGACGCTGATCGAGTTTCTGCGCCAGGTGCTCGAGCACCAGGCGGTTCGTCGCATGGAAGGCGGCACGCTGAGCGATGAGGAGATCGAACGTCTCGGCCTGGCGCTGATGCGGTTGCAGGAGCGGCTCGAAGAAATTAAGAATCAATTTGGCCTGGAAGGGGAAGATCTCAATATCGATCTTGGCCCTCTCGGCCGTCTAATCTGAGTTAGGTAAACGTGGCCGAACGGTACGAGCTGGGCCCGCAGCGATCACAGGGACTCGTCGATGTTCTCGACCGCATCCTGGACAAGGGGCTGGTCATAGCCGGCGACATCAAGGTCAACCTGGCGAATGTCGAGCTGCTGACTATTCAAATCCGGCTTCTGGTCTGCTCGATCGACAAGGCGGAACAGATCGGCATGAACTGGTGGCGTACTGACCCGCACTACGCAAACGTCATCGGTGGCGGACAGGTGCAAGCGCTGACCGACAAGATCGATCAGTTGAACAGCAGGCTGGATTTGTTGGAGCAGCAGAAGAAGCTGAAGTAATCCTCCTTCACAGGTCAGGAGAAACAAAATGGCGGTAGAAAGAGCGCCCGCTGGTGCCAGTCTTATCGACGTACTGGATCGAGTACTCGACAAGGGTATCGTCATTGACGCGTATGTTCGCGTATCCCTCGTCGGCATCGATTTGGTCAGCGTCGAAGCACGTATCGTGGTCGCGTCCGTGGAAACCTACCTGAAGTACGCGGAAGCGATCGGTATTACGGGATTCGCGTCACGTCCGGGCGGCGCAATCGGTCCGGGTGGTGTTGGGACGAGCGAGACCGACCGTTTGCGCGCGGAGAACGTGGAACTCAAGCGCCGGCTCGAAGAACTGAGCTGACGTGTGCGGGTAGCGTCGCGTTCCGCAGATGTCATTGTCGCGGAACTTGCCGAGCTCATTGCTCGAGTGCACGATCTCGCAGAGGGCTGTTCGCTCGTCCTCGACCGAATCGTCAGCGAGGGCGAGTTCGAGCGCGCCGTGCTTCTCCTTGCTTCGGATTCGGGGTTGCGCGGCTCTGCATGGGGCGTAAGCGACGCGACATTCAAGCAGCTAACCAGCACTCAGACGGATGCCGGCGCGGCGCTCGTTGTATTGGCACAGAAGCTCGGCATCCGATCGATACCGCCTGACTACCTTCCGACCGCCGGCTTCAATTCGATTGTCGCAATCTCGTTCCCCGGCATCCGTGGCCAGCCGGCCGGTGTGCTGCTGCTCGATGCGCAGCTAGCCGAGCCGCGCTGCGCGCTCGCGAACGACGTGCTGCAACGAGTTGGCGCATCGCTGGAACGGTCCGCGCGCATCGAGGACCTGGACGTGCAGCTGACGCGCCAAACGCGGCAGTACCAGATGCTGAATGGCATCCTCAACGCGCTGTCCGATCCGGTCATCCTGACCGATGTACGCACCAACATCGTACTGTCGAACGAACGGGCGGAAAGCCTGCTGGTGGCCGGCGAGGAGTCGAGTGAGGGGCGGCGCCGCGCAATCGAAGTCAACAACCTGCTGTTCAGCTCGTTCCTGACCCAGGCCGCGATCAGCGGTGTAAAGGAAGAGCGAACCCGCGAGCTGAACCTGGTGGATCCCACCGACGGGTCGGACCTGCTGTTCGAAGTGATCGTACTGCCCGTCCGTATCTCGCCATCCGATCCCGAGCCTGGCGTCATTTCCATTCTGCGCGACATCACGGACCTGAAGCGCGCGCTCACCGAGCTCGAGGTGCAGTTCAACCGCTCGCGGGTGGCTGAGCACCGCTCGCGCCAGGAGCGCGACCGTTTGAACGTAATGCTCGAGAACGTCAGCGATCCGATTCTCGTGACTGATGAAGCATCCAACATCATCCTGATGAATCCAGAGGCGGATCGCCTCTTTGTGCTGCCGGCCGAAGCCGATCCGGAGTCGCCGTACTCGCGCATGGTCCAGGCCAACGACACCAAATTCACGTCGCTGATCAGCGACTTCCTGTTGCAAATGCAGCGACGCCGAGTCGAGCGCATCGACCTGCTCGACCCCGATTCGGGCCGGCTCCTGCCTGCCGAAGTACACAGCAGCAAAATCCACAATGCGCGTGGTGAGACTACCGCGATGGTGAGTGTGCTGCACGATCTCACGCAATTCGCGGAGAATCAGCGACTCGCGGCCGAGCTGAAGCTGTTGAACGAGCAGCTCGAGGATCGCATCAAGCGCGCAACGCTCGAGCTCGAGCAGCGCAACCGGCAGCTCGAGTGGCAGAGCGCCGAGCTGGAGATGGCGTCACGTCTGAAGAGCGAGTTCCTCGCGGCCATGAGTCACGAGCTGCGCACACCGCTCAACGTCATCATCGGCTACTCCTCGCTGATGCGGGAACGAATTTACGGCGAGCTAAGCGATGCGCAGGATGAGACACTTCAGAAGGTCAACACGACATCGCAGCATCTGCTGGCGTTGATCAATGATGTGCTCGACCTGTCCAAGATCGAAGCCGGCAAGATGCCGCTGCACGTGGAAGACATCGATCTGCGCGACGTGCTGGCCGAGCTTTCGGAAACCGTCATGCCGATGGTGCGCAAGAAGCAGCTTCGCTACCAGACGGAATTCTTCGAGCGCGTGCCACGCATTGCCACCGATCGTACCAAGCTCAAGCAGATTCTTTTGAATCTGCTGTCGAATGCGATCAAGTTCACATCCAGCGGATCGGTTACCGTGACAACCGAGGTGGCGACCACCAACGAGCGCATTCGTATCGCGGTTTCGGACACCGGCATCGGCATCAAGCCCGAATATCTGGATGTCATCTTCGACGACTTCCGTCAGCTCGATCAGTCACACACACGCGAGTACGGCGGCACGGGTCTGGGACTTTCGATCACCAAAAACCTGCTGGCATTGCTGGGCGGGACGATCACGGTCGAAAGCAAATTTGGCGAGGGCTCGCGCTTTACGGTCGAGTTGCCGGTGCAGCTGGATAGTGCGGAGTTGGCGATCAGGGCGATGTAGCGATGAGTGCGATGAGTGCGATAAGTGCGATAAGTGCGATCGCACTCATCGCACTCATC
>JBQTID010000127.1:0-5170 GCA_052389275.1 Gemmatimonadota bacterium | reverse complement strand
TTCTACACCGCAGTTCTAACACCGCAGTTCTACACAGCAGTTCTAACACCGCAGTTCTACACCGCAGTTCTACACCGCAGTTCTACACCGCAGTTCTAACACCGCGGTTCCCAATCAGATACCTGCCGCGGCTGAGGAGTGTCACGCTGGGGCGCCTGCCACGATGTATGAATAGGGCCTTCGCGCGAACGAGAAGCCGCGCGAACGCCCCAACTCGTACCGACTCCGATCACGGGCAGGAGACTCTGATGAAGATCATGATGCGTCTGGTCCCCCTCGCGCTTGCCCTGTTGGCAGCGTGCAAGGAGCCGCTCGGCCCGGTCGCCACCGAAGTCCTGGTCTCGCCGACAACGTCAATGTTGGAAGCCATCGGGGATACCGTTCGCTTCTCGGCGCAGGTCGTCGATCAGAACGGCACACAACTCAGCAACGCGGCGGTCACGTGGAGCAGCAGCAATCCTGCCGTCGCTACCGTCCATACCTCGACAGGAGTTGCGATCGCGACGGGTGCCGGCACGGCAACGATCACGGCCCGCGCTAGCGACGTGTCGGCGACGGCGCAGGTCACGGTGCAGCAACGGGTCGCGGCTTTCTCGAAGGTGGCGGGTGACGATCAGATCGCGGTTGCAGGCACAGCGCTCAGAGACCAGCTCGTGGTGATCGTCGCCGACCCGCGCGGCAAGCCGATCCAGGGCGCGACTGTAACCTGGCGCGTCACCAAGGGCGGTGGTTCGGTAGGGAGCGCCAACTCCGTCACCGATGCCGCAGGGCGAGCGGCAGTCACGTGGACACTGGGTCCATTGACCTCGACGCAGAGTGTTAGCGTGGGTGCAACCGGCCTTCCGGAAGTGAGCTTCGCCGCAATTGGCACGTTCCCCGGATCCGGTTTCCTCGCGGGCGGCTATGAGTACAGCGGTCCATACCCAGCGGAGCAGCAGCGCACGCTTACCATCGACGGCCGGAGCGTCCCAGTAACCTTCCTCGCTGGACAGCTGGTGGTCTACTTCAAGGCCGGCACGGCGGAGGCGACCGCATCGGCGATCCTCAAGTCGGCAGGCGGAACCGTGCTGGCCCGTGTGCCGAAAGCCGGCTACTACCTGTTCGGTGTTACGCCCGGGTCGGAGAACGCTGTGCTGGGCCAGCTCGTCTCTAACGCGGCGGTTCGGCGCGTCCTGCCGCACGTGAACGGCAAGCCCTCCGGTTCGGAGCGCGTGCCGGCTGCCTTGCCATCCGCGGCCCCCGTGAAAGGCGTAACCGTGATCGATGATTGCAAGGGCGTGCACGGTGCCGGCGTGACGGGCACGATCACGAATGCCGGTGGCACAGTGGTCGAATGCCTGCACGGCTCGGACAACAACCAGGCGCCGGCAAACCGCTACCTGATCGAGATCTACAAAAAAATCGAGCGAGACGGGCTGAACGATGCGATCATCAACATTTCCGCAAACGGCGGGAACGGCATCGACCACCAGGCTATCCCGACATCGGACGCAGCCAGGCGCAACGCCGAGCAGGAATGGAAGTCGCATATGACTGCGCTGTTGGACGGCATCGCCTCGATTCCGCCGGAGTTGCGAGGCAACCTGGTCGTCACGATTTCCGCCGGCAACAGCAACATTCCACTAACACCACTGCTAGCGGAGATTCGGGAGGATCCAACGCTCGCCGCGCTTTTGAAGAAGCACGTGTTCCTCGTGGCAGCTACTGATGCAGCGTACCGCCTGTCGAATGACGCACCAGGTGATCCGGATGTCGCGTTGATGCGCAATGCGACGTGCTCGAATGGAATAACAGGGACCTCGTGCTCCGCGCCGGACGCTGCGGCCGTGATCCAGAAAGTCGCCGTCCAGGCGCAACTCGACGGCGGCAATGCCTTGCTTGCGACCAAGATTGCCGTGGCTGCCAATGCCAACCACGAGCTGGACGTCACGGAGGCGATACAGAAGGGCAACGTCATCAGGAATGCGCTCTCGACGGACTCACCGAATGCGGCAAACGTCACAGCTATCTCTTTCACAGCGGTGGGCGCTACGACTGCGGCCGCGGTCACGCCGGCGTTCGCGAACGTGACTGTGAGCTATACCGTGAGTGGTACCGACGGCTATTTTCTTTCGGGCACGGCGCGCACCGACGGGAGCGGCAGAGTCTCGTTCGCAATTGAGCCCGGACAGAGCGGAGTCAAAGACACCATCTCTGTAACTGCCGTTGTAGCCGGGATCACCAGGACCACGGTTTATACCTGGTAGCACTCGCACGCATTACCGCTTCATCGCCTTTGCCGCCAGCCTGCCACTCGCACCCAACACCGCCCGCCCCGGATGCGTGCCGGCGCCGCATAAGTACAGGTTCTCGATCGGCGTTGCATGCCGCGCGCATTCCGGCAGCGGCCGCATGAACAGAATCTGATCGAGTCCGAGCTCCGCATGTTCGACGTTGCCTTCCGGAAGTCCGTACGCCATTTCCAGATCGCGAGGCGTAAAAACGCGCCGGTCAATGATCGCGCTCGTCAAATTGGGCGCATGCTCCGCCAGAGTTTGGACGGCCAGACTGCCCACGGCATCCCGATCAGCATCATACGGAACGTACTGCATGCTCACCGACATGGTGTGTCTGCCCGCCGGGGCCAGGCTCGGATCCGTGAGTGACGGAATCCGTGCCTCGAGAAATGGGCGCGCGGAGATGCGGCCGTATTTCACGTCGTCGTAAGCACGTTCCAGATGCTGAATCTGGGAACCGACCGAGATCACGCCGCGCAGCGCGTGCTCAGCCACGCCGCCGAAGCGCGGCAGCTCCGACAGCGCGAGGTGCATGCGCGCGACGACACCGCGGCTGCGAACGTGACGGACAGCGTGCAGGAATTCGGGATCGAGCTGCGCCACGTCGACCAGATCGATGAGCGTGCGCTTGACGTCGATGCTCGATACCACCGCCTGCGCGCGGATCTCCTCGCCGTTTGCAAGCACGACGCCTTGCGCGCGGCCTTGGCGCACCACGATCTGCGCGACTTCGGAGTTGACGCAGATCTCGGCGCCTGATGCGCTCGCCACGGCATTGACGAGGGCACCGATACCGCCACGGAACCGCTGGCGCATGCGGAATGCGCCCGACTCCTGCCCAATGTGATGATGCAGCAGGACGAACGCGGTGCCGGCGGAGAACGGACCCTGATGCAACGCGGTGATGCCTTGGGCGGCAACCGTTGCCTTCAGCGCATCCGACTCGAAGTAATCATCGAGCAGCTCGGCAACCGACATTGGCATTACGCGCAGCAGCTCGATCATGTTCGCGCGGCCGAGCGCGCGCGCTCGCTTGCCCAGCATTGCCATGGCAAAGAGATCGCCCGTGCCGCCGTCGATCGGCCGGGGCGCCGGCATCGCATACAAAGCCTCGATAAAGCCGGCGAACTGATGCATCAGCCGCGCGAACTGCGGCCACTGCTCCGCATCGCGAGC
Organism: Gemmatimonadota bacterium; assembly: GCA_052389275.1. Taxonomy (GTDB): domain Bacteria; phylum Gemmatimonadota; class Gemmatimonadetes; order Longimicrobiales; family RSA9; genus CBJLQC01. Next base: position 1,718 of record JBQTID010000127.1, on the reverse strand, counting down.
AGATTGTTGCCGAATCGCCGCGACTGACCGATTCAGCTCGCGCGTTAGCGTGAAGCCGGGACCGAGCGTGGTAACAGAATCCTCGGCTGGCAACAGGTCGAGCTTCAGCTTCTGCACCAGCTGCGGCGCGACGTGACCAGCGTTGTCAGTGCAGGTGTTGAAGCGAAACCCCGGAATCAATTCTTCCGTGCTCGCGGCGCCACCGATGCTCGCGCGCTTCTCCAGCACAACCACGCGCTTCCCCGCCCCAGCGAGCTGGCCGGCGGCCGTCAGGCCGTTGATCCCGGCGCCGATCACAACTGCGTCGTAGCTATTCATGCGTCGCCGAGTATGCGCAGGGCTGCAAGTCTGCCCGACGCGCCCATGATGCCGCCGCCGGGATGCGTGCCGGAGCCGCACTGATAGTAGCGCTTGACCGGTGTCGCATAACGCGCCCACGGGTGTGCCGGACGCAGGAAGAACAGCTGATGCAGCGACAGCTCGCCCGCGAAGATGTTGCCTTCGCTCAAGCCGGTGATGCGCTCGATGTCCAACGGCGTGATGACCTGACGGTGCAGGATCGCCGACTTCAGGTTGGGCGCGTATTGCGCGAGTGTGTCGACGACCGCGTCACCGAAAGCTTCCCGCTTCGCGTCATCCCAGCCACCGTTGAGCTTGTACGGCGCGTATTGCACGAAAACCGACATGACATGCTTGCCCGGCGGCGCCATGCCCGGATCCAGCATCGATGGGAACACGATGTCCATGTAGGGATTGCGTGAGAACTCACCGTATTTCGCGTCGTCGTACGCGCGCTCGAGATAGTCGATGCTTGGGCTGATCGAGATCGCGCCACGCAACGCTTCGACCGGAATGTTCGGAAACTTCGGCAGCTCGCTGAGCGCGAGGTTCACTTTGCCGGACGAGCCGCGAAACTTGTAGCGCCGAATCGAATCAATCAGCTCCGCCGGCAAATCCCTCGCTTCGAGCAGCTGAAGAAATGTGCGCCGCGGATCGAGACTGGACACGACCGTGCGCGCTCGCAGCTCGTCGCCATTGTCGAGCACGACACCGGCTACGCTGCCGTTTTCGACCAGCACCCGCGCGACGCCGGCGTTGGTGCGAATGTCCGCGCCGAAGCTGCGAGCGGCTGCCGCGATCGATTCGCTGATCGAGCCGGTGCCGCCCTTGGCGAAACCCCATGCGCGGAAGGCGCCGTCGATCTCGCCCATGTAATGGTGCAACAGCACGTACGCGGTACCCGGCGAGCGCGGTCCGAGGAAGGTACCAATGATGCCGGACGCGGACTTCGTCGCCTTGAGTGGCTCGCACTCGAACCACTCATTCAGAAAATCCGCCGAGCTCATGGTCATGAGCTTGTGCAAAGCATTGAAGTGGCTGGCGCCAAGTCCGCGCAGGTGGGTTCCAAACTTCAACAAATTGCGAAGCTCGCGCAGGCTCAAAGCCGTCGGGTCGGGTGGGATCATCGAGAGAATCGGGCGCACGGCCATTGCCATGTGATGCATCAGCCGGCCGAATTCATCCATTGCCTCGAAGTCGACGCGTGAATGGCGATACACCTCCTCGCGGTTGCGATCGCGATCGCCCCACTGGCCGAAGTAATCGCCGTTCGGTAGTGGTGTGAACGTACTCTAGAGCGGCAGGATCTGAAGTCCGTGACTAGGAAGCTCGAGATAGCGAATGATCTCGGGGCGCAGCAAACTCACGACATACGAGAA
>JBQTID010000126.1:0-15390 GCA_052389275.1 Gemmatimonadota bacterium | reverse complement strand
CGTCAGCCTGGGCATCGGCCTCGCGCTCGCGCTCGCGTTCTCGATCGCAGTTGTAATCGTGCCGCTACGCATCGCACGCCAAAGGATCGAGGAGATCGATCGCTGATGTTCGAACCGGAAGACGACCTCGCCCTCGCAGTGCGCGCGGCGCGCGAGGCCGGCGGCGTCGTCATGAAATGGTTTCGGACGGTTCTGGAAGTAACAATGAAATCGCCGGACCAGCCGGTCACGCACGCCGATATCGCAGCCGACACGCTGCTAACCCAGATCCTGCGCGCAGACCGGCCCGCATACGGCTGGCTATCAGAAGAAACCGCGGATACGGCCGATCGCCTAGGTTGCGAATATGTCTGGATGGTCGATCCCATTGATGGCACACGCTCCTTCATTGCCGGACGCGCGGAATTCTCGATTTCGATCGGGCTCGCGCGTAACGGTCGTCCCGTGCTGGGCACAGTTTACAATCCTGCTACCGATGAGCTGTTCACGGCGCTCGAGGGACACGGCGCGTACCTGGGCACGCGTCGACTCGAAGTCGCGGCCGGGCGGCCGCGCGAAGTAATGGTGGTATCGCGCAGCGAGATCAAGCGCGGCCATTTCGACCCGTTCGCTGCGTTCGATGTGCGCCCGCTCGGCAGCACCGCGTACAAGCTGTGCAAGGTGGCTACCGGCGAAGTCGACGCATTCCTGAGTCGCGGTCCGAAGGGAGAATGGGATCTGTGCGGCGGTGACCTGATCGTGCGCGAAGCAGGTGGTGTCGTGACCGATCTGCAAGGGCGCCAGTTGCAGTACAACCAGCCAGTTCCTCACATTACGGGCGTAGTCGCCGCGCGCGCGGCGGTGCACACGGCAATCTTGAAAACGGTCAGAGATCTCCAATGAAAGCTCGGCTCATCCTGGTCGGCGCGCTCTTCCTTGCCACAATCGGCATGGTTGCGGTGGTGTTGGGTGTCATAACGCCGGGGCTGTTCCTGCCGGGCGTGTATCTGCTGGCTGCGGCGCTGCTCGCACTGGTAGTGGCGGCCGTCCTTTATTTGGCTGCGCCGGAGTCCGCGTGACCGATTTGAAATTCACGCGCCGCATTGCGGTGCGCTTTCGCGATCTCGACTCGATGGGTCACGCGCATCACACGCTGCCGATCATCTATTTCGAGGAAGCGCGCGCCGCCTACTGGCGCGACGTCGCAGGCCGGCCGACACTGGACGAGATCGACTACGTCATCGCGGAAGTCCGTGCGCAGTTCAAGCAGCGCATCATGTTTCCGGGCGAAGTCGTCGTGCGAGCCGGCGTCACGCATCTTGGTAACGCGAGCTTCGTGATGCGTTACGAGCTGGTGGATGAGGAGGGCGCGATCCTCGCCACGGGCGAGACCGTGCAGGTCATGTACGATTATGATACCGGCAGGTCGAAGCCGGTGCCGCCGCATATTCGAGAGCGCATTGCGCGCTTCGAGGGAATTGCAGCCGAAAGGAAAGAGACTTGAAGAAGGCCCATCTGTTCTGGCCACTGGTATCGGCGATCGTGCTGGCTGACTGCACGAGCAAGCGCGCAATCGAAGGCTCGCTGCAGCCGGGGCAGCCGGTGGAGATTCTCGGCGAGTTCGTCCGTTTTACACTGGGCTACAACACCGGCATAGCGTTCGGCATACCGTTCGGAGTCGGCGCCAGGCCGCTGCTCATTTTGTTCACGCTCATTGCCTGCGCCGGCATTGTCTGGATCTACCGAACGACCGATGCGCGCCAGCGACTCCAGATCGTCGCGCTCGGCTTCATCATGGGCGGCGCGATCGGCAACCTGCTCGATCGGTTCCGGTCTTCGTCGGGCGTCGTCGATTTCATTGATGTCGGCGTCGGCGCGACGCGCTTCTGGACCTTCAACGTGGCGGATTCGGCGATTACGGTCGGGGCGGTGTTGCTGGTTTTGACTTCGTTATTCGAGCCATCTGAGAGGAAGCCGGAGACCACCTAGGTACTGGGGATCTATGACTGGGCGCGCTAATAAACCGGGAAGTGAATCGGCTGCGGCGAGATACGAGCGATTGCTCGATGATTTTCGCGTCGAGGGGAAGCGACCTGCGGAAGCTGTGGCGTATCTCCGTCAATTGGGATACTCAAACGGCCAGGCGAGGAGCGCCGTTTATCAGTACAGAAAAAAGCGTGGGCTGCTGATTAAGAAATAGTCGGTCCGACACGATAGTCCAGATCGTTTGCAGCTTCGCCCGCGGCCCTATTGGACTGGTCCGCCGCGTCCGCTAGATTGAGCGCAAAGAGATGGTGGTCGTGGCTCACCTGCGCCGAAGCTAATGGGAATTACGAAAAAGCAAGCTGTCGAAGACTCGGTGGCGGCGAAATTCAACGAGAGGGCACGCCTTCTCAGAAATTCGCCGCCGCTACTTACCACCACGCACAGAATCTATCTAGGCGACGCAAGGGAGATGACGGAGCTCGAGTCGCCGAGTTCTGTGCAGTTAGTCGTTACATCCCCGCCGTATTGGACGCTGAAGACGTACGACGGTTCAGCTGGCGAGCGCCAACTCGGTCATGTGGAAGACTATCGGGCCTTCTTGAATGAGCTAAAGCGAGTTTGGCGCCGTTGTTATGATGTGTTGACCCCTGGTGGCAGACTTTGTGTGGTTGTGGGCGACGTTTGCCTTCCGCGCAGGAAGCTTGGCAGACATTATGTCGTGCCACTGCATGCTGATATATCCGTTGATTGCATTGACATCGGTTTCGACTATCTGACTCCTGTCCTCTGGTACAAGATCGCGAACGCTGTAACCGAAGTTGAGGGCAATGGCTCGGCATTTCTCGGAAAGCCTTACGAGCCGAACGCTATAATTAAAAACGATGTTGAATACGTCCTCATTTTCAGAAAACCGGGTGGATATCGGCAGCCTACACGCGAGCAGAGAGTGCTTAGTCTCATTGATAAGGAGGATCATGCCCGATGGTTCCGCGCGGTATGGGCAGATATTGCAGGGTCCTCACGCCTCCGAGGCCATCCGGCGCCATATCCTACTGAGCTTGCTTACCGGCTGATCAGGATGTTTTCGTTTGTCGGCGACGTCGTCCTCGATCCGTTCCTCGGCACCGGGACAACTACCCAAGCTGCCATCCAGGCAAATCGGTCCAGCGTTGGCTATGAGATTGAGCCAGCATATCTCAACATCGTGGCCGAAAGATTTAGTCAAGTTGAAGATGGCGTGACAATCGAGCTGCCGCGACTATCGACCAGGAGGATGCGCGGGTGAACGGTCCTGTTCGACTCGTGCAGCATCTTTCCGAAAATCTGTATCATCCCCGCTCAGACGCACACAGCAACGCCTTGTGCCTAGGCATATTGGGCGACCTATTCGAGCATTGTAAACCGCTAGCCGAAAAAGCGGCGCGTGGCGAGGTAGTCGCGAAGCTAAATCGCACGCGCCGTCGGATCCGACAGGCTTTGAAGCTCTCCACCGGCTCGGTCAACGTTGCAGCAGCCTCGCTGATCGTGAGCTTCGGCTCGAGGTAAATTACTGAAGCACTCGCGCGTTAGTTACCCTGCCGGCGGCATCCAGCGTAAACTCGATTATCTTTCCCGAAGCATCGCGTACCTGCTTCACTGTCTGACCGGTCGCTCCAGCCGTTTCTCTCACCACGGACATTGAAGTCACGTTACCGACGACATTCTCACCCACGATCCGGCCCGTAGTGTCGAGGATACGCTCGACTATGCGACCGGTGGTGTCGACTGTGCGCATGACCGTCTGCCCGAGCGCGTTGACGGTCTGCGACAGCACTCCGCCCGGCTGGATCGCTGTCTGCACAAGCCCGCCAACCGTGCCGACCGCGCCTTGCACCGTGCCGTACAGCTGTCTGACGATCTGCGGATTGTTGTCGAGCATGGTGAGCGTGCGGTCAACGATGTACGCGACATTGTCCAAATCCACGAGCAGGAGAGCTTCGACGCGAACGCCCTGAATCGTGAGATCGACGCTCTTGATGCTCACATCCGCGCCCGCCTGCACGCGCACCAGGTTGGCGATAGTTGCGTTCAGCGAGACGTGTGCATCGAGGTTGCGCACCGCAAGCTTGATGTGCCGGACGCAAAGATCCGGCACTTCCAGGACGATGTCATAATCCCGAAACTGCGCGCTCGGCTGGCCGCGCGTGCGTGCGCCGGTCCTGGTATCGGGCGCGCATTCCGACGTCCGGCCTTGCGTCCGGATCTCTTGCGCAGCGACCGACGCGGGCATCATTAGCATCGCCGCCGCCGCGATTGCGAGCATCGTCCTGTGCATCTCGTCCTCCTAACGCCGCGTGGCAGGTTGAAGGACCCTGGCATTCAAAACCTTGCCCGCCGCGTCGAGTGTAAACTCGATGACCGCCCCCGACGCATCGCGCACCTGCTTCACCACTTGCCCGGCGGCCCCGGCGGTTTCACGGATGACGGCAAGGCTCGTCACATTGCCGACCACGTTTTCGCCCACGACGCGACCAGCCGTGTCGAGCGTGCGCTCGACGATGCGGCCGGTTACGTCCACCGTCCGGTTCACGGTCTGGCCGAGCGTGTTGACGGTCTGACTGAGCAATCCGCCTGGCTGTAGCAGCGTCTGCCCCACGGCACCCACGGTTCCGACTACCGTGTCCACGGTCGTGAGCAGACCGGTAACGATTTCGGGATTGCGATCGAGCGTAGTCAGAACGCGATTTACAATGCGCGCGACATTGTCGAGGTCGACATACAGATACGCTTCGCCCACCACGCCCGCGATGCTGAGCCCAACGCTATCGATGCTGACATCGGCGCCGGCATTCAGGGTCAGGAAATTCGCAACGCGCGCATCGAGCGCGAGATGAGCAGTAAGACTATCGACGGACAAACCGATGGAATCGACACGCAGCTCGGGTATCTCGAGGACGACGTCGTAATTGCGCGTGCCGGGGGTTACAGGCTCGGACGCCAGCGGCTGGCGCGTTTGCCGCGGCCGCGGCGTGGTTTGTTGTGCGGCGAGATCGCTACCCGCGGCAAGGCACACTACCGCCGTGAGCGCCACCATGACTCGCTTCATGGACCCCTCCTAGTGCAAGCGCATACTGTCGCGCTGCACGCATGCACGCCGCGCGCCACGAATCGCCGCGGTATCGGCCGAGATCGTAGGCAGCAGCTCCGCCAGGAAGCAGTCGATGTCCCTAAAGCGTGTAGTGAGGCGGAAATCCACCGTAACGTTGCGGTAGGTCACGCCCGGCTCCACCGGTTTGGGCAGGTTGGTGCGCACGACCACGTGCGTCGTATCGACCGCCGGGCAGCCGGCAACTTGAAGCGTAGCGCTCGGGCGGACATCAAACCGCAACGCTGCGGCGCGCACGCGCGCCACGATTGCAATGTCAGGTCTGGTCGTGTCGGATGGGGTTGCGGCACGCGGCGGCGGACAGGTCTGGGCGACTACGTCTGCAAGTGGCATCAGCGCCAGGAATGCGCAAATCGCTCCTATCGCTCTCATCCCTCTTATCGCTCTAATCGCCCGCTGCTTCTTTCGCTGCCATCGGCTCGGCTGACGTACCGGAATCCTCGGAAATCGAGAGCTTCGGCTCGACCGGCTCGCCCAGCGCGATGCGCATGACGTCATCCATGCGGTCGACGAAGTGGAAGCTGATCTTCTCGCGCACGTCCTCCGGCACTTCACGCAAATCCCGTTCATTTCCGCGCGGCAGAATGACATCGCGCAATCCGGCGCGGTAGGCTGCGAGCACCTTCTCCTTGACGCCGCCGATCTCCAGCACCTTGCCACGCAGCGTCACTTCACCCGTCATCGCGACATCGTGTCTGACCGGGCGGTTGGAAAGCGTCGATGCAATGGCCAGTGTCACTGCGATACCTGCGGAGGGGCCGTCCTTGGGGATTGCGCCCACCGGGAAGTGGACGTGGATATCGGAGTCGCGGAAGGCCTCGTCGACAATGTGCAGAGTATCGCTCCGGCTGCGCACGTACGAATAGGCGGCGTTCACCGACTCGCGCATGACATCGCCGAGCAGCCCGGTAATTATCAACCTGCCACTGCCGGGCATGCGCAGTGCCTCGATGAACATCAGCTCGCCGCCGGCCGCGGTCCAGGCGAGTCCGGTGACCACTCCCACTTCCGGCGCACTTTCCGCAACCGTCGCGATGTAGCGCGGCAAACCGAGCACCTTTTCGATACGCTCCGGATCGAACACCCATTTGCTGTGATCTCCCTGCGCCTTGGCGCGCGCACGCGTGCGCAGCAGGGAAGAAAGCATGCGCTGAAGCATGCCTACGCCCGCGTCGCGCGCATAGCCTTGCGCAACGAAGAACAGGCCGGCCTCCGTAAATTCGAGATCGTCCGAAGTAACGCCGTGCTCATCGATCAGACGCGACAGCATGCGCTGTCTGACAATCGCGACTTTTTCCTCGGGCGTGTAGCCGGCGATGCGGATTTCGACCATCAGGTCGCGCAGGTCGCGCGGGATGCGATAGAAATCCTGCGCGGTCGCAATGAACATGACTTCGCCCAGATTGAATGGGATATCGAGATAGCGGTCCACAAAGTTCTCGCGACCTTCCCACTCGAGGATCTCTTCCATCGCTTCGATCGGATCGCCTTCGACTTTGCCCAGGCCGATCTCATCCATCTCGTGCAACACGAACATCGGATCTTTCACACCGACGGTGCGCAGCGCACCGATGATCTTGCCGGGGTGCGCGCCCGAGCGGGTGCGGCGCGTGCCGACGATTTGCGCTTCGCCGCGCCCGCCCAGCTCGAGCTTGGTCATCGGCCGTCCGAGGCCGCGGGCCAGCGCGCAAGCAAGCGCGTTCTTGCCGACATCCGGCGGCCCCACGATACAGGGGATCGGGCCATGCAGATCGCCGCGCATCTTGGCGACCGCGAGATAATCGATCAGACGTTGCTTGGGCTCGACCAGGCCGACGAGCTCCGCGTCGAGCGCCTTCTCCACCGCATCGAGGTCGATATCAGTCGGGCGCTTGCTCCTGCGCACTCGCCATGGCATGTGCAGCAGCCAATCGACGTAGCTGCGAATTTCGCTGGAGTCCTGCGTCGTGGTGCCGGCCGAGCGCAGCCGTTCGATCTCGGTGCGGGCAACGCCGGCAACGCGGTTAGGAAGATCGGTCGTCTCGATGCGGCGCAGGTAATCGATGACCTCGCGCTCGGCCGGATCGACTTCGCCGAGCTGCGCCTGAAGCAGACGGATCTGATTGCGCAGCTCCGCAGCCGAGCCCTCGACTGCGACCGCGGGCGCGCCCTCCGAACGCGACGTGCCTTTGATCTCGCGCACGCGGCGGATCTGTTGCTCGAGCTCTTCGAGCGCATAATGCAGGCGATCGGCGACCGCCAGTCGCTGGAGTACTTCGTCCTTGGTCGCGAACCTGAAAATGGCCAGCGTAGCGACCAGGTCCGCGAAGCGGCCGGGATCTGCGAGGTTCATACGCAGAATGCGCGGCACCTCGAGCGAGACCCGCTCGACTTCGTCCGCAAGCACGTCGAGCACGGTCAGAATGCGGGCAATCAGCTCGCGGGTTTCCTCTTCCGCGGCCTTTTTCTCGCGCGCGGCGACAACCGCCGCTGTGTAGTAACCGCCTGGTTCTTCCCGCACATCGCTGAGCCGGATACGCGCCACGCCCTGCACGGTCGCCTGCACACTGCCGCCCGGCATGTTGAGCCGGTCCGAGACACGACCCGCCACGCCGATCTTCTCGAGCGATTTCATGTCGATTGGATCATCGGGGCCACCCGGCGCTACCACCACCGCGACCAGCAGGCCATCCTCGGGATGCGCGGACAGCATTTCGAGCGTGGACGACATGCCGATCTGCACGCCGATGACACCGAGCGGATACACGACCGTACTGCGCAGCGGCATGATCGGCAGCCGTTCTGGTAACGTTGATTTCGGCTTCGGCGTCATTGAAGAATTCGTTCGTATAGTTCGTGCGCGCCGGCGCGCAGCTGTTGCCAAATGAGCTGCTCGTGCGCGGTCCGCAGCACGCCATCGCGCACGACCCAGCGGCCATCGATCATGACATCGGTGACGTCCTGCCCGGTTGCCGCATAAACCAGATTAGCGGCCACATTACTGAAGCGCTCGCTGACGATCAGCGGCTGCAGCCGGGGGTTGTCCGTGTCGATCAGCACGAGGTCCGCGCGCATGTCTTCCGCGATCGCGCCGAGCTCGCCTTCGAAACCGAGGGCACGTGCGCCATGGAGCGTTGCGGACAGCAAGATCTGCTCCGCCGAAATCGCATGCGCGCCATAGCGAAGCTTCTGTGACAGACCGAGTTGCCGCATTTCCAGGAACATATCATCGCTGTTGTTGCAGATCGCGCAGTCAGTGCCCAGCCCTACCGTCACGCCTTGCTGGATCATATCGACAATCGGCGCCAGCCCATCGGTCAGCTTCATCTCCGCCGACGGCGAACTTACTACCGGCACCCGGTTGAGCGCGAGCAACCGGATCTCCTCGGCATCGACGTGCACCGCGTGCGAGAGCAGTACGCGCTCCGATAACAACCCCCAGCGGTCCAGCATGCGGACCGTGGTCGTGCCGAACTTCTCGACCACGAGCCGCAGCCGATGTTCGGTTTCCGCTGCGTGCATGACCAGGCGCTCGCCACGGCGGTGCGCCACAGCCGCAGCGGTCAACTCGGCGGCGGTCAGCGTTTCTTCCGCGTGCAGCCGGTACATAAAGCGCTTGTGATCAGCCACCGGCGCAAATTCCGGATCGCGGACGGTGACATAACCGCGCACACCGATCTCTGACAGAACCGAGGCTGCCACATCGTCGGCACCGGTGGTCACGCCATATGTGGCGACACAGGTCGTGCCGGACAGAACGCAGTCCACGATCGATGCTCGAATCGCGGCCTCCTGAATGGCGCGCCCAGCATCAGTCCCCAGAAACAGAAGCGCGCTCTCGAGATGCTCGGCAGCTTCCCAATCGTGCAAGTCCAACTCTTCGACAATCCCCTTCAGGACGTGCAGCTCCGGATGCAGATGCGCGTTGATCAGTCCCGGCATGATGATGCGGCCGCTACAGTCGACGACGTCGCCGTCGAAATCCGCGTACTCCGCGCCGATCTCGGCGATCCTGGCAGCTTCGACCACGACATTGGCGTAGCGAGGCGGGGCTGCGACCGGCACCAGCAGGCCATTGCGCAATAGCGTGCGCTGCGTGCTCATGCGAGCTTCAGCAGCCGCGCTGCGTTGGTCAGGAAAATCTTCTCGAGCGCGGCGTCGGACAGACCGAGGCCGGCGATGGCGGCCACGTTGGCGGCGACACTCCTGGGCATCGCCGGCCAGTCACTGCCGAAAACGATTTTGTCAGCCAGGCGCTCGAGTCGCGGGAAGTGATGCGGTAGCTGCTGTGGCACGAGTCCCGTCAAGTCGATGTAGACATTGCGGAAATGCGATGCCAGAAACGCGCACTGATCGTACCAGAAGCCGCGGCCGCCGTGCGCCATGACGATAATCAGATCGGGAAAGTCGACCGCGACGTCATCGATATGGATCGGATCGCAGTATTTGAGCCGCGTACCTTCAATTACCGAGCTGCCGATGTGGAGAAGCACGGGAATCCCCGCGCTGCTGCATATCTCGTAGAGCGGGTACACGCGCGCATCGTTCGGATAGTAGAACTGATAGGACGGATACAGCTTCAAGCCGCGCACGCCGCGCTGCACGTAAGACGCGAGCAGCTCGGCAGGCGCCGGATCCAGTAGTGGATGCACCGAAGCAAAGGGAATGAAGAAATCCGGCAGCTGCGCGCAGATGTCGAGCACGCTCTCGGTGCGAACGTTGCCGGACGTCTCAGGACAGTGCTCCGGCAACAGTACCGCGCGTTGCACCCCATCTTTGCGCAGCAGGTCGGCAAAATAGCGAGGGTCTGCCAGACGATCGCCGTGCTCGCGTACGGCGGGCGAGATGCTTTGGATGAAGCGGCGGGTGCCGGGATTGAGATCGGCGGGTAGATAGGGATGAGTGTGAAAATCGATGACGCGCACGATCAGCGCTTGAGCTTGTGGTCCAGCACGTGAAAGAACCTGCCGATGCGCCGCGCATTCGTGCCGAAATCGGCGCCGCCTCGGCGGGAACGCGATTGCATGTCGACTCGCGTCTGCGCGTTCTCGTCCAGCTTGACCGTGATCAGCACGTCGTCGACAAAGCGCAAAAAGAAGGTGTGCGCCTCCGCCTGGATCACACCCTTGTAGTCATCGCTTTGAACCAGCCGCCAGCCACGCAGTCCGCCGCTGGTGAGCGCCAGCGCCGCTTGCCAGACCTGCTCGAACGGGACCGCGTAAGTTCTGCCGCGCAAGCGCGCATCGACGTCGCGTACGGTGGTCTCCGCGTGATTGCGCGAGAGCGCGCGCCCCGCTCGGCGAAGCAATCCGCTCAACGATCCGCGAGCTCGTAATTGATGTTGACGGTCGCCTGGATCGTCAGGTTGCCGGCCTCGACCGGTGTCGGCGGTGGTGCCATGCCCGCAGCTTCGGCCGCCATCATGTCGCGACGAAACATCGGCCGTGGCTGCCAATGCGATGAGCTGATCGACAGCGGTGGACCGAGCCGCTGGCCCGCCGCTGCCGCGATCGCTTCGGCTTCGGCGCGTGCTCTCTGCACGGCAATGCGCAACGCCTCGAGCCGTGCCGACTCCATGTCGCGCAGCTCGAACGACAAGTTGGCTATCCGGTTCGCGCCCGCAGCAATGCCAGCGTCGATGACCGCGCCGGCGCGGGGCACGCTATCCACCTCGGCTCGCACCATATTGATCGCAATGTAACCGGTGATGCGCGGCGTGTGTTCGCCACCGCGCGGGTCGGGTTGGTTGTATTGCGGCTGGAGCTCGTACGAGATAGTGGCGACTTTAGGCGGCACGATGCCGAGACGACGCAACGCGGCGTAAATCGCGTCCATCTTGCGCGCATTGTCACCGGCGGCTTGCTGCGCGGTGCTCGCACGGCTTTCCACCGCAATCAGCACGACTGCCCGGTCCGGCTGGCGCTGCACCGTGCCGGTGCCGGTGACGCTGAGCGAGCGCGGCTGCGGGTGGTGCTCCAGCTGTTGTGCCGACATTGGCCCGGCCGCGGCGAGTAGAAGAGCGGCGGCAATCAGAAATCGCTGGTTCATGGTTTCCTCCGATCACGAATTCTTCGCCAACCTACCGCGCACGAGGGGTGGCGCAAGGCTCAGGATTTGCTATTTTCGCCGGCCATCTCGACCCGGAGAAACAGCAAGCGTGAAAGTCATAATTCCACTGGCGGGCAAAGGCACGCGGCTGCGGCCACACACGTACGTCACGCCCAAGCCGTTGATCCGTGTGGGTGGCAAAACCGTGATGAGCTACATTCTCGATGACCTCACCGACATGGGCGTTACCGAAATCATTTTCATTACGGGCTATCTCAACGAAAGAATCGAAGCATACGTCGCGCATGAATACCCCAACTTCAAGGCTCGTTTCATCGAACAACCGAGGCAGAACGGTACCGCCGGCGCGGTGCAGCTCGCGCAGCCTTTCATCGATGAGGAGTGTCTGATCATATTCGTGGACACGCTGTTCGACGCCGATCTCAGGATCATTCATCAGCTACCGGATCAGACGGCAGGCGTGCTGTGGGCCAAGGAGGTCGAAGATTATCAGCGCTTCGGCGTCATGGTCACGGATGGCGCCGGCAACCTGACGCGTATCGTCGAAAAGCCAAGCGATCCAATCTCGAAGCTTGCCAACATCGGCCTCTACTACATTCGCGACTGGAAGCTTTTCTTCGAGGGCGTCGCGCGGACGCTCGAAGGGCCGGCAGGCAAGAGCGGCGAGTACTACATCACCGACGCGTTTCAGTACATGGTAGACCGCGGGGCGCAGCTCAAGGTTATCGAGGTCGAAGGGTGGTACGATTGCGGTGAGCTGACAACGCTGCTGGAAACGAATTATCATCTGCTCGCGCATGGCAGGGGCAGGAAACCGGACGGCGGCGCAAGTGTCAAGGTGCGCCAGCCCGTGCGCGTCGCCGAAGGCGTGCTGCTGGAGAATTGCGAGATCGGGCCGAATGTTACGATCGAGTCCGGTTCATCACTGAAGAATTCGAAAGTGAGGGACGCGATTATCGGTGAGCAGGTTACCATCGAGAATGCGGAGTTGCACGATTCAATGATCGGCGATCGGGCGGTCGTGAAGGGGGTCAAAGGCAGTGTAAATATCGTGGCGGATTCGGAAGTCGAGAGTGTGAGAGTGTGAGAGTGTGAGAGTGTGGGAGAGTGCGACATTGTCTCGCACATTCTCACATTCTCACCTTCTCACACTCTCACACTCTCACACTCTCACACTTCTCACACTCTCATGATGCCAATCCCGCTACCTCCAGAACAATCATAAGCGCCCGCTCGATCCCTTCCGGTCCGCCCTCATTCGAGTACCACTCTTCCGTTGTATGCGTGCCGCCCGACTCGCCGCCGGCGCCGATCGCGATTGCCGGAATGCCAAGCGCAATCGGTATGTTCGCATCGGTTGACGAGCCGACCAGCTCGGGCGTGTCGCCGAAGGCGCGCGTCGCGCTGCGCGCTGCCCGTACCAGTCCGGAATTCATCGCGGTCTCGCCCGACGGCCGGTCGCCGATCAGCCGGATATCGAGCTTGAGCGCAGCCGTGCCGCGCTTGCGACGCGCATTGACGTGATCGACCGCTGACTCGGCGGTCTGGCGCAGGCGCGCCTCGAGGTCCGCCAGCACATTCGCGCTTTCACTCCTGACATCCACTTCGCACCAGGCTTCCGCCGGCACCGCATTGACGCTCGTGCCGCCCGCCATGCGCGCGACCGTCAGCGCGGTGCGTGGCTGGCGTGGCACATCGATCTGGTCGATACCGCCGACCGCGAGGCCCATGGCATGCACCGGATTGGCGATGCCCCAGTCGGCCCAGGAGTGGCCGCCCGGACCGGTCATGGTGATGCGCAGACGACGCGAGCCGATAGCCCGATACACAATGCGGCGCCGCCCCGTACCATCGATGCTCACGAACGCTGCCGCGTTACGAAATGGTGAGCCTGGTCTGAACAAGTGCTTCACGCCGCGCAGATCGCCGACCCCTTCTTCACCGACCGTAGCAACGAACACGATCGGCTGGCTCGTATGAAGATCCTGTTCCTTGAACACGCGCGCGATCGCGACCAATGCGGCAAGGCCGCGCGAGTTGTCGGCAATGCCGGGGGCAAAAATCTTAGTGCCGTTACGTCTGACCGTGATCTCGGTGTCAGCCGGAAAGACGGTGTCCAAATGCGCCGAGACAATGACGGGCAGTGCGTCGCCAGTCGTGCCGTTGCCGGCAATTACATTACCGACCTCGTCGACCGAAACGTGGAAGCCCAGCGACTCGAACAGATCGCGCACGTAAGCTGCGCGCCGGCTCTCGCCGAACGGCGGCGCCGCGATCTGCACGATCGCCACCATGTCGTCGATCGTGGTCGGGTCGAGCGCTCGAATCCGCCTGCGGGCGGCCGCGATTCGCTTCGCAATGCCGGTGTCCATGCGTTGACAACGTAAACGCGCGTCCGGCATTTTGCCAAAACACGCTTCGAGAGGCTCATGAAGGAACCAGATCTGATCTACGACTGGAATACGTCGAGCGGGACATTCGACTGGTCCCCAAGGCGCGCGGTCGAGCTGGATGATGAAACGCTGCGCGACGGGCTTCAGTCGCCGTCCGTGCTGGATCCGCCGATTGCCGCGAAGATCGAGATCCTGCACCTGATGGAACAGCTCGGCATTCACACCGCCGACATTGGACTGCCGGGCGCCGGCCCGCGCGCCGTGGCGGACGTGCGCGCCCTGGCGCTCGAGATCGCACGCAACAAACTCAGCATCGGCGCGAATTGCGCGGCGCGCACCCTGCGCACCGACATCGAGCCCATCGCCCGCATCTCGCAGGAAGCCGGCATCCCAATTGAAGCATGCACGTTCATCGGATCTTCTCCGATTCGCCAGTACGCCGAAGACTGGACACTCGACAAAATGCTGCGGGTGAGCGAGGAGGCCGTGCGATTTGCGGTAGCGGAAGGATTGCCGGTCATGTACGTGACCGAGGACACGACACGCGCCCGCCCGGATGTCCTCAAACAGCTCTACACGCTGGCGATCGATTGCGGCGCAGCGCGCGTCTGCCTTGCCGACACGGTTGGTCACGCAACGCCGGATGGCGTGCGCCGGCTGGTTACCTTCGTGCGCGAGGAGATCATCCGGCCAACCGGCAAAAGTGCGAAGATCGATTGGCATGGCCATCGCGATCGCGGTCTCGGTTTGGCAAACACACTCGCCGCTATCGAAGCCGGCGCCGACCGCGTGCACGGCACCGCATTAGGTATCGGCGAACGGGTGGGTAACACGGAAATGGATCTGTTGCTGGTCAACCTCAAGCTGCTGGGGTTGCACGAAGGCGATCTGACCGCGTTGCCGCGCTACGTCGAGACGGTGTCGAACGCGACTGGCGTGCCGATCGCTGCGAGCTACCCCGTGCTCGGCGCGGACGCGTTCCGCACCGGTACCGGCGTGCATGCGGCCGCGATCATCAAGGCGCGCAACAAGGGCGACGACTGGCTCGCGGATCTGGTTTATTCCGGAGTACCGGCGGCCATGGTCGGTCGCAAACAAGTCATCGAGATCAGCCATGTCAGCGGCATGTCGAACGTGAAGCACTGGCTGCGTGAGAGGGGCTACAACGCGGACGACGAGGATTTGTGCAAGCGCGTGTTCGACCTCGCCAAGGCGACTGACCATACCCTGACTGAAGCAGAGATCCGCAGAGTCTGCTCGGAGGCGGCGCAATGAGCAAGCTGTGGGTGTTCCTTGCAGATCCCGAAGCTTTCGGCTGGAACGATCTGCAACGCGATGGCAAAGCTGTCTGGGACGGCATCAAGAACGCGCGCGCGCAAAACAACCTGCGCACGGCAGCGCCGGGCGACCGGGTTTTGATTTATCACACAGCGCCCGACAAAGCCGTGATCGGCATTGCCAAGGTAACGAGCGAGCCACGCGAGGATCCGAAAGCCGCGGAGCGCGTCGTCGTCGACGTAGAGCCTGTAAAGCCGCTGGCACGGCCGCTTCCGCTCGCGGAATTGAAGGCCGATGCAATGCTCGCGGAAATGAGCTTCGTGAAGATGCCGCGCGTGGCGGTACAGCCGGTCAGCAAGGAGCAGTGGGCGCGCGTGCTCGAGCTATCCGGCACGCGACTCTAGCAGGTTGCTGAAAAAAGGGGTTTGGTTTGGGTGAAGGCAGGGCGCTCCGCAGACCGTGCGGGTTTTACAGCGTATCCTGCATAAACCTGTGGTTCGAGCGGTCCGGTTGCTCATAGGAGGTTGATGCAGAGTACGCTGTAAAACCGCGATGGTCTGC
>JBQTID010000125.1:0-5621 GCA_052389275.1 Gemmatimonadota bacterium | reverse complement strand
GGGCCGTTTTCCCTCAAACTGCGTACATGCTTGTACAATAATCATTTAACAGTTTCTGCGGATCGGCCGCCCCTCGAAACACTACGAATTCTTTTCGCAATCCCGGAAAAAAAGGCGGCCGCCCCTGCTCGGAGCGACCGCGCTCGGTCTGCATCAACCTGGCCTAGTTGCTGGCCTTTTGCGTGGCGCCGACCTCTGCCAGCGGCACGTCGCCGAGGCCACCTCGCTGCGGGTTCTGACGACCGTTGGTGTCGGTCTTCACCTTCGCCGCAACGTAATCCGCCGCTTCCTGGAACGTGACAATGCCGTTCTGGTTGGTGTCGGCGGCGCCCTTCAGCCCTTCAATCAGGTTATACGTGAAGACGCCGTGACCACCACCCCACTTCGCGTCCTCGTACGAGAGCTCGTTGTTGTCCGCGGCCGTGAGGATAACGCGACGCGATGGCGTAAACAGATCGCCGAAGCTGCCGTTGATCGGATTGGTTTCGCCATCCTTCGTGCCGCCGCTGTGACAGGCATCCGCAACCACGATCACGCGCTCCGCCTTGATCTGGCGGCGCAGCGCCGTCTTCACATCCCACATGGGAAAGCCGGTAGCCGCGAGCGCCTTCGTGTCGGCATCGTGCGGCAGCAGGTACAGGTTGTCCGGACGCGTCGGATCCGGCGCGCCGTGACCGGCGAAGTAAATGAAGACGAGATCGTTGTAGCCCGCCTTCTGAAGGAAGACGAAAAGCGCCTCGCGGATCGCCTGATTGGTAGCGTTCGCGTCCTTCAGGAAAATGATGTGATCATCCTGGAAGCCCGCGTTCGGCGACTTGAGAAAATCATAGACCGCCTGCGCGTCCTTGCTCGCGAATTGCAGATCGGGAATGTCCTCCGCACGATAGTCGCCGATGCCAACGACTACGGCCCAGCGCTCGGCAATGCGCGGCGCCGCGGTGGCAGTTGCGGTTTCGCCGGTTGACGACGTCGCAACTACGACCACCGTGTCCTTGCTCGCCGGCAGTGACACATTCGCGCTGAACCTGGTGGCGGTCGTGTTGAGACCGATCTTCTTCGCTTCTTCGAGTGAAAGCGGCTCGAGCTTGGCCGGCTTGCCTTCGACGTCGACCTTTGCAACGCTGCCGACGACGACTCCCTCGAGCGCAATGTCGTTCGACGTGCCTGCCTGTGCCTTCTTCACTACACCAATGCCGCGGCTGCCCGCGCTTGCACCTACCGGCGGCAGCACGTCCGTGCGAATAATCGCGAGCTTCGGCGCGCCTGCCGGCGCCGGCGCGTTGAGCGACTGCTGCGGTGAGCCGGGATCCGGCGAGAAATAGCCGCGCGCGCTCCAGGGCTCTTCTTCCCAGTTGTTAGCGACCGCGCCAACAAACTCGGTAGTCTTGATGATCTCCTGCACGGCCTGCCGCACCGCGTTGGTGCGCGCCATCTGCTCGGTCGCGTCGATCGCGCGACCGCGCCCCGTCTGCACCGAGAGCACCTTGCCCTGATCGAGACGAATCGCGCGCAGGCCGACTTCCGCGGTGCCGGTCTGCAACTTCCCGGTGAGGGGATCGATCGTCGTGCCCCAATCCGCGGTGCCGAGCACGATGACATGCGCGCCGAAATCGCGACCGAGCTGAACGGCGGCGCCTTCGTCGCCTTTCAGTGCGGCCTGTACCAGGCTGCGCTGTCCGGCCGTGTGCGCGAGCGCCGGATCGACCAGCGGGAAGCCGGCCTCATTGAGGAATTGAACGACATCGCGTGTCGCGGTGCCGCCTTCACCTTTTTCCTGAATGAAAACCAGCGTGCGCGGTAGCTGGCTGCTGAAGTTGATGCTCTGCGCCGATAGCGCATTCGGCAGCAACAGAGCTGCTGCGGCGAACGCGATTTTCCAACGGCGAATCATTTGCTTCCTCCCTTTCACTTGACTCTGGCAAGCGCCTTCTGCGCGTCTTCGTAACTCGGGGAGAGCTGCAGCGATTTCTCATACATGTCTGCCGCCTGCGCCCTCTTGCCTCGCTTCTCGAAATCGAGACCGCGAGAATAGGTGAGGATTGCGTCGACGGGCACGACTGCCTCGGCCAGTGCTGCCTTGGCCGGCAAACTCAAATCTTTCGTAAAATCATCCGTCAATGTTTCGACCAGCGCGATCAGATTGTCTTCCTTACCGCTCTGCTTGAAGCTGCGCAGGATCTTGCCGGTCTCGGATTCCGTTATGCGAATGTCGAGACGCGCAACGTTTCTTTCGACGAAGACACCGCCGTAGACGATGTACTGCGCGCCCAGCAGCTGTCCCGCGCGCATGGCTGCCTCATCGGAGAGCCGCCCCGAAACCAGCAGCTTCTGCTTGGTAAGCAGATCTTCGACCTGGCTGCGATCCACGACGCGCACCGACTGCTTCTTCGAAAACTCCGTCGTGATCATGTCGAGCAACGCACTGCCGACATCCGAGATGTTGCCACGTGCCAAAGCTGTCGCGTTGAAATGCAGCACTGCTACCGTCGGTTTGTCATCCTGCGCGTAAATCACGCGAGGAACGGCTATCAGCGCTAACAGGCCCAATAGACCATACCGAAGCGTCCTCAACGGACACCTCCTGTTTCGTTTGAGTAGGGTGCCTGGGGAGATCCGGGCGGAGACCCTTCTAGAGGTATTCTAATATCAATCTCAGCGACACGGCGGTCAATGCGGTCATTGCGGTCATGGCGGTCATTGCGATAGATCGCATGGATCGCGTGGACCGCATTGATCGCATGGACCGCCTACAACTGGGTAAGCGCATGTCAGACTTGCACATAACCATCGAATACTGCAATACCTGAGGCTACAAGCCCCGCGCTCTCCAGTTGGAGGCCAGGATCAGGGAAAAGCATCCCGACGCGAAGATCGAGCTGGTTCGCTCGAGCGGCGGCGTGTTCGAGGTCACGCGCAACGGCGAACTGATTTACTCGAAGCGAGCGACTGGGCTGCATCCGAGCTGGGAGGAGATCGAGCTTAAACTGTGACAAAAATCGCCATCAATACCGGCGGCGGTGACGCTCCCGGACTGAATGCCGTGATCCGTGCCGCCGTGCTGGCCGCGCTACAGCGTGGCTGGGAGGTCTACGGGATACGGCGTGGCTACGGCGGCCTCTTGGGAGAAGACCCGGTTATTCGTCTCGACCGGGAGGCGGTGCGCGGCATTGGGCATCTGGGCGGCACCATGCTGGGCACCACCAATCGCGGCAATCCATTCGAGATTCCGGTGAAGAATGCGAGCGGCGAGATCACGCACGTGGATCGTTCGGATGACGTCGTCGCCAACTTCAACCGGCATGGGCTGGACGCGTTGATCGCGATCGGCGGTGATGGATCGCTGCGCATCGCCGACCGTCTGTATCGCAAGGGGCTGCCGATAGTGGCGGTGCCAAAGACGATCGACAATGACCTTGCGGTCACCGAAGTGACGTTCGGCTTCAACACGGCCGTGCAGACCGCGTCGGAAGCCATCGACAAGCTGCATTCGACAGCTGAGAGTCACGAGCGCGTCATGGTGCTGGAAGTTATGGGGCGCAGCACGGGATGGATAGCACTGCAATCGGGCATCAGCGGCACCGCTGATGTGATTCTCATACCGGAGATTCCGTACGATCTCGACAAAGTCTGCTCGAAAATTCGCGAGCGCTACGAAACCGGACGGCGATTTGCAATCGTGGTAGTCGCGGAAGGCGCGCATCCGGCAGGCGGTGAACCGTTCTTTCTCGAAAAAAAGACCCCCGGTCAGGCGAACCGGTATGGTGGTATAGCCGATCGTGTCTCCAATGAGATTGGCAACTGCACCGGCTTCGAGACTCGCTCGCTGGTACTCGGACATTTGCAGCGTGGCGGCTCACCCACCGCGTACGATCGTCTGATCGCTACGCGCTTTGGCGCCGCGGCGGTTCGAGCCGTCGAGAATGGCGAGTTCGGGCGCATGGTCGCCCTGCAATCTGACCGGATCAGTGCCGTGCCGATCCCTGATGCGATCGCCCAGATCAAGAACGTACCGCTCGACTCGGACATGATGCTGACCGCGCGTGCGTTGGGAGTTTCCTTTGGAGACTAATCCATACCGGGAGCCTTCGGCGCTGGCGGGTTTGCGTTTCGCACTCGAAGTACTGGCGTGGGTCACGATCTATTTCGCGTTCGGCTGGCCATTCATGATTCTGGCGCTCGCATTGCTGGCGCTTTTGAATGTGCCAGGCGACAAGCACCGCGTCATCGTGCCGATCCCGGGAAAGCTGCGTATCGTCCTGGAGATCGCGGTGTTCGTGGCGGGCGGCATTGCGATCTACCGGGTTTGGAGTTTTCCTTCCGTCAGTATCTATTCGCTCGTGGTAGCGATCATGTTCGTGTCATCGCACCGCCGCATGCGGTTCCTCTGGCAACATTAACTCCGGCGGCCGAACTTCGCGTTCATGAGCGATACGTGCCGCTTGCTCTTACCGGTCAGCACCTTCTCCGCATACCCGTTATCAGGATTACGGCCTCGCTTCAACAGCCGGTCAACGGTACCTGGGCCGCGATTGAAAGCGGTCAGCGCAAGCTTCTCGTTACCATTGTACTTCTCGATCAAATCCCGCAGGTACTTGAATCCGATCCGCAGATTGGTCTCCGGATTCTTGAGCTGCTGGCGCGTGATACCCGGCTCCAGCCAGCGCGCGGTTGCGGGCATCAGCTGCGTGAGACCAATCGCGCCAACCGGCGAGATCGCGGAGGTCCGAAAGCTCGATTCGGCTCGCACCAGGCCGACCGCCGTGCGAGGATTCACCCCGGCTTCGTTGGCCGCGTCAACGATGCGCTTCGCGAGCGACGTCGAAATCTCGAATTCGCGTGCGAACAGCGCAGCCTGCCCGACAGTGGTCGGCTCGGCGACCACTTCCACCGGCGGCAACGTTGCTGGCATCGCAATCGGCTCGACGGTGTCGATGCCGCGCAGAGACATGACGCCTGCCGGCGTGATCAGAAGAAGACCCGCCAGAATCTGTAGTATTGCCGGCCGCCGCACTAGATCGCACAGCGCCCGGACCCTCGGATGAAACCGCATCATCGCAAAGCTCCTTCGATACGGGTGTGTGCCGCCTGAAACCGGCGGTCCAATGAGTGCTAAATTTAGCTGTTACAACGAGTTAGGTGCAGTCTTGACAGGAGCCTGCCCAGAGGTAAGGCGAAAAGGCATTGCGGGAGCTAGGGATTTCAGGGAGTTTGCGGGCTGCTGACTACCGAATTGTGACGGTGGATATGCTGCCGCTCGTGAGCGAAACGGTGTACGAATTTATCGCAGCACCACTGATCGATCGCGCATGAACCGTGATCGTCGGAGTGCTGGAAATCACCACGAAAGGCAGGCTCTCGCCGGCTTTGAGGGTACCAAGCTCGCGAGTCTCGGAGCCGCTCTGGTAGGAGATCGCGACGGTGCTGCTGCGCGCGTTGCGAACGCTGATTCGATAGGACGTCTCATCGCCTGACTCTATTCGGACGCCTCTCGTGCTGGCGCAGGCCGCGAGGCTCAGCGTGAGCAGGATCAGGCTGGCGGCTCTTCGCATTGCAAGGCTCCGTCCCTTAGCAGGTTGCTGAAAAACGGGCTGACTTAGGTGAAGGCAGGGCGCGCCGCAGAC